>NZ_JBHJWG010000011.1:0-109765 GCF_042266305.1 Kitasatospora sp. NPDC056076
GGCCGGGGCAGCCGCCCCGGCCGGCCGCGCCGTTTCCCGGTGGCGGCGGTGGTGTCGGTGGTGTCGGGCCCGCGGTTTCTCATCACCGACCGGCACAATGCGGTCCGGCCCGACCGGGCCGGACGGCGGACGGAACGGCGGACGGAACGGCGGGTTTCAGGCCGTAACCGTACCGACCGGTACGGTCGGTGGGCTGCGCCTGAACCCCGACCGGGGTGGGCGCCGTAGAGCGGGACGGAACGGGACGGGGGAGGAACGCCGGATGGAAGCGGACGGGCCGGAGGTGCGGGAGTACATCGCGGCCCTGGTGCAGATGGGCGCACCGGTGGTGCCGGGGCCGTCCGGGCTGGCGGTGCCGGCCTGCGGCGCGGCCGAGGTGACGGCCGTCGCCCGGCGGCTGGCGCTGGGGGTGCTGCCGGAGCGCCAGCGGCGCGCGGAACCCACCCCCGGGCTGCTGGGCCTGGCCCGGGCGCTGGTGGTGGACGAGCACCCCTCCGCACCGGGGTGGACGGTGGCCGAGCGCGAACGGCTGGCCGGCTGGGTCGCGGTGCTGATCGAGCACCGGGGCGAGGACGGGGTGCAGGACCTGGTGGAGGCGCTCAACGGCGGCCCGGCGGCACCCGGCACGGACTGAGCCCGGCGCGGCCTCCCCGGCACGACGGGGCGGCACCCGGCGCCGCGCCGGGTGCCGCCCGGTCCGGGCGTTGGCGGATCGTTGGCAGGTCCTTGGCGGCGCCCGGCAGGCTGATGTCTACCGCCACGGGGGATGTCCGGCGGAAGCCCTGCCATGTGCCCTTGCCCGACCTGAGAGGTAGCGCGTGTCGAAGCAGTCCGTCGCTCCGCCCACGTCCGTCGCCCAGCCGCCCGCGGGCCCCCCTGCCGACCCCGTCGCGGTGCCGGAGCCGGCCCCGGTCCGACGGACCCTCGACCCCGACACCCTGGCCGAGATCCACCGGCTGCACGGCGGCTACCTGTTGCGCGCCCTGCTGCGCAACACCGGTGGCGACCGCGGCAAGGCCGAGGACATCCTCCAGGAGACCCTGCTGCGCGCCTGGCAGCACCCGGAGGCCCTGGCCGCCGGCCCGGAGCACAGCCGCCCCTGGCTGTTCACCGTCGCCCGCCGGATCGCGATCGACCACTACCGGATGGCCGCCGCCCGAGCCCAGGAGGCCATTGGCGAGCCGGTGGAGGACCGCCCGCTCGCCGACGACCCGTACGAGCAGGTGGTGGTCGCCCGGGACATCGCGCTGGCGCTGCGGCGGGTGCAGAAGCACCACCGCGAGGTGCTGGTCGAGCTGCACCTCAAGGACCGCTCGGTGCTGGAGGCCTCGGCGCAGCTGGGGGTGCCGCCGGGGACGGTCAAGTCCCGCAACTTCTACGCCGTCCGGGCCCTGCGGCCGGTGCTGGCGGCCGAGCACGGGTACGCGCCGGCCACCGGCTGAACCCCCGGCCGAACCTCGGGCTGAGCCCCCGGCTGATCCCTCCGGCCGAACCCTCGGTAGGACTCCGGGGGACGGCCGTCGGGTGAGCGCTACGCGACCGGACCGTCCACGGCGGTCCGGTCGCTGCCGGGTGCGCACCCGGCCTCCGGCCCGTCCCCGGCGCGCAGGCTGAGCGAGGCCTCCAGACCGGCCGTGAACTCGCTGCGGTGCCCGGCCAGCCGGTCGTGCCGGCGGAAGCGCTCCAGCGCCGAGGCCAGCCGCTCGCGCACCTGCGGCGCGCGGCCCCGGGCCACCAGGTGGGCCGCGTAGGACTGTTCGGTGACCGCGTGGAGGTAGAGCAGGCCCGCCTCCTCGCAGGCGGCCAGCAGCCGGTGCCAGGCCAGGTCCGCGGCGTGGTCCCGGACGGTCGGCGGCAGGGCCTGCGCCTCGGTCAGCAGCGACCACAGGTGCACCTGGGTGACCGGGCGGGGCGGCAGCAGCTCCCGGGCCTCCTGGGACAGCCGCTGGGCGGCCGTCGGATCGCCGGTCGCCAGACTCACCCAGCCCTGGTGGACCAGGGCGTCGACCAGCCGCTTCCGGTCGCCCGACCGGACGGCGAGCGCGGTCGCCTCCGCCGCCAGCCGCTGCGCCCCGGCGGAGTCCCCGAGCATCGCGGTGACCAGGGCCAGCGAGGCCTGTGCCCGCACCCGCGCCGAGGCGGCGGCCGGCCCCTCGGCGGACTCGGCGGCCGCCACCGCGCGCCGGGACGCCTCGGCCGACTCGTGCCGGCGCTCCAGGGCGACCAGCGCCTGGGCCCGGCAGTTGTGCAGGAACGCCACCGCGACCGGGTCCGCGCAGCGCTCCGCCGCCGCCAGGCCGACCTCGGCGCGGGCCAGCCAGTCGGTGAAGCGGCTGGCGCCGTAGTAGAGCGAACCGGTGGTCAGGGCGAGCCGCCAGGCCCGGCCCGGGTCGCTGACGGCGGCCTCGTCGATCAGCGCCCGCAGGGCGGGCTCCTCGGCGCGGAACCAGTCGAGCGCGGTGCGGATGTCCACCACGGGCGGGACGGCCTGCGGGCTCCGGGCGGGCACCCCGGCGTCCTCCTGGCCGGGGTCGAGGTAGCCGCCGCAGTGCTGCAGCGCGGCCTGGTAGTGGTCCAGCAGCCGGGCGCGGGCCTGCTCCCGGAGCTGCTCGGGCTGTTCGGCGAGCAGCTGGACGCCGAACAGCCGGACCAGCTCGGTGCGGTGGTAGCGGCCCGGGGCGGTGCCGGTGAGCAGGTGCCGGGAGGCCAGCTCGCCGAGCGCCCGGTGGGCGGTGGCCGGGTCGGTGTCGAGCAGGGCGGCGGCCGCCTGGCCGTCCACCTCCGGGCCCGGGTGGACGGCCAGCAGGGCGAGCAACCGGGCTGCCGACGGCGGAAGTTGGCGGTGGCTGAGGAGCAGCTGCTGGCGCAGGCCGGTGCGCTCGTCGAGCTCCAGGGCGGCCAGCCGGCCCTCCTCGTCGGCCAGGTCGGCGACCAGCGCGGCGACCGTCCACTCCGGGTGGGCGGCCAGCCGCGCGGCGGCGATCCGCAGGGCGAGCGGCAGGCCCTCGCAGAGCCGGACGAGTGCGGTGGCGGCGGACGGTTCGGGGCGCAGCCGGTTCGGCGTCAGCAGGTGCTCCAGCAGGGCCAGGGCGTCGTCCTCGGGCAGCGCGGTCAGCCGCAGCAGGGCGGCGTCGTCGGTGGCGACCAGCTTCTCCAGGGAGCAGCGCGCGGTGACCACGGCGGCGCAGCCCGGACCCTCGGGCAGCAGGTCGGCGAGCTGGTCGGCGTCGGCGGCGTCGTCCAGGACGACCAGCAGCCGGCGGCCCCGGGTGCGCTCGCGGTAGAGCGCCGCACGGCCGGCCCGAGTGGGCGGGAGGGCGCACTCCGGGACGCCGAGGGCGCGCAGGAAGCGGCCCAGGACGGCGCCGGGCTCGGCCGGACCGGCCGGGTCGAGGCCGCGCAGGTCCGCGTACAGCCGGCCGTCCGGGTAGCGGTCGGCGGCCCGGTGGGCCCAGGCGGTGACCAGGGCGCTCTTGCCGGTCCCGGCGGGGCCGACCACCAGGGCCGGTCCGTCGGTGGCCCGGTCGGGGGCGCAGGCGCGGTCCAGCCAGCGGAACTCGGCGGTGCGGCCGATCAGTTCCACGCGCAGCCCGGGCAGCTGCCGGGGGACCGTCGGGAGCGGTCCGGCGGGCGGGGGAGCGGACCCGCCGGCCGCGGCCGGCACCGGGACGGCCGCCGGGGCCGCGGCCGGTACCGCGGCCGGCGCCGGCCGGTCGTCCGCCAGCACCTCGGCGAACGCCGCCCGCAGCGCCGGCCCGGGCCGGATGCCCAGCTCGCGGTCCAGCCGCAGCCTGGTCCGGTGGTAGGCGCTCAGCGCCTCCGCGGGCCGTCCGGCCTGGTGCAGACAGCGCATCAGCAGCGCCACCAGCTCCTCGCGCAGCCCGTCCCGCCGGACGCTCTGCTCCAGCAGCGGCACCGCCGCCGCCCCCGCGCCCTGCCCCAGCCGCAGCGCGGACCACCGGAGCAGGGCCGCCGTCGCGGACTGCTTCAACTGCTCCGCGGTCGCGGCCCGCAGGGGGGTGTCCGGCAGGTCCGCCAGCGCCTCCCCGCGCCACAGCCACAGCGCCTCCTCCAGCAGCGCGACCGCCTCCCCGTCCGCACCCCGGTCGGCGCGATCGGCGGCCCGCCCGGCCAGCCCCGCGAACCGCAGCGCGTCCACCTCCTCGGCCGGCCCGCTCAACAGGTAGCCGTGGGCCCGGGTGTGCAGCTCGAACGGGGTGTCGGCGAGCACCTTGCGCAGCGCCGCGACGTGCCCCTGCACCGCCGCCCGGGCGCTGGCCGGCGCCCGCTCGCCCCACAGCAGCTCGCAGAACTGGTCCATGCCGACCACCTGCCCCAGCCGCAGCGCCGACAGCGCCAGCACCGCGCGCCGCTGCGACCCCGCCAGCGTGGCGAGGCCGCCCGCCGCGAGCCGAAGCTCCACCGGCCCGAGCAGCCGAATCCGCACCCGTACCCCCACCTCGTCCCGCCCGATGATCCGACGGCGGCCCCCCGGGACGGAGCAGTCGTCCTGCGCGCACCGGCCCGGTTCGTGCCCGGACGCTCGTCGCCGCGCGGGCCGCCAGGGGTACAGAGTCCCAGGAGGGGCCGGATGGTTGCCTGGGGGCGTGTCCGGGAGTCCCGCCCGCCCCGTAGCGCCCCGCGGCCGCCGGTTGCCGCGGCGGTGCCCGGGCCGGATAGCGTGCGGGCATGGACGAGCACTCCGAGAGACACGTGAACGCCCGGTACGAGCGGCTGGCCCAGCGGGTCCGCGACGAACTCGCCGCCGCCGGGCTGCCGGTGACGGCCCCCGGCCTGCACCGCGGCCTCGCCACCGGCGCCGAGGTCCGGGTCAGCACCTGGAACCAGCACTTCGGCGCGGCGGACCCGGAAGTGCTGGTCAGCTGGCACGTCAGCCCCCGGCTGCGCGGCCGGGCCGGGGAGGAGGCGCAGCAGGCCGACGGGGAGACCCCGGCGGTCCGGCAGTCGGGCGAGGCCCAGACCGCGATGGCCACCGCGATGATCGCGATCCTCACGGCGGCCGGCTACACCGCACGCGACCACGGCAACGAGTACGCGCCGTTCGACGTCCAGGTCCTCGCCGGGCCCGAGCGCCGGACCGCACCGGCCTGGGCCGACCGCGAACCGGTCCCGGGCGGGCCGGCCGACGGGCCCGGGAACTGAACCGGGCAGGGCCCGGGAACTGAACCGCTCAGGGCCCGGGAACTGAACCGCTCAGGCCCGCCCCGTCGTCCCTCCCTACGGGGGCGACGGCGCGGCACCGGAGGCCGACGACCCCCGACGGGAAGGGGAGCATGGAGATCGAGCTGCTCGGGCCGATGACGGTCCGGCGGGCGGACGGCACGGTGGTCACCCCCTCGGCCCCGAAGCGGCGCGCGCTGCTGGCGGCGCTGGCCGTCCGGCTGAACCAGCCGGTGGGCGCCGAGGAACTGATCGAACTGGTCTGGGACGGCGCCGCACCGCCCACCGCCCGGGCCGCCCTCCAAGGGCACGTGGCCGCGCTGCGCCGCCGACTGGACGACCCCCGGCTGGTGCTGGGCACCCGCGGCGGCGGGTACGTCCTGGAGGGCGACGCGGACCGGGTGGACCTGGTCCGCTTCGGCGCGCTGCACGACCGGGCCGGGGTGCTGCTGCCCGGCTCCGCCGCCCGGCTCGGCGCCGACGACCCGGCCGTCCCGCTGCTGCGCGCCGCCCTCGACCTGTGGCGCGGCCCGGCGCTCGCCGACTGCGGCTCCGAGCTGCTGCGCACCCGCACCCTCCCGGACCTCACCGACCTGCGGCTGCGCACCCTGGACCGGCTGGCCCAACGGCTGCTGCTGGCCGGCCGCGGCGGTGAACTGGTGGCCGAACTCGGCGCGGCCGCCGACGCCCACCCGGGCCGCCAGCCGCTGGCGGCCCGGCTGGTCCAGTGCCTGGAGCAGGCCGGCCGCGGCCTGGAGGCCCGGGCCCGGTACGACCACGCGCTGACCCGGCTGTCCGGCCCGCCCGGTCCGGAACTACGCATGGCCGGCGAGCAGTTGGCCCGCCACGCCCCGCCCGACCGGCGCTTTGTCGGCCGCAGCGCCGAACTCGCCGGCCTGCACGAGGCCCTGGCCGTCGCCGCCCGGACCGGCCGTCCGATCCTGGTGACCGGCCCGGCCGGAGCGGGCAAGACCGCCCTCGTCCAGCACTGGGCGGCGCAGCGCTTCCCGGACGGCGTGCTCCGCGCCGACCTGCGCGGCACCCACCCGGACGGGCCGCGCGAACCCGCGGACGTCCTGGCCGGGTTCCTCACCGACCTCGGCGTCGCCCCCGAGGCCGTCCCCGCCGGGCTGGAGGAACGCGCCGCCCGCTACCGCGCCCTGCTCGCCGACCGCCGGATCCTGATCCTGCTGGACGACGCCGCCGACCACCCGCGGCTCGCCCCGCTGCTGCCCGGCCGGCCCGCGACGGCCGGCTCCGTCCTGGGCCCGGTCGCCGTCGTCACCAGCCGCGACCGGCTGCGCGCACTGCTGCTCCACGAGGACGCCCTGGCGCTGCCGCTCGGCCCGCTCAACGCCCAGGACGCCCGCGCGCTGCTCGCCCGCGCCCTCGGCCCGGACCGCCCCGCCACCGCCCCGCAGACCGCCGCCGAACTCGACGAACTCGCCGACCGCTGCGACCGCCTGCCGCTGGCCCTGCGCCTGGCCGCCGCCCGCCTGGCGGCCCGCCCGGACTGGACCCCGGGGGACCTCGCCGCCGAACTCGCCGACGAGCAGACCGGCCTGACCGCCCTGGCCGGCGTCGGCGGCGGGCCCGACCCGAGCGGCATCACCGCCGCCCTGGACCGCACCTACCGGACCCTGCCGTCCGCCGCCGCCCGGCTGTTCACCCTGCTGGGACTGCACCCCGGCGCGGTGATCGACACCGCCACCGCCGCCGCGCTCGCCGACCTGCGGCCCGCCGCCGCCCGCACCCTGCTGACCGCGCTCGACGCCGTCCACCTGCTCGCCGAGACCGCACCCGGCCACTACGCCCGCCGCGAGCTGGTCCGCCGCTACGCCGCCGGGCAGGCCGCCGAACTGGACTGCGAGGAACGGTTCGGCGCCCTCGACCGGCTGATCGCCCACTACCTGGAGCTGACCGCCCCGTGGGGCCCGGACGGCAGCGGCGACGGCAGCGGTGGCGACGGCGGTGGTGCCGCCGGTGGCGACGGAGCCCGGCCGGCGGCCTGGTTCCGCCGGGAGGAGAGCGCGCTGCACGCCGTCGTCCTGTGCGCCGAGCAGTACGGGCGCACCGGCGCCGCCTGGCTGCTCGCCCACCGGATCGGCCGGCTGTACGAACTGTCCGGGGACACCGGCGGCGAGGACCGGGCGCACCGGCGGGCCGTCGCCGAGACCGGGCTGCGCGCCGCGAAGGCCGCCCGGGACGACGCGGCGCTCGCCCGGCTGGGCACCGACCTGGCCGTCCTGCACGTCCACCGGGCGGCCCACCGCACCGCCCTGGAACAGCTCGGCGCCGCCGTCGCGGCCGCCGACCGGGCCGGGGACGCGCTGCTGCGCCACCACTGCCGCAGCCGGGTGGCGGCCGCCCTGGCCCGGGCCGGGCAGTACGACCGGGCGGTGCCGCTGCTCACCGAGCTGGTGACCGCCGCCCGGGCCCCGGCCACCGGGCACCTGCTGGTCGGGGCGCTCACCGAACTCGCCGAGGCCCTGGTGCGGGTCGGCGCCCCGGAGCGGGCGCTGGCGCACGCCGACGAGGCGGTCCGGATCGCCACCGACCGTACGGCCCGGGGGCGTTCGGGCCCAGCCCGGCCGGGCGCGGAGCGTTCCGGCACCGGCGAGGGGGTCCGGACCGACCGCGCGGCGGTGCTCGCCACCCACGGCCGGGCCCGCGCCCTGCACGCCCTCGGCCGCCGGGACGCGGCGCTGTCCTCGGCCCGGCTCGCCGTCGCCCTCGGCCGCACCGTCGGCGACCCGGCCGTGGAGGCGCGCTCGCACGGGCTGCTCGCCGACCTGCTGTTCGCGCTCGGCCGCAGCGTCGAGGGGACGGAGGCCCGACGGCAGGAACGGGCGCTGGCCACGGAGGAGCGCTGAGCGGCGCCCAGGGGGCCGCTGGGGCCCTGGCGGGGTCGAGGAAGTGGTCGGGGGAGTGGTCGGGGGAGTGCACAACTGCCTCCCCTGGCAACAGGGTAGGCGGAACTACAGGCGGTTCCGCTGGGCGGTTCCGCCCGCCGGGCGCCCGTCCCTCCGGCATCCCCGCAGGCCGCGGCCGGGTACGCGCGGCCCGTCCCACGGGGCATACTTCTGCCTGAGACGATCTGCCCGGCGTGCGGCCCGGCAGAACTGCGGCGGAACTGCGCGAGCGCGGACCAGCGGACCAGGGGGCGGGGCGGGCAGATGGTGGTTGCGAGCGGAACCGGGGAGTTCGGCCATCTGCTGGCCGGCCACCGGGTGACGGCCGGGCTGACCCAGGAGGACCTGGCGGCCACCGCCGGGGTCAGCCTGCGGGCCCTCGGGGACATGGAGCGCGGCCGCACCCGAGGACCGCAGCGGCGCACCGTGCAGGCGCTGGCCGCCGCCCTGGGCCTGGACGGCCCGCAGACCGCCGCGCTGGAGCGGGCCGCCCAGTCCGGCCGCCCCCGGGGCGTGCGGCAGGTGCCCCCGCAGGGCCCGGCGACCGGCGCCGCGAGCCCGTCGGCCACCGGCCCCGGCGGACCGGCCGCCGACCCTGCCGGACCGTCCGCAGGGCCGCACCGGGCCGCCGGGGCGCCCGGGCCGGGTACGGCCCCGGACCAGGCACCGCCCGGCGGCCCCGGGCCCCGGACCGACCCGCCGGTGCCCGGAGCCCTCGCCCTGCCGCGCGACCTGGCCGACTTCACCGCCCGCGAGCAGGCCCTCGCCGACCTCGCCGCCCTCACCGCGGACCGGCGACCCGCCCACCCCCGGGTCGTGCTGATCAGCGGCCAGCCCGGCCTGGGCAAGACCGCCTTCGCCCTGCACGCCGCCCACGCCCTCGCCCCGGCCTTCCCGGACGGCCAGCTCTCGCTGGACCTCGGCGGCATGGCCGCCACCCCGCTGCCCGCCCGGGAGGCGCTCGGCCAGGTGCTGCGCGCCCTCGGGGTCAAGGACGGCGCGGTGCCCGCCGGGACGGAGGAACGGGCCGGACTGTTCCGCGCCCTGGTGCGCGACCGCCGGCTCGTCCTGGTGCTGGACGACGCCGTCGACGAGAGCCAGGTGCGCCCGCTGCTGCCCGGCGCCGGCCCCGCCGTCACCATCGTGACCAGCCGGCACGCCCTGCCCGGCCTGGAGGCCGTGCACCGGCTGCGGCTCGACGTGCTCTCCCCGGTCGAGGCCACCGCCCTGCTGGCCCGGATCGCCGGGCCGGAACGGGTCGAGGCCGCGCCGTCCGCCGCCGCGGACCTGGCCCGGCTGTGCGGCTACCTGCCGCTCGCGCTGCGGATCGCCGGGCAGCGGCTGGTGGCCCGGCCGCAGCAGCCGGTGGCCCAACTGACGCGCCAGCTCGCCGCCGAGGAGAACCGCCTGGACCTCCTGGAGACCGGGGACCTGGCGGTCCGTCCGGCCTTCGAGCTGTCCTACCGCAGGCTGCCCGCCGAAGCCCGGCTGGTGCTCCGGCGCTGCGCGCTGACCGCCGGGCAGGACTTCACCGCGGCCGTCCTGGCGCACTACGCGGGGCTGTCGGCCGGGCGCACCGAGCTGGTCCTGGAGCAGCTCGTCGACGCCGGCCTGGTGCAGCCCGCCACCCCGGAGCGCTACCGGCTGCACGACCTGGTGCGGCTGTACGCGGGCGAGCGGCTGGCCGCCGACGAGCCGGCCGGGGCCGTCGCCGAGGCCCGTACCGAGGCCGGGGGCCGACTGCTGCGCGAGGCGGCCGGGCACGGCCTGCGCTTCGACCCGGACGCCTCGGCCGACGCCTCCGCCGGTGGTTCCGACGATCCGGCGCTGCTCCTCACCGAGTCGGCCCGCTGGCTGGAGGAGGAGCACCCGGAGTGGCTGGCCGCGCTCTACCGGGCCCAGCGGGAGGGCCGCCACCGGGAGGTGATCGACACCGCCGAGGCCATGCACTGGTTCTCCGACCGGCTGCTGAGCTGGGACCTCTGGGGCGAGGTGTTCCAGCTGTCGGTGGACGCCGCCCGGGCCTGCGGCGACCGGCGGGCCGAGGCGGTGCACGTGAACTACCTGGCCTGGACGTACATCACCTGTCTGCACCGCTACCAGCGCGGCATCGAACTCGCCGGTGAGGGGCTGGAGTTGGCCCAGGAGCTGGGTGACCACGAGCAGCAGGGCTGGGCGCTCACCTACCTCGGCTCCGGGCTTCGGCAGCTGCAGCGCCACCGGGAGGCGAGCGAGAGCTACCAGCGGGCGGCGGACGCCTTCGCCGAGGTCGACAACCGGGCCGCGATGATCGGACGGCTGGTCACCCTGCGCGGGGCGGCGACCTGTCTGCGCGAGCTGGGCCGGGCCGAGGAGGCCGTGGACGTCCGCCGCCGCGCGCTGGCCGGCGCGCTGGAGCTGGTGGAGCGCTGGTCCTCGCCGCTGATGCACCTGCTGGCGGCCATGACGGCGCACGAACTCGGCCAGGACCGGGCGGCGTTGAAGCGCTGGCCGGCCGCCGAGAAGGCCTACCGGCAGGCCCTGGTGCACTACGGGGCGGTCGGGCGCCCGGACAGCATGACCAAGGCGCTGACCGAGCTGGGCACCGCGCTGATCGAACAGGGGCGGGCGGACGAGGCCCGCGAGATCCTCACCGATGCGCTCACCGACCTGAGCGCGGACGGCCGCCCGGGCCGGGCCGTCGCGCCGTAGCGACGGTCCGGCCGGGGCGGCCGGTGCGGGAGCGGGTCCTGGGTCAGGTCAGATCCGGGTGTCCTCGACCACCGGCAGGCCCTGGTCGTGCTGGACGGTCCGCTGGTTCTGCTGGGCCGGGGCGTTGCCGGTGCGCGGCGCCGCCTTCACCGGCTTCTTCCCGCAGAAGGCCGGCTCCAGCGCGTTCATCAGGCCCTGGGTGACCGAGCCGTTGTTGGAGGCGTTGGCGAAGACCACCACCGAGCGCCGCCCGTCCGGGGTGGCGAAGGACTGGGTCTGGAAGCCCTGGACGATGCCGCCGTGCCCGTACACGTCGCCGCAGGTCAGCGAGATGCGGCGGAGCCCCAGCCCGTAGGAGATCTTGGCGGTCGGGGTCGGGATGGCGGCCTCCATCTGGCGCAGCGAGTCGTCGGAGACGAGCCCGCCGTCGCCGCCGGCCATCAGCGCGCCGAGGAAGCGGTCGAGGTCCGAGGCGGTGGAGATGACGGCGCCGGCGGCCCACACCCAGGAGCCGTTCTGCTCGGTGGAGTCCAGCAGCGGCTTGGTGCGGTCGTCGTTGGTGAGGTAGCCGGTGACGTGGTCGCCTGCGATCTTCTGGTCGGGGACCACGAAGGAGGTCTGGGTCAGGCCGAGCGGCTCGATGATCCGCTCGCGCAGCACGTCGGCGTAGGGGCGGCCGGTGAGGTTCTCGACGGCCATGCCCATCAGCACGAAGTCGGTGTTGGAGTAGGAGTAGCGGCTGCCCGGGGTGTACTGCTGCCCGTGCTTGACGGACATGGCGACCATCTGGGCGGGGGTGTAGACCGTGCTGCGGATCCGGGCCTCGAAGGCGGCGGTGGTCTCCTCGCCGGCCTGCTCCAGCAGGTCGTTGGTGTGGTCGTAGATGCCGGCCCGGTGCTCCATCACCTGGCGGCCGGTCATCGCCCAGCCGTCCGGGAGGGTGCCGGCCGGCAGGTAGTCGCGCAGCGGCTTGTCGAGGTCGATCCGGCCCTCCTGCGCCAGCTGCATCACGAGAACGGCCGTGAACATCTTGCTGTTGCTGCCGACCCGGAACCTCCACGCGGAGTTCATCGGGGTCCCGTCCAGATCGGCCTTGCCGACGGTCAGGGAGCGGGTCCGGTCGTCGTCGCCGTGGTCGCTGATCACGGCGAAGGCGCCGGGGGCGCCGGCGGCGGTGGTGGCTTGAAGCGCGCTCTGCACCCCCGCGGTGTCGGGGGCGGGCAGGGCCGGGCCGTCCTGGCCGGCGGCCAGGGCGGGTACGGCTCCGGTGGCCGCCAGGACGGCAGCGGCGGCGGCCACCGCGAGCGGACGCAGCAGACGGGTCTTCGCCATGTTCCTCGGCTCTCTCGTGCGCTGACGCGGTGTCGGATCGCGTCGGGTCGATGATCACTATCACCGGTCCGGACGGTCCGTGGCAATGTGAACCTTCGTGCCCGCTTCGTCCGTTGGCGGGCCGTTTTGCCGGGGCACGGTCCGTTCTCCGGCCCGGGGGCAAGGTTTTACCTCCCGTCATCTACCCGCGTTGACCACCGTGACCGCATGCTGTTCGGGCTGCTCCGTTCGGCGTGTCCACGTCGGCCGCGCCGGCCTGGTCGTCCACGCGGGCCGCGTCGGCCAGGTGGACCACGCCACCTGACGCGTCCGCTCCCCGGCGCCTCCGCGCGCCGACCTCCCCCTCACCGACCATGGAGTCCCCATGCCCCTGGCCACCTTCGCGCGCCGTGCCGGCGCCCTGCTGCTCGTCGGTGCCGGCCTGATATCCGCCTCCGGCGCCGCCCACGCCGACGCCGTCGCCGGCGGCTACTCGACGATCGTCTTCCCGGACCAGGACCACAGCGCGGTCTACGGCCTCATCAACGCGGCCACCAAGTCCGTCGACGTGACGATGTACGAGCTGCGCGACACCACGGCCGTGAACGCCCTGATCGCCCGGCAGCGCGCCGGCGTGCGGGTCCGGGTGATCCTGGACGGGAAGCACAGCTCGGTCAACGGCGCCGCCTACTCCGCGCTCAAGGCGGCCGGCGTCGGCGTGACGTACTCCTCCTCGGCGTTCGTCTACACCCACCAGAAGACCGTCACCGTGGACGGCGCCAAGTCGCTGATCCTGACCGGGAACCTGGACGCCACCTACTACTCCAGCAGCCGCGACTACGGGGTCGTCGACACCGACGCCAACGACGTCGCCGCGATCGAGCAGGTCTTCGCCGCCGACTACGCCAAGACCTCGATCACCCCCTCGGACGGCGACAACCTGGTCTGGTCGCCCACCGACTCGCAGGACCGCCTGCTGGCGCTGATCAACGGCGCCCAGACCTCGCTGGACGTCCAGGAGCTGGAGTTCGGCGACCCGGCCCTGGTCGACGCCGTCACCGCCGCCGCCAACCGCGGCGTCACCGTCCGCGTCGTCGGGATGAGCCCGGACACCTACGGCTCCTCCTTCGACGAGGTCACCGCGGCCGGCGCCAAGGTGGTCACCTACTCCTCCACCACCGGCCTGTACATCCACGCCAAGGCCATCGTCGCCGACTACGGCACGCCCACCGCCAAGGTGTTCGCCGGCTCGGAGAACTTCTCCGACAACTCGCTGAACAACAACCGCGAGCTGGGCCTGATCGTCTCCGACTCCGGGGTGCTCAGCACGATCGAGTCGACCTTCGCCACCGACTTCGCCAACGGCACGCCCTACTAGGCCGTGTCCGGCCCGGGGCGTGTCGGACACGCCCCGGGCCGGCTCGGTCGGCACTCCGGGTAGCTCAGTCACCTCCCGTCCGGGCGGCCCCGACGGGGCCGCCCTCCACCCGAGGAAACGTCATGACCTCGTCCGCGAAGCCCCTGAACGACGCCCCCCGTCCGCGCTCCCGCTCCCGCCGCACTGCGACCGCGATCGGCTCGGCCGTCGCGCTGGTCGCCGCCTCGGCCGGGCTGTGGGCCGCCACCGCCAGCACCGCGCAGGCCGCCGGGCTGCCCACGCCCGACCACATCGTGGTCGTGGTGATGGAGAACCACGCCTACAGCCAGGTCATCGGCAGCAGCAGCGCCCCCTACCTCAACAACACCCTCAAGGCGGGCGGCGCCAACCTCACCCAGTCCTTCGCCATCACCCACCCCAGCGAGCCGAACTACTACGCGCTGTTCTCCGGCTCCACCCAGGGCCGGGTCGACGACAGCTGCGTGACGGTCGGCGGCTTCCAGGCCCCGAACCTGGCCTCCGAGGTGCTCGCCGCCGGGAAGACCTGGGCGAGCTACAACGAGACCCTGCCCAGCCAGGGCAGCACGGTGTGCAGCAGCGGCAAGTACGCGCAGAAGCACAACCCCTGGTTCGGCTTCGGCAACGTCCCGCTCAGCAGCGCCAAGACCTTCGCCCAGTTCCCGACCGACTACACCACGCTGCCCAACGTGTCGTTCGTGATCCCGAACCTGTGCAGCGACATGCACGACTGCTCGGTCGGCACCGGCGACACCTGGATCAAGAACAACCTCGGCGCGTACGCCGCCTGGGCGCAGAGCCACAACAGCCTGCTCGTCGTCACCTTCGACGAGGACAACAGCCTGTCCGGCAACCGGATCCCGACCCTGGTCTACGGCGCCCACGTGACGCCGGGCAGCAGCAGCTCCACCACCTACAACCACTACAACGTGCTGCGCACCCTGGAGGACCTCTCCGGGGCGAGCGGCCACGCGGGCAACGCGGCCGGGGTGACGGACGTCACCGGCATCTGGAACTGACCCCGCCCGCCCGACGCGCACCCCGGACCGGCGACCGCCCCGCGGTCGCCGGTTCCGCCGCTCCCGCCGCCGGTGGCGGGTCAGGGCGTCCGGCTGGTATCGATAGGGGCGTGCGATTCGAACAGGTGCCGATGCCGGACCAGGTGGGGGAGCGACCCCGGGACGCCCGCGGGTACCCGGTGCCGGCGATCACGCCGTGGCAGGACGGGCAGCCGCAGTTCGCGCTGACCGACCACGGGCGCAGCGCCGACTGCGCGCTGGAGCGCCGCTGTTCGGTGTGCGGCGCCGTCATGCCGCGCGGTCCGGTCTGGCGGGTGGTCGGTCCGGCGGAGAGCGCCGCGATGGCGGAGGCGCTCGGGGCCGGGCGCCCGTACCGCAACCTGGCGCCGACCATGGAGGGCCCGGGGCACCGCGCCTGCATGCTGTACGCGTCGATGGTGTGCCCGTACCTGGCCCGGCCCAACGCCCGTCGGCGGGTGAGTGCCGAGGGCGCGGGGGAGGGGCTGACCGCCGCCGCCGTGCGCGGTGCGGCGCGCGGCGGGACGGGGGCGGTGGTCGGGTTCGGCGACTACGAGTACGCGGTCACCGAGGAGCGGGTGCTGTTCCGCTTCCTCGACCTGGTCGAGTTCCTGCCGCACGAGTCGGCCGACGAGCACCTCGCGGAGCTGCGCGCCGAGTTGGCGCGCCCGGCCGGGGAGACCGGGACGACCGGGGCTCAGGGCCGGTAGACCGGCAGGCCCTTGAGGGTGGAGACCTGGGCCGGGGCCGCCGAGCCGTCGGCCGGTACGGTGCTGATGCCGTCCGGGGTGCGGGCCGCGACGGTCCTGCCGTCGGGGGACCAGGCGGGCTCGGTGTAGTCCGTGGTGGCCGAGGGGGTGAGGTCCTTCTCGGCCGTCCGGTCGTGTTCGGTGGAGCGGGTGAACAGGTGGTCGTGGCCGTTCACCGAGCGGACGAAGACGATGCTGCCGGCGTCCGGGGACAGCGCGGGCTGGGAGCCCTTGCCGATGTCCCGGGTGGCCGGGCGGATGTAGTCGTCGTAGATGTACACCTCGCCGGCCGGGGTGTTGGCGTACGCGATGTCGGCCTGCTGCCCGCCCGCGTTGGCCCAGGTGTTGCCGGTCTGCGGCGGCTGCGGGGCGCCGGCCGCGTCGCCGCCCTCGGAGTTGTGCGGGGCGAGCTCCTCGACGGCGCCGCCCTTGGCGGGCACCTTCTCCAGCCGCAGCACGCCGCCCTTGTCGGCGGTGAACACGATGTTGTTGTAGCGGTCGGTCTCGTCGGGCACCGCGCCGCCGCTCGGCCCCTTGTCGGCGTGCTGCCAGGTCGGGTGGGACCAGGTCTCGCCGCCGGGGGCCTTGGCGAGGGTCGCTCTTCCGCTGCCGTCCGGGGCGGCGGTCAGCAGGTTGCCGTCGCCGTCGACGAAGACGACCTTCTTGCCGTCGGGGGACCACGCGAGGTCGCGCACCACGGTGCCGAAGTCGACGGTGGTGCCGTTCATCGCGACCGTCCGGGTGCCCGTGCTGATGGTCAGGTGGTTGGCCGCGGAGGTGCCGTTGACCTCCTTGCCGCCCGGCGCCGGGCGGCCGGAGTGCGATCCGCCGCCCGGCGCCGCCGTGACCGGGGCGCCGGTGGCGGCGGTCGAGCCGGAGTCGCCGTTCTCGGGGCCGCAGGCGGAGAGCAGGACCGCGCCCGCGGTCGTCATCAGGGCGATGGCGGCGGCGGTGCCGAATCTGTTGCGCACGGACATCTCTTGGTCCCCCTCGGTGGTGCCTGTCGCTTCCGACAAGGAGGTTCCCAGTCCGAGGTCCGCGGCCGGTGCGGGCTCCGTCACAGCCTTGGAACAGTGCGGACGAAGCCGCCCGACGCCACGTCAACCGCCCCTGCCCACCGGGTCGGGAGCGCTCAGAGGCCCAGCTCGGTGAGGCCCGGGTGGTCGTCCGGCCGGGGGCCGGCCGGCCAGTGCAGGAGCCGCTCCCCGGGGGCGATCGGCAGGTCGTTGATGCAGGCGAGCCGGCGGGCCATCAGGCCGTTCGCGTCGAACTCCCAGTTCTCGTTCCCGTACGAGCGGTACCACTGCCCGGCGTCGTCGTGCCACTCGTAGGCGAAGCGGACGGCGATCCGGTCGCCGTCGTGCGCCCACAGCTCCTTGACCAGGCGGTAGTCGAGTTCGCGCTGCCACTTGCGGGTGAGGAAGGCGGCGATCTGCTCGCGGCCGGTGAGGAACTCGGCCCGGTTGCGCCAGCGGCTGTCGGGTGTGTAGGCGAGGGCCACGCGCTGCGGGTCGCGGGTGTTCCAGGCGTCCTCGGCGGCGCGGACCTTGCGGTGGGCGGACTCCTCGGTGAAGGGGGGAACGGGAGGGCGCTGTTCGGTCACGGGATTCTCCTCGGGAACGGGCATTCCGCCGGTGAGAACGATCGTTCTCACGTCAGTCGCTACCCTAGGAGAATCATCGTTCTCACGCAAAGGTCACGGCAGATGGAACAGGTGGACCCGCGGACCCGGATCCTCGACGCGGCCGAGGAGCTGTTCTACGGGCGGGGCGTCCAAGCGGTCGGGATGGACGCCGTCCGGGCCGCCTCCGGGCTGACCATGCGCCGCGTCTACCAGCTCTACCCGTCCAAGGACGAGCTGGTCGAGGCCTACCTGCGGCGGCGCGACGCGCGGTGGCGGGCGGGCCTGGCCGTCCACGTCTCCCGGGCCGGCGGCACGCCCCGGGACCAGGTGCTCGCGGTCTTCGACTGGCTCGGGCGGTGGTTCGCCGAGCCGGGGTTCCGCGGCTGCGCCTTCGTGAACTCCTTCGGCGAGCTGGGCGCCACCAGCCCCGCGGTCGCGGCCGCCGCCCGGCACCACAAGGCGGAGTTCGCCGGCTACCTGGCCGGCCTGGTCGACGCCGTCGGCGCCCCGCCCGCCACCGCGGCCCAGCTCGCCCTGCTGGCCGAGGGCGCGATCACCGTGGCCGCCGTGCACGGGGACCCGGAGGCCGCCGCCGAGGCCCGGGCGGCCGCCGCCCTCCTGCTGGACGCCGCGGTACGCGCACGGAACTGAACGCGGTGGCCGCCCCGGGGCCGGGGTCCGGGCCCACACTCCCGGACCCCGGAGCCCGGACCCCGGGTCGGTGGGTGGGGGCGGCTCAGCCGATGGTGTAGCCGGAGCCGTAGGCGGTGATGGTGAACGGGCCGTCCAGGTCGTAGTTGCCGGTGGCGGCGATCCGCCGCAGGCACTCGACCCGGTCGACGGACTTGCGCCATTCCTCGGCGGTGGAGGAGTTGGCCGGGTTGTTCAGGTCGTCGATCCGGACGTCGAAGAAGGCGTCCAGCCAGGCGCGCTCGCCGGCGGCCGAGGGCGCACCGGCCTTGGCCGTGGTCCGGCCGATCAGCGCGGGCAGGGCGTCGTACTCACCGCCGTTGCCGTGCTGGATCGAGGCGTCGTAGAGCTCGGCGCGGGCCAGCGCGGTGGTGAGGCCGAGCCGGTCGGCCTGGTCCATGGCCGGGGTGAAGTAGCGCTGGTCGACCTGGTCGTCCTGGACCTGCCGGAAGGCCGGGTCCTGGGCGGCCTGCTGCCAGGCGGCGATGTAGTCGGCCTCGGGCAGGCCGCCGGTGTCGCCGCTGCCGGCGGCGGCCAGGCGCTCCAGTTCGGGGATGAAGCGGGCGAGCGGGTTGTCGGGGGCGACGGCGGTGTAGGCGCGGACCACCTTGAGGGCGTCGCCGTCGTTGGTGGTGAAACCGGCCCGGCCCGCGGTGACGCCGCGGCCGTCGTTGATGTTCTCCGCGTAGCCGTACTGGATGGTGGTGGTGCTGTTCTCGAAGACGCTGACCAGCTGGTCGGCGCGGCGGCGCTGGTCGGGGGTGAGCCCGCCGGCGGTCACCCGGGGGGTGGTGCCCGCCTGCCGGGCGGCGGCCGCCGGGGTGGCGGGCTGCTCCGGTGCGGCCTGGGCCGGGTCCACGGCCCAGGCGCCGCAGGCGGCGGTGGACAGGAGGAAGGCGGCGAGCGCCGTCCCGGTGGTCACGGTCCGGGTGGTGTTCCTGGTGCTCCTGCGGGAGGTGCTGCGGTCCATGGGGGAAGTCGTCCTCTCGGTGGGGGGAAGAGGTCGTGCTCGTTGCTCGGATCCGGCGATTCGCTGTTAGGAAACCTTCCTAACGATGGGCATTGAACCACCAGCCGATGCCCACGCCAAGCCGTCGGGCGGGGTGGAATGCGGTGCGGGTACGCCCCTTGCGCCCCACACGTCCCTCGTTTATCGCCCGTTGATCGCCGCCGCCTAGCGTCGGGGGCATGGATGACAGGACGGCCGAGCGGCCGAGGGTGGCGCCCGAGGGGCGGATGACCGAGCAGGACGCCGAGCGGTTCCGGCAGTTGCTGGCCGGGTTGGAGAACTCGCTGGCGGCGGACCGGGAGGTGGCGGGGCGTGAGGCCTGAGGCCGCCGAGCCGCGCGGCCCGGTGGCGGTGCTGCCGCTCTGGCGGCGCGCGGAGGAGTACCGGGACGCGAACCGGCCCGGGGTGCTGCGGGGGCACCCCGGGCCGGTGGCGTCGGATCAGCCGGAACCGGAACCGGAACCGGAACCGGCACCGGCACTGGAGGCGAAGGCGGAGGAGGTGCCGGTGCCGGAGGCGAACTGAGCGACCGTCAGCAGTCGCACCCGCAGTCGCAGCCGTCGCAGCCGCAGGAATCGCAGCAGTCGCACCCGCACTTGCCGCACTCGCAGCAGCTGGGGTCGCAGCAGTCGCAGGCGTCGCAGCAGTCGTGCCGCTCGCAGAAGCCCTTGCGGCGCTCCCGGCTGAACGGGTCGTCGTGCTCGCAGCAGAGCAGCTGGCAGGAGCAGGCCATCAGGGCCCACACCGCGCACCCAGCGAGCAGGTTGCGCGGGTGCGGCGGCTTCCCGCCGATCGGCGGGCCGAAGCCCGGGCCCTGGGGCACCCACGGGGGAACGGGCGCCTGCCCGGGCGGCGTCTGACGCGGCGGCGCGTCCTGCGGGTGTTCGGCGCCGGTGCGCTCGGCGGTGGCGTGCTCAGCGGTGGCGTGCTCGGTGCCGGCGTGTCCGGCGCCGGCCGGCCCGCGTCGGCAGTTCGCCGCGTGCCCGGCCCGGCCGAAGACCCGGTCCACCGCGGTCTCCGTCTCGTGGGCGAGCAGGACGTGCACCAGGGCCCGGTCGGTGAGCTCGACCTCCCGCAGTGCGAGCCGGATGCCGTGCACGGCGTCCCGGCAGAGCCGTTCGGCCTCGGCGCGGTCGGTGCCGGTGGCGGTCAGCGGGTTCCAGGCGCCCGAGGCGGCGTCGGCCGCCTGGTCCTCGGCGGCGTCCAGCAGGTGGGCGAGCCGCCCGAACAGCCGCCCGGCCTCGGCGAGCGGGGCGGCGTTGCCGGGCCGCCCGGCGATCACGGCGGTGTGCGCGAAGGCGGCCGAGGTCGCGGTCTCGGTGGGTTCGGTGACCAGCAGCACGGAGCCGCCGGGCCGCAGCGAGCGCTCCAACTCGCCCTGCCGGGAGGCGGCGTCGAGCAGCACGGCGGTGTCGAAGCCGATCGTGGAGGCGCTGCCCGCGCTCTGCCGGTCCCAGCGCCTGGTCACCGCGCGGGCCCCGGCGGCGACCGGGCGGCGGGCGAACACGCCGTCCCGGTCCTCGACGTGGTCGCGGATCTTCACCGAGGCGAGCGTGAGCGAGACGGCGGCCGCCAGCCGGGCGCCCTCGCCCTTGGCGACGGAGGCCGTGCGCATGCCGCGCAGCGGGCAGGGCCCGGCGGTGCGGCGCCAGTTGGTGTCGGTCGGGGCGGCCTGGGCCTCGACCAGGACGGAGATGATCAGGCCGTCGTAGTTGGTGGCGGTCCGGGCGAGCTGCCCGTGGTCGTCCCGCAGGGCGAGGCAGAGCCCGCACAGGTGCGCCATCCAGGAGGTGCGGAGGCCTTCGGACAGTCGGTGGCTGCACGGTCTGATGATGCCGAACACGATCGTTGCTCCCCCTCGCCGGTGGGCCGCGGAAGGGCCCCTCGGGCCGCTGACCGGCCCCTTTGTCGGCGGACATCATATGATCACCGGCTCGACATCGGCCGACGGGCGACCGAACCGAGGCCGCCCCGAGACCGAGCCACCGTCAGATCTCCACAGTTCCCGGAGAACTCCCGGGAAGCTGATCCCGTATCCGGGATAGCATCACGGATATGGGAATCGACACCGCCGCCGACGAGCGGCTGGCACAACGGCTCGCCGAGTTGCGGGTCGAACGCGGCTGGACGCTGGAGGAGTTGGCGCAACTGGCCGACGTCAGCCGGTCCACCCTCTCCCGGGTGGAGCGGGCCGAGGTCAGCCCGACCGCCGCCCTGCTCGGGCGACTGTGCACCGTGTACGGGCGGACCATGTCCCGGCTGCTCGCCGAGGTGGAGTCCGGCCCCGCCCGGCTGGTCCGGGCCGGGGAACAGCAGCTCTGGCGCGACGAGGCCACCGGCTTCGTCCGCCGCTCGGTCTCCCCGCCGCACGGCTCGCTGCACGCCGAGATCATCGAGGGCCGGCTCCCGGCCGGCGCCGACATCGCCTACGACCGCCCCTGCCTGCCCGGACTGGAACACCACCTCTGGCTGTTCGAGGGGCGGTTGGAGCTCACCCTGGACGGCGAGGCCGAACTGCTCGGCCCCGGCGACTGCCTGCGCTACGGCTCCGGCAGCATGCGCTTCCGCAGCCTCGGCCCCGGCGAGGCCCGCTACGCCCTGGTGGTGGTCGAGTCATGAGCACCACCACCGGCCCGATACCGGAGCGGGCGGGCAAGCTGCGCTTCGACGCCGCGGGGCGCCGCGTCCTGCTGGTCTGCGTCGCGGGCGGCTTCACCACCCTGATCGACCAGTCCGTCCTGAACACCTCCATCCCCGCCCTGCGCGAGGCCCTGCACGCCCAGCCCGCCCACCTGCAGTGGATCGTCGCCGGGTTCTCGCTCGCCTTCGGCCTCGCGCTGATCCCCGGCGGACGCCTCGGGGACGTCAAGGGCCGCAAGTGGTTCTTCGTCACCGGCCTGGCCCTGTTCACCGCGGTCAGCCTGGTCTCCGCGACCGCCACCGCCCCGGAGGTGCTGATCGCCGCCCGACTGCTCCAGGGCGTCGGCGCCGGACTGGTCAACTCCCAGATGATCGGCACCCTCCAGGACGTCTTCGACGGCCAGCTGCGCGCCCGCGCCCTCGGGATGTACGCCGTCACCGGCAGCCTCGCCTTCGCCCTCGGGCCGCCGGTCGGCGGCCTGGTCCTGGCGGCGGCCGGCCCCGAACTCGGCTGGCGGCTGACCTTCCTGCTCAACGTCCCGTTCGGCCTGGCGACCCTGCTGCTGGCCGTCCGGCACCTGCCCGCGCCCCGCCCGGCGACCCGGCACGCCGACCTCGACCTGCTCGGCCTGCTGCTGGTCGGCGCGCTCACCCTCGTCCTGATGCTGCCCTTCGTCCAACCGCCCGGCTGGGCCGGCTGGCTGGCCTTCGGGGCCGGCGCCCTGGCCCTGCTCGGCGCACTGGTCGGCTGGCAGCGCCGCTACGCCCGGACCGGCGGGAACCCGCTGATCCACCCCGCCCTCAGCCGCTCCGCCCCGTACGCGCTCGGCACGGCCACCGCGATGGCCCAGTTCGGCTCCTCGCTGGCCGCCTCGCTGGTGCTCACGATGTTCCTCCAGGACGGCCTGGGGCTGTCCCCGATGGGCGCCGCCCTGGTCTCGCTGCCCTCCGCGCTGGCCATGGCGACCGCCTCCGCGCTCGCCTGGCGGGTGGTGCAGCGGCTCGGCCGGCGCACCGTCACCCTCGGGATGACCGGCTCCGCGCTCGCCATGCTGCTCAGCGGCGCCGTTGCGCACTGGGCCCCGGCCGCCGTGCTGCCCTGGCTGCTGGCCCTGCTCCAACTGCTCAGCGGCGCCTCGGTCGGCCTGATGGGCTCCACCAACCAGGCCTACGTGCTGCGCCACGCGCCCGCCGAGGCGGCCGGGGTCAGCGGGGCGATCCTGCAGATGGCGCAGCGGATCGCGGCGGCCGTCGCGGTCTCCGCACTGTCCGGGGTCTACCTGCGCGAGACGGCCGGGGGCGGCGGCCACCGCTCCGCCTACCTGGCGGCGAGCCTGGTCTGCGCGGCGGTGGCCGGACTCGCCGTGCTGGCCTCCGTGTTCGCCGGCCGGGCGACCGGGCCGGAACGCACCCCCGAGGACGCCACTGCGGTGCGCCGAGGGCGAACGGCCGTCCGGTAGCAGCCGGCCGGCGCATACGGTGGGGTCCATGACGACAGTACGAACGGTGGAACTGCCCGGCGTCACGCTCGCCTACCGGGAGAGCGGACGCCCCGACGGCCCGCCGCTGGTGCTGCTGCACGCCCTCGGCGAGCGCGCCGCCGACTGGGACACGGTGCTCCCCGACCTCGCCCCCGACCACCACGTGTACGCGCTCGACCTGCGCGGCCACGGCGACAGCGGCCGCACCGACCGCTACGGCCTGGCCGAGCTGCGCGAGGACGTGCTCGCCTTCCTCGACGCGCTCGGCCTGGACCGGGTCGACCTGGTCGGCCACTCGATGGGCGGCGTGGTCGCCTACCTGCTCGCCCAGGCCGCGCCCGAGCGGATCGGCCGGCTCGTCCTGGAGGACATCGCCGCCCTGTACCCGCGCCCGTCGAGCGTGCCGCCCGAGGGCGCGGACGAACCGGCGCACTTCGACTGGGCGATGGTCCGGGCGATCAAGGCACAGATCGACACCCCCGACCCGGCCTGGCGGGAGGGACTGGCCCGGATCACCGCCCGCACCCTGGTCGTCGCCGGCGGCCCCACCAGCCACATCCCGCAGGAGCGGGTCGCCGAACTCGCCCGGCTCGTCCCGGACTGCCGCCTGGTCACCATTGAGGCCGGGCACCTGGTGCACCGCACCCGGCCCGCCGAGTACGTCGCCGCCGTGGCGCCGTTCCTGGCGCGCTGAGCGACCCGTCCCGTCGGGTCAGCCTCAGCCTCAGCCGAAGACGATCGCGGCCCCGCTGTCCAGGCTGGCGCGGCAGGCCCGGTACAGCTGGTGCCAGGTGAAGACCTCCGGCTCGAAGGGGTCGTCCGCGGGCAGATCGGTCAACCGGGCGGACTCCGCCGGGTCGAGCGAGCCGTCGGCCGCCAGCCGGACGCCGATGGCGGCGGCGAACCCCTGGAGTTCGGCGAGCAGGGCGGCGCTGGAGCCCACCATGGCGCCCCCGGGCACACCGGACTCCTCGGGCAGGAACAGCGGGTCCTCGTCCTCGAACTCCGCCGGTACGTAGTAGCCCTCGCAGTCGGAGTGGCAGAGCAGGTGCGAGTCCAACACGACCGTCTCGTCGTCGACCTGCTCCAGCTCCTCCTCGTACTGCTCCCGGCTCACCCCGCGCGCCCCGGTGACCGGCTCGCCCAGCCGGTGGAGCACGTACACCCGGCGCAGCCCGGACAGGTAGCTGTACGGGAAGCCCGCCGAGAAGACCGCGCCGCCACCCCCCGGCGCGGCCGGCTCCCGCCAGGCCACCCCCGCGGCCTCCAGCGCCCGGTGCAGCACCTCGGCGTCGTCCCGCATCTCCGGGGAACCGAGCGTCCCCACACTGATCGACAGTCCCATGGCCGGCAATCTAGTACCGCCCTACGACAACGGAGGTCAGACCCCCTGCTCGGCCGGCAGCCGCCCGCTGCGCACCGCCGCCAGCAGCTCGGCGTGGTCGGCCTCGGTGCGGTCCGCGTAGGCGACGGCGAAGGCGGCGACCGCCTCGTCCAGTGCCTCGTTCTTGCCGCAGTACCCGGCGAGCAGGCCCGGGTCGGCGGTGTGGGCGTGCGCCCGGGCGAGCAGCGCGCCGGTGATCCGGGCGTAGTCGTCCAGCTGGCCCGGCAGCAGCGCGGCCGGGTCGACGCTGCCCTTGCGGTTGCGGAACTGCCGTACCTGGTAGGGGAGTCCGTCCACAGTCGTCCACCCGAGCAGGGTGTCGCTGACCACCTGCATGTGCTTCTGGCCGCGCACCACGCGCCGCCCCTCGTGCTCCTGCGGCCGCGGCTCCCGGCCGCCGTCCAGGTACGGCAGCAGGACGGACGGCCGGGCCTCCTTCACCTGGAGCACCAGTGGCTGGTCCCGGTGGTCGGTGAGCAGCACGACGTACGAGCGGGTGCCGACGCTGCCGGTGCCGACCACCCGGAAGGCCACGTCCTGCACCCGGTACCGGGACAGCAGGGTGCGCACCTCGGCGGGCACCGTCGCCACGTACGGGCCCAGCGCCCCGGCCACCGCCCGGGCGGTCGCGTCGGTGACCTCGGTGAGCACCGGCGGGGCGGCCGTGAAGCGCCAACCGCCGTCCGCGGTCCGGGTGGTGCTGCGGGCGGCGAACCGGGCGCTGGTGTTGCCGAGGGCCTTCGTGCCGACCTTGCGCAGCACCTCGGCGAGGTCGTGCGCCTCGGTGAAGGACACCAACTGCTCGTCCGCCACGGCGTTCCAGGCGTCCAGGGCGGGCAGCTTGGCGAGGGTGCGCATGGTGCGCCGGTAGGAGCCGGCCGCGTGCGCGGCGGCGGCCCGGGCGGTGCTCCCGCTCGCCCCGGTCTCCCGCCCGGCCAGCACCAGGCTGGTGGCCAGCCGCTTGAGGTCCCACTCCCAGGGGCCGGGCACGGTCTCGTCGAAGTCGTTGATGTCCATGACGAGTTGGCCGCGGGCGTCGCCGTACAGGCCGAAGTTCGCCGCGTGGGCGTCCCCGCACAGCTGCGCGGTGACGCCGGTCACCGGCGTGCCCGCCAGGTCGGCGGCCATCAGCCCGGCCGACCCGCGCAGGAAGGCGAACGGGGTGGCGGCCATCCGGCCCACCCGGATCGGCACCAGCCCGGGGATCCGGCCCGCGTTGGAGGCCTCGATCGCCGCCACGGCGGTGGGCCGGTCGGGCGCAGCCGCGAACTCCGCGTGCCGCTCCCGGGGGACGCGTTCCCGCAGGGCCTTGCCCTGCTCGCGGGCCCGCTGCGCCCGGCCGTCCGGGCCGGTCGCGAATCCGGGGACGCCGAACTGCCGCCGTGCCGTGCTGCTTCCGTTGTCCGCCACTGTCCCCGCCCCGCCCGCCTTGCTCGAACTCCCGCCCGTGACCTGCACGGATGGCTTGCCAGGGGGAGTGACGTCCGGGGCGGCGCGGTGGTTCCCGGGGCCGGTGGGCCCGGTGGGGCCCGCCGCGCCCCACGGTAGGGCCAGGCCCTACCGTGGGGCGGATGACAGAGCTTCGGAACGGCCTGACGGTACGACTGCCCGCCGTCGCGGCCGCGCTGGTGACGGTGGCGGCGGGCCTGGGCGTGCGCGCCGTGCTGACCGGTGAGGTGGCCAAGTACGCGGGCGACGCGCTCTACACCGTGCTGGTGTACGCCCTGGTGGTGCTGGTCGTGCCCCGGGCGCGCCCGGTGCGGGCCGCCCTGGTGGCGGCCGCGGTGAGCTGGGCGGTGGAGCTGTTCCAGGCCACCGGCCTGCCGGACGCCTGGGGGCGGCACAGCGGGCTGGTGCACCTGGTGCTCGGGTCGACCTTCAACCCGCCGGACCTGTGCTGGTACCTGGTCGGCGCGGCGGCCGCCGCGCTGCTGCACCGGGCGCTGCGGGCCGGTCGGACCGGCCGGTTCGCAGCGCCCGGCGCGAACGTCTGACGAGTCGTCAGTACCGATGGATCACCAGTACTGACGGTGCGTCAATTCTGATGGAGCGTCAGAGCGGCAGCAGGTCGGGCCGCTTGGCCTCCACGTGGTCGCCCGAGGACTCCCCGCGCAGGCGCCGGCCGACCCAGGGGATCAGGAACTCCCGCGCCCACTGGAGGTTCTCCCGCCGCTGGTCGGCGGGGGTGAGCGCGCGGGCGGTCGGCCACGGGGCCTCCGGGTCGTCCTGGGTGCGCAGGCCGAGCGAGCGGGCGGCCAGCAGGGCGACCCGCTGGTGGCCCTCGGGGGAGAGGTGCAGCCGGTCCTCGCTCCAGGCCCGGCGGTCCTGCACCGCGCGCAGCGACCACAGGTCGGCGACCTTGCAGTCGTAGCGGTCGGCGACGGCCCGCATGTGGCCGTTGTAGGTGGCGATCTTGCCGCGCAGGTGCTTGATCAGCGGCACCTCGCGGGTGTCGAAGCCGGTGCAGATCAGCACCGTCCCGGCGTTCTCGGCGAGTTGGGCGACGGCGGCCTCGAAGCGGACGGCCACCTCGTCCGGGTCGCTGCCGGGCCGGAGGATGTCGTTGCCGCCGGCGCAGAAGGTGACCAGGTCGGGCTGGAGCCGGCGGACCTGCGGCACCTGCTCGGCCACGATCTGGTCCAACAGCCGCCCCCGCACCGCCAGGTTGGCGTAGCGGAACCCGCCCGGCGGCCGCCCGTCGGAGAGCAGCCCGGCCAGGCGGTCGGCCCAGCCGGCGAACGCGCCGTCGGCACCGGGGTCGTTCAGGCCCTCGGTGAAGCTGTCCCCGAGGGCGGCGTACGAACTGAGGTCAAGGGTCTCCTGGAGGTTCGGCATGAAAGAGATAGTTCACCCATTCAAGTGACCTACGCCACCGTAGGTGAGCCTGGCGGAACGTGAGATGGGCCACGTACGCTCTACGGCCCCGCCCGGGCGGCAGAGCGGCCGCTCCGGCAAAGCACAAGGTCCGCTCCCCCTTCCGCTTTCCGGCGCGCCCGGACGATGCTCGAAGGACGGCGCGCCGCTCCGGCCGCCGTACCTTCCCTGGGGGAGCACCGGCCATGAACAGCTCCGAGCACTGGACCGTCGACGACCGCTGCACCAACTGCGACGTCGCCCGGCAGCTCGCGCCCGACCTGATCCGGGAGCGCGACCGCAAGTCCGAACTGGTCCGCCAGCCGCGCGACGAGGCCGAGCGCCGCCAACTGCTCGCCGCCGCCCACGCCTGCCCGACCCGTTCCATCCGCCCCGGCAACGGCCCGCTCGACCGGGCCACCGACCCCTTCCCGCTGGCCCTCGACGAGGCCGGCGAGGTGCTGCTGCTGGGCCACAACTCCCGGCGGACCGCGGGGGCCACCGCCTACCTCTGCCGCCGCCCCCACGGCTGGGCGATGATCGACACGCCCCGCTGGAGCGAGGCCCTCGCGGCCCGCTACGAGGCGCTCGGCCCGGTCACCGACGTCCTGCTCACCCACCGCGACCACGCGGCGCACGGCCGCGCCTACGCCGACCGGTTGGGCGCCCGGCTCTGGATCCACGAGGGCGACCTCGCCGCCGCCCCGGACGCCGACCGGGTGCTGCGCGGCACCGCCCCGGTGGAGGTCTCGCCCGGCCTGGTCGCCCACCCCTTCCCCGGCCACACCCGCGGCAGCGTGCTGTACGTCGCCGACGAGCGGTACTGCTTCACCGGCGACAGCCTGTACTGGTCCCGCACCAACCGGGACATCGAGGTGCAGGAGGCGGTGACCTGGTACTCGATCGAGGAGCAGGCGGCCTCGCTGGAGCGCAGCCTGGACGCGCTGCGCTTCGAGTGGCTGCTGCCCGGCCACGGCGACAAGCACCGGATGCCCGCCGAGGAAGCGGACCGCCGGCTGCGCGCCCTCGCCGTCCGGGCCCGCGCACTGCGGACCGAGCCGGTGGACTTCGCCGCGGTGCGCTGGTGACCGGTGCGGCCCGCCGGTGAACCGATCCGGCCCGGCCCGCCACTGAGCCGACTCCGGGCCGTCGCCGACCGGTGCGGCCCGCCGGTCCGTGCGCCGGGGCTCGCGCCGGGTGCGCGGGGGGTTGCGCCCGCCGGGGGCGCCCGCGCTGGTGTGCGAGCGGGGATCGCGGGGCAGCCGCCTGAGCAGCGACCCGCAGCTCCGCACCCGAACTCCCCGCGATCCTAGGACGGTTGAGCAATGCCCACGCACACCCCGGCACGTACGGCGCGGCCCCGGCGCTACCTGATGTGCCGGCCGACGTACTTCACGGTGGACTACGCGATCAACCCGTGGATGGACCCGGCGCAGCCCACCGACACCGCGCTCGCCGTCCGCCAGTGGGAGCGCCTGCACCGCACCTTCCGCCGCCTCGGCCACACCGTCGAGCTGATCGACCCGGTGCCCGGCCTGCCCGACATGGTCTACGCCGCCAACGGGGCGACCGTCCTGGACGGCCGGGCCCTGGTGGCGACCTTCCGCCACCAGGAGCGGGCCGCCGAGTCCGAGGCCTACCAGTCCTGGTTCCGGCTGCACGGCTACCGCGCGGTGCGCCGCGCCGGGTACGTCAACGAGGGCGAGGGAGACCACCTGGTGGTCGGACGCCGGGTGCTCGCCGGTACCGGCTTCCGCACCTCGCGGGCCGCCCACGCCGAGGCGGAGGAACTGTTCGGCGTCCCCGTGGTCAGCCTGACCCTGGTCGACCCGCGCTTCTACCACCTGGACACCGCGCTGGCCGTGCTCTCCGACGACCACGTCATGTACTACCCGGAGGCCTTCGACGCCCACAGCCGCTCCGTGCTGCGCACCCTCTACCCGGACGCGATCCTCGCCGACCGGGCCGACGCCGAGGTGTTCGGACTGAACGCGGTCTCGGACGGCCGCCGGGTGCTGCTCCCGGACACGGCCAAGAACCTGGCCGGCCGGCTCGCCGAGGAGGGCTACGAGCCGATCCCGGTGGACGTCTCCGAGCTGCTCAAGGGCGGCGGCGGGGCGAAGTGCTGCACCCTGGAGCTCAGGCTCTGACCGCACCCGGACGCCGGAAGCGGCGGAGGCCCGCCCGTGGCCGTACCGAGCGGGCCGCCGAACCGTGGGACGTCAGGCGCCCAGCCAGAGGTCCGGCCCGAACACCTCGTAGTGGATGTCCGCCGCCGGGACGCCCGCCGCGAGCAGTTGGCCGCGTACGGCGCGCAGGAAGGGCAGCGGTCCGCACAGGTAGGCGGTGGTGCCGGCCGGGACCTCGACGGTCGACAGGTCGACCAGGCCGGTGCGCTCGGCCGGCCAGTCGCCGAGCGGCTGCTCGTAGAAGACGTGGGCGGTGGCGTCGGCGAGCCGGGCGGTCAGCTGCTCCAGGTCGGCGCGGAAGGCGTGGCTGAGCTGGTCGCGGTCGCCGTGCACCGAGACGATCCGCCGGGTGGAGCCGGTGGCGGCGAGGTGGTCGAGCATCGCCGTCATCGGGGTGTTGCCGATGCCGGCGGAGGCGAGCAGCACCGGGCCGTCGCCGTCGGCGAGGCTGATGTCGCCGAGCGGGGGCGCCAGTTCGACGGTGTCGCCGGCGTGCAGGTGGTCGTGCAGGTGTCCGGAGACCTCGCCGCCGGGCTCGCGCTTGACGCTGAACCGCAGGGCGCCGTCGGCTCCGCCGGACAGGCTGTACTGGCGGATCTGGTGGGCGCCGTCGGCGAGTCGGGTGCGCACCGAGACGTACTGGCCGGGGCGGGAGGCGGGGGCGGGGCGGCCGTCGGCCGGGCGGACCAGGTAGCTGGTGACGGTCGAGGTCTCCTGGTGGCGGGCGATCACCGTGTACGGGCGCCACAGGTCGGCCGGGTCGCCGCCGGCCGCGGCCTCGGCGCGCAGCCGGTCCTCGATCGCGGTCAGCGCGTTGGCCATCAGCCAGTACACCTCGTCCCAGGCGGCGGCGACCTCCGGGGTGACGGCCTCGCCGAGCACCTCGACGATCGCCGCGAACAGGTGCTCGCGGACGATCTTGTACTGGGCGCTCTCGATGCCGACCGAGACGTGCTTGTGGGCGATCCGGGCGAGCATCGCGTCCGGCCGCTGGTCGGGGTGGGCGATCAGCGCGGAGGCGAAGGCGGCTATCGAGCCGGCCAGCGCCTCGCGCTGGGTGCCGTTGGCCTGGTTGCCCCGGTTGAACAGGTCGCGCAGCAACTCGGGGTGGGCGGCGAACAGCCGGTCGTAGAAGCGCGGGGTGATGTCACCGATCGCGCCGCCCACGACGGGCAGGGTGGCCTCGACGACCTCGGCGGACTTCGCGGACAGCATCGGAGGAGCTCCTGACGGGTAGCTGAGAACTGGTATCTGAGACTCTTATTTAATGCCGTGGGCGCCGACCGACCCCTCGGGGGCGGGGTCAGTCGGCGGGTCGGGCGGTGAGGCCGAGCAGGACCGGTCCGGTGGGGGAGGCCACCAGCTGGTCGATGCTGAGCGGGTCGAGCGCGGCGAAGAACGCCTCCTGGGCGGTGCGCAGCGCCCCGCGCAGCCGGCAGGCGGCCCGCAGTGGGCACGGCGGGTCGTCCTCGCAGCCGACCACGTCGCCGACGCCCTCCAGTTCGCGCAGCAGCAGGCCGAGCGAGCCGGTCCGCCCGGCGAAGGTGATCATCAGCCCGCCGCCGCGTCCGCGCCGGGCCTCCACCACCCCGAGGTGCTGCAGCCTGCTGACCACCTTGGCCGCGTGGGTGTACGGCACGCCGACCGACTCGGCCACCTCGCGGGTGGTCGGGTTCTCGCCCTCGCCGATCACGGCGAGCCGCATGGCGATGCGGAGGGCGATGTCGGTGCTCTTGGTCAGCCTCACGTTCGAAACGCTATCGAATACGACTCCAGAACTCCAATTTCCCGCACGAGGCGATCCGGCGGTGGCCCCGACCGCGACCCCGACTGCGATCCCGGCGGTGACCTCGACCGCGATCCTGGCCGCGATCCGAGCGCATCCCGGTCGAATCTGAACAGTTGGCGACATTACCGATCAACTCCTGACGTGCCGTCACCACCCGATCTACGCTTCGCAGCGGCTCCGGAGCCAGATCCCTTCGGCACCACCCTTCACCACCTCCCCCTGGTTCGACCTCCCCTGGAGAATCCGTGAGATCACCGCGCGCACCCCGGCGCACCTGGACGGCCGTGGCGGCGATATCCGCAGCCACGGCCGCGCTGCTCTCCCAGCCCGCCACCGCCGAGGCCGCCGCGCCCCCGCCGACCGTGGCGGCCCACGTGCCGGTGGCGCCCTACCCGGCCGGTGTGGCGCTCACTCCGGACGGCGCCCGGGCCTACGTGACCAGCCAGAGCACCGGCACGGTCAGCGTGCTCGACACCGCGAGCCGGACGGTGACCGGCAGCTTCACCGCCGGCACCGGCTCGTACGCGGTCGCCGTCTCGCCCGACGGCAAGCACGCCTACCTGACCCACCACCTGGACAACGCGGTCAGCGTGGTGGACACCGCGAGCGGCACCGTCACCGCGACCGTCCCGGTCGGCGTCCAGCCCTGGGGCCTGGCGCTCTCGCCGGACGGCACCCGCGCCTACGTCAGCAACGCCGGGGCCGGCACCGTCAGCGTGCTGGACACCGCGAGCGGCACCGTCACCGCCACCGTCCCGGTCGGGGCCGAGCCGCACGGGCTCGCCGTCTCGCCCGACGGCAAGCGGCTGTACGTCGCCGCCTCCGGCGCCAAGGCGGTGAACGTGGTCGACACCGCGAGCAACGCGGTGAGCGCCACCGTCGCGGTCGGCCACAGCGCCTTCGGCCTGGCGCTCAGCCCCGACGGCAGCCGGCTGTGGGCCGCCGACGGGGACGACACCACGGCCGCCGTGCTCGACACCGGCGCCAACACCCTGGTCGGCACCGTCACCGTCGGCAACGGCCCCTACGCGGTGGCCCTCGCTCCGGACGGCTCCACCGCCTACGTCTCCAACTACGCCGACAACACGCTGAGCGTCATCGACGCGGCCAGCCGGACCGTCACCGCGACCGTCCCGGTGGGCGCCAGTCCGTACACCCTGGCGCTGAGCGCCGACGGGCGGCGCGGCTACCTCGCCGACTTCACCGGCGACGCCGTCGACGTGCTGAACTTCCCGCTGCCGGTGCCGGCGGTGACCGGGATCAGCCCGAACGGCGGCTCCGGGGTCGGCGGCACCACGGTGACCATCGCCGGCACCGACCTGAACGGCGCCACCGCCGTCACCTTCGGCGCGGCCGGCCCGGCCACCTCGTTCAGCTGCACGAAGGCCAGCTGCACCGCGACCGCCCCCGCCACCACCGTGACCGGCCCGGTCGACGTCCAGGTCACCACGCCCGGCGGCACCAGCGCGGCCGTCGCCGCCGACCGCTTCGGCTACACCGCGCCCAGCGCCCACCTGGCCGTCGCGCTCACCGCGACCCCGGTCACCGACCTGCTCTCCGGCCGGGTCGACTACACCGTCACCCTCACCAACCAGGGCCCGGACCCGATCACGGCGGCCACCGTCGCCGCGGCCCTGCCCACCGGGCTGACCAGCACCTCGACCGACTGCACGGTCGCGGCGGGCAAGCTCACCTGCACGCTGGCCGCCCCGCTCGCCAAGGGCGCCAGTACCACCCGGCACTTCTCCGTCCGGGTCGGCGCGCTGAGCCTGGTCACCTCCTGGGACGTCACCGTGGCCCGCACCGCCGGCGCCCCCGCCGACCCCTCGCCCGCCACCAGCAAGGCGACCCGCAGCTGCACCTCCGTCCTCGGCCTGCTGATCACCTGCCGTTGATCACCCGCAGCTGATCACCTGTTGCTGGGCGCCCCCTCGGAGGCCCCGTCCGGACCACCGGGCGGGGCCTCTCCGTGCCCGCTCCCGCCCTTCCTCCTGGACTATGTGTCCGGATCGGACGTACAGTCCAGCCATGCCTGCCGAAACCCCCGACCCACGCGTGCGGACCTGGTCGCCGGTCTGCCGCGCGGTCGCCCAGCTGCTGGGGCCGTACGCCGAGGTGGTCCTGCACGACACCGCCACCGACCGGGTGCTGGCCATCTGGAACCCGCTGACCCCGCGCGCGCCCGGCGACCCGTCCCTGCTCGGCGAGCTGGACGAACTGGACCCCTCGGCCCCGGACGTCTACGGGCCGTACGAGAAGCTGCTGCCGGACGGCCGGCGGCTCTCCTCGGTCAGCGCGGTGCTGCGGGACGACGCCGGCCGGCCCTCGGCGGTGCTCTGCGTCAACCTGGACCGCGGCCCGCTGGACCAGGCCGCCGCCCTGCTGGCCAACTTCGCGGCCCCCACCGCCCCCCGCCCCGAGCCGCTGTTCGAACGCGACTGGACGGAGCGGATCAACGACGTGGTCGGCGGCCACGTCCGCGCCCAGGGCCGGCCGCTGGAGCGCTTCACCCGCGAGGACCGGCTCGCCGTGCTGCGCGAACTGGACGCGGCCGGGGTGTTCGCCGTCCGCCGCGCCGTCCCCGCCGTGGCCGTGGCACTGCGGATCTCCCGTTCCACCGCCTACGCCCTGCTCGCCGAGCTCAAGCACCCCGCCGTGCCCAGGAAGAACTGAGGAACACCCGATGGCCCAGCTGCCCGACTTCCGGCTCGAAACCTACTTCACCCGTTGGGAGTTCACCGCCCGACACCACCTCACCGCCTCCGACGCCCAGACCATGACGATGGCCGAACTCCTCGCCCTGGCCGGCCCGGAGGACCGCGAGGCCTGGGACACCCTGGCGCTCGGCTACACCGAGACCTTCGGCGACCCGGGCCTGCGGCGGGCGATCGCCGGGATGTACGAGCGGGTCGACGCGGACGACGTGATCTGCTTCGGCGGCGCCCAGGAGGGGATCAACCTCGCCATGCAGGTGCTGCTGGAGCCGGGCGACCACGCGGTGGTGGTGACCCCCAACTACCAGTCGGCGGAGACCGTTCCGCTCTCGCTCTGCGAGGTCACCGGCGTCGCCCTGGACGAGCGGCAGGACTGGGCGCTCGACCTGGACGCGGTCGAGGCCGCGCTGCGGCCGAACACCAAGGTGCTCTCGGTCAACTTCCCCAACAATCCGACCGGCACCCTGATCGACGCCGCCGACCTCGCCCGGCTCGCCGGACTCTGCGAGGAGCGCGGCATCCGGCTGTTCTCCGACGAGGTCTACCGCGGCCTGGAACGCGACCCGGCCCGCATCCTGCCGCAGGCCGCCGACCTCTCGGCCACCGCGCTCTCGCTCAACGTGACCTCCAAGTCGCTCGGCCTGCCCGGCCTGCGGATCGGTTGGATCGCCTGCCGGGACCGCGAGCTGCGCACCCGGCTGGAGCGGGCCAAGCACTACACCACCATCTGCAACTCCGCCCCGAGCGAGGTGCTGGCCCGGATCGCGATCACCGCCCGGGAGGGGATCCTCGCCCGCAACCGGGCGGTCATCGCGGCGAACCTGCCGCACTTCGACGCCTTCTTCGCCGAGTTCCCCGAACTCTTCGACTGGCGCGCCCCGGACGGCGGCTGCGTGGCCTACCCGCGCTACCTCGGACCGGACGGCGTGGAGGACTTCTGCACCGCGCTGGTCGAGCAGGCCGGCGTGCTGCTGATGCCCGCGAGCATGTTCCGCTCCGAGCTCACCCCCACCCCGGCCGACCGCTTCCGGATCGGCGTCGGCCGCCGCGACCCGGGCCCGGCGCTGGAGGCCTTCGCCGACTGGCTGCGCAAGCGCTGAGCCGCCCCGCCCCGCCGGCGACGGCCCGGGCGGGAGGCACGCGGGCGGGGGCGGCCGGGCGGATACGGCGCAGGGGTCAGAGCTTCTGCCAGGCCGGCTTGGCCGCGTAGGTGTCGCGGAAGTAGTCGGCGAGCTTGAGGCGGGAGGCGGCGGCCTCGTCCACCACCACGGTGGCGTGCGGGTGCAGCTGCAGCGCCGAGGCGGGGACGACGGCGGCCAGCGGGCCCTCGACGGCCAGCGCGACGGCCTCGGCCTTGGCCTCGCCGGTGGCCAGCAGCACCAGGTGGCGGGCCTCCAGGATGGTGCCGATGCCCTGGGTGATGACGTGGTGCGGGACCTCGTCGATGCTGTCGAAGAACCGGGCGTTGTCGACCCGGGTCTGCCGGGTCAGGGTCTTGATCCTGGTCCGGGAGGAGAGCGAGGAGCAGGGCTCGTTGAAGCCGATGTGGCCGTCCGTGCCGATGCCGAGGATCTGCAGGTCCACGCCGCCGGCCTCGGCCAGCGCGCGGTCGTAGGCGGTGGCGGCCGCGGCGATGTCGGCGGCGTTGCCGTCCGGGCCCAGGAAGGACTCCTCGGTCAGGCCGAGCGGCTCCACGACCTCCTTCAACACCACCGAGCGGTAGGACTCCGGGTGGCCGGCCGGGAGGCCGACGTACTCGTCCAGCTGGCAGATGCGCGCCCGGGAGGCGTCCAGGCGGCCGTCGCGGACCCGCTCGGCGAGGGCCTGGTAGATCGGCAGCGGGGTCGAGCCGGTCGCGACGCCGAGCAGGGCCTCGGGCTTGCCGGTCAGCAGATCGGTGATCGCCGCGGCGATGAGTTCGCCGGCCGCTGGGGCGTCAGGGACGATCACGATTTCCATACTGGGTCCACCGTTCTGAGGCGAGGCTGAGGTCTAGACCTCCGAGGTCTAGACCAGTTTGCCGTGAACGGGGCCCCCAGGTCCACCCGGGGCCGGTCTCCGGGCCGGATGTTCTGCCTGGTGGGGGCTTTCCGGTGCCCGGGCCATCCGGGCCACCCGGGCCGCCCGAGGGGGCGGGAAAGGCCGGGAAGTCCGGGAAGCCCGAGGAGCCGGGGCCCGAAGGCCCCGGCTCCCGGTGCCCGGAGGTCCGGGCTGCCCTGTCTTACGGAGGTGTCCTTCCTTGCGGCGCCCCTCCGGCGGCCGATCGGGGTCCGGCCGGCCGGAGCGGAGCGCGCCGGATCAGAACGGGTTGGTACAGGTGGTCACCTGCTTGGCGGCGTCCAGCGCCGGGCCGGCGGTGGCGCAGATGATGCGGGGGGCGGTGGCGGTGACCTTGGGGGTGACGGCCTGGGCGGAGCCGAGTCGGACGGTCGTCGCACTGGCGACCGTCTCCCACGGGCTGCCCCAGGCCTGCTGGGTGCGCACCTCTACCTGAACCATCGTCAACTGGGTGGGGTCCGCGTTGACCTGGGCGATGCCGACGATGCCTTCACTGTCGGCCTGGTGCGTGATGCAGGGGCGGTTGAGCACCGTGGCGCAGGCCGCGGTGCCGGCCTCGGACGTCGCCGTGGCGGCCACGGCGGGGGCGGCCGACAGCCCGGCGATCCCTGCCACCGTCATCATCACGGCTGCAATCCGAGTGCGCATGATACGAACCTCCTTGGAAATAAAGGGAATCTCACTTCTTGAGATGAGTCTTGCACACATCATGAGATCGGCAAGTGTGCGTTGCGTCACACCCATGGTGACGGTTCAACTACTGGCTGCAATCGTTCGCCGGATGTTCAGCACACGGACAAGTCGCGACCTGACGGATGATCAGTCGGTCCGCAGCGCCCAAGGCTTTCGCCAAGTTCCCGACCTGCAAGGGTTCGTGGCCGATCGCGCCCGCGGCCGGGGTCCCGCTCGGGGTGGCGGGAGGCCGGGAGGAGTCCCGTCCGTGCGGCGGGGGAGGGTCGGAGCGGCCCGGGGCCCGGTTCCCCGTACTCCGGGTCCGCCGCTTTGACCAGGCCTTGAACCACCCTTTTGTCGAAAGCGATCGTCCGGGCCCCGGTCGGCCCCGCCAGGCGTCCGGGCCCCTTCACCCGTCCGGGTAAGCGCCTTGCCTCCGGGGCGAATCGGACGGATACCATCGAACCGATCCCACGGAGGTGGCGGCGTGGCCACGGTCATCGTGCAACTACCCGGCCAGAGGCCGGAGTCGGCGCCCGGCACGGCGCCCGCACTGCTGCGGATGGGCCCCGGTGAGACCGCGGTGTTCGGCCGCGGCGAGCCCGCCCGGCCCGTCCCCATCCCGCTGCCCGACCAGGGCGTCTCCCGCCGGGCCGGCGAAGTGGTCGCCGCCGAGGACTACTGGCTGCTGTCCAACTTCTCCACCACCGCCACCTACGTGGTGGAGAACCTCGAAGGGGCGGGGGAGCACGTCAAGGTCGCCCCCGGCCGGCTCGGCGCACCCGTCCCCTTCGAACTCTCCCGGGTCCTGCTGCCCGCCCTCGGCGAGCCCGCCGCCTTCAAGGTCTTCGCCCCGCAGCACTCCTACCTGGACGGCCACTCCGCCGGCGCGGACGGCGAACGCACCGTCAGCCCCTTCGCCCTGGACCCGACCGCCAAGTACTTCCTGGTGCTGCTCGCGCTCTGCGAACCCCGGCTGCGCTCGCCCTCCGCCGCCGCCGTCCCCGGGGCGACCGAGGTGCTGGCCCGGCTGCGTGCCCTGCCCGCCTGCCACGGGCTGACCCGCTCGGCGGTGAACTACCACATCGACTACCTGGTCGGCGCCAAACTGCGGCTGCGCGAGCCGTACGAGGAGGGCCCGGCCGGGGGCAAGCGCGAGGAACTGGTCGCCCTGGCCCTGCGCTTCGACCTCGTCCGGGAGGAGCACCTCTCGCTGCTGCCGCCCCGGCGCCCGGCCACCCGGCCGTGACCCCGGCCGACCCGCCGGAGCCGCCACCCGGTTCACGGCCGCCCTTCGAGGTGCCCCCGGGCTACCTCCTGGCCGGCTACCGCACCGGCGCCTTCCTCGGCGCGGGCGCCTGGGGCAGCGTCTACGCCGCCGAGGGCCCGGACGGCACCCCGGCCGCCGTCAAGCTGCTCGGACCGGCCCGCTCCAGCCCCGGCCAGCGCCGCACGGCGGCCCAGATGGCCGCCGGGGAACTGCGGTTCAGCCGCCGCGCCGACCACCCCCACCTGATCCGCACCCTCGCCGTGGTCACCGTCGACGACCCCGGCCGCCCCGAACTGGACGGCGCCGTCGCGCTGGTGATGGAACGCGCCGCCCGCAGCCTCCAGGACCTGCTCGCCACCGCGCGCCCCGGCCGGGCCGTCCCCGGCGCCGAGCGGATCCTCGCCGAGGTGTGCGCCGGACTGACCCACATGCACCGGGCCGGCTGGGTGCACGGGGACCTCAAACCGGCCAACATCCTGCTGATGCCCGACGGCACCGCCAAGATCGCCGACTTCGGCCTGACCGCCGAGCTGGAGGGCACCCACGCCTACGCCCCGCCGCTCGGCTCCCCCGACCACGTCCCGCCCGAGTGGTGGTCCGAGCGCACCGGCGCGCGCGGGGTCGCGGTGCGCCCCAGCGCCGACGTCTGGGCCTTCGGGGTGATCGCCCACCAGCTGCTCACCGGAGGGCTGCACCCCTTCCTCGGTGCCACCGCCCGGGCCCGCTCGCTCGCCGCCCAGGCGTACGCGCGCGGCGCGGCCCCGCTGCGGCCGGACCAGGCACTGCCCGCCCGCTGGCGGCCGGTGGTGGCGGCCTGCCTGGCCCCGGACCGGGAGGAGCGCGCCCGCACCGACCTGGCCGCCCTGGTGGCCCGGGCCGGCGCCCGCCCGGCCGCCCGCCGCCGGGTGCTGCGGGCCGGCCTCGGGATGCTGGCCTGCACGGCCGTGCTGCTCGCGCTCACCGGCGGCCCCGAGCCGGTCGGCCGGGCCGGGCCGGGCGGCCACCGCGCCGCACCGCTGCCCGGGCAGATCCCGGCCGGCTCCGACGTCCCGCCCGCCTACCGGGGCATGGTCGAGGACGCCGCCCGGCGCTGCCCGGAGCCGGAGGTCACCCCCGTCCTGCTGGCCGCCATGCTCAAGGCGGAGAGCGGCTTCGACCCGAACGCGGTCCGCCCGGAGACCGGCGAGTACGGCATCGCGATGTGGACGCCCGCGGTCTTCGAGGCCTGGGCCAAGGCCGCCAGCCACCCCGGGCCGAAGTCCTACCTGGACCCGGGCGACGCGATCGCCGCGATGGGCAACTACGTCTGCTGGCTCGACCAGCAGCTCAAGCGGCAGGGCTTCACCCGCGACCTGCCCGCGCTGGTCGCCGCCGCGTACCGGACCAGCGACAAGACCGTGACGGCCGCCGGGGGCGTCCCGGAGCGGGTCCGGCCGCACGTCGACAAGGTGCTCCGGTACCTCGCCGACTACGGCGGGTGAGCGGACGTATCGGGATGAGTTGTGCCACATCCACCCGTATCCCGGCGCGGGCACCCGGGCGACCGGCCCCCGGTCTGGGATCCTCGGGCGCATGATCACGAAGCTCCGCGCGGCCTCCGCGCAATGGACCGTCGTCGTCCCGGTGGCGGCGTTCGTCGTCCTCGCCCTCACCTGGCACGAGGACCTGCCCGGCTGGGTGGTCGGCGTCGTCGCCGTGTTCCTCGTGGGGGCGGTGCTGGCCGCCGTGCACCACGCCGAGGTGATCGCGCACTGGACCGGGGAGCCGTTCGGATCGCTGGTGCTCGCGGTCGCCGTCACGGTGATCGAGGTCGCGCTGATCGTGACGCTGATGGCCGACGGCGGGGACAAGTCCTCGACCCTCGCCCGGGACACCGTGTTCGCCGCCGTGATGATCACCTGCAACGGGATCATGGGCCTGTCCATCATCGTGGCCGCGGTCAAGTACCGCACCGCCGTCTTCAACGCCGAGGGCACCGGCACCGCGCTCGCCTGCATCGCCACCCTGGCCACGCTCAGCATGGTGCTGCCGACCTTCACCACCAGCACCCCGGGCCCGCAGTTCTCCACCACCCAGCTGACCTACGCGGCCATCGCCTCGCTGGTGGTGTACGGGCTGTTCGTGACCACCCAGACCCTGCGGCACCGGGACTACTTCCTGCCCGTCACCCCGGAGGGCAAGGTCCGCCGGGAGGAGGACGAGGAGGACCACGCGACCCCGCCCACCGTCCGCGCCGCCGGGACGAGCATGCTGCTGCTCGCCGTCGCACTGGTCTCGGTGGTCGGCCTGGCCAAGGGCGTCTCGCCGACCATCGAGTCCGCGGTGGAGAGCGCCGGACTGCCGCACGCCGTGGTCGGCGTGGTGATCGCCCTGATGGTGCTGCTGCCGGAGACCATCGCGGCGCTGCGCTCGGCCGTGCGCAACCGGGTGCAGACCAGCCTCAACCTGGCCCTCGGCTCGGCGCTCGCCAGCATCGGCCTGACCATCCCGGCGGTCGCGATCGCCTCGGTCTGGCTCTCCGGCCCGCTCGTCCTCGGCCTCGAACCCTCGCACCTGGTGCTGCTGACCCTGACGGTCGTGCTCGGCACCCTGACCGTCATCCCGCGCCGGGCGACCCTGCTCCAGGGCGCGCTGCACCTGGGGGTGCTGGCGGAGTTCGTGGTGCTGGCGGTGAATCCGTGACGGGAGTGAACCACTGAGGCCCCTGTGGCCGTGGAGATGAACGGAAGCCCCTGGCACGTCCCCCCGTGCGGTCAGGGGCTTCCGTCGTCTCCGCCCCTGATCAGGGACGAACCCCGGCCCGCCGACGGACGTCGACGGGCCGGGCGCTTCGGTGCCGCGGCTCAGACGCGGCACCGCGGCCCCCGGAGGGCTCAGACCCCCGGGGACCGGCGTACCGGGGTGCCTCAGGCGGAGGTGCGGCGACGGCGGGTGTAGACCACCGCGCCCGCACCGGCGACCAGCAGGGCGGTGCCGGCGCCCGCGTACAGCAGGGTGCCGTCGCTACCGGTGGTGGCCAGCTTCTTGCCGTCGGCGGCCGCGCCCGGGATCGGGGTCGGGACGCTGACCTTGGCCGGCACGACCAGCGGCCGGCTCGGGCTGACCTTGGTGCCGTCCCCGGGGTGCACCGGGACGGTGGCGGTCGGCGGGGTGGACGGGCCGGCGCTCGGCACGGTGCTCGGGGCGCCGCTCGGGACCTCGGCGGCCGGGGTGGTCGGCGCGGGGGTCTTCGCGGGCTCGGTGGCCGGAGCGGTGGCCGGCGTCGTGGCCGGGGTGGTCGGCGCGGGGGTGGTCGGCACCGGCGGCAGCGGGGTGGTGGACGGCGTGGCCGAGTGCGAGGGCGCGGGGGTGTGGCTGGGCTCCGGGGTGTGCGACGGCGTGGCCGAGTGCGAGGGCGCCGGGGTGTGCGACGGGCTGGTGCTCGGCACGGCGGTCGGCTTGCCGGTCGGGGCCGGGGTCTGCCCGCCGCAGTCGACCTTGAAGACCTTCTGCTTGGGGTTGCTGACGTCCGGGTTCTCCGGCAGCTCGCCGTCGACCAGCGGCACGGCCGCCCAGAACAGCTTGTAGTGGCCGTCCGGGAGCTTGATGTCCTCGGTGCGGATGTGGCCCTCGGAGTCGACCGGGAGGTCGCCGTACACGACCGGCTCGGTCATGTCGCCGTTCATGTCGAAGATCGCCCAGAGCACGTCCTGGTTCGCGTCGAAGCCGAAGGAGTCCAGGTAGAAGGTGCAGACCTTGGGCTCGTTGCGCACGTCCTCCTGACCGGTGCCGGCGTTGTGGATCTTCACGGTGCCGTTGTTGCCGGGGGCGCCCTTCCCGTTGCCGCCGGCGGCGGCGTGCGCGGCGGGGGCGAGCAGGAGCAGGGCGGCGGCGGTGGGGACGGCCACCAGGGAGCGGGCGGCGGTGGAGCGGAGCTGCATGGGTGTTCCATCGGGTACGGCGGGCCGGACGAGTCCGCGCGGTGGGTGGGGGCCTTCGGTCGCCCGCCGGGCGGGGGCCGGCTGCGTACGACGTGAGGGGCACAAAAGTTCCCGCAGGACGAAAGGTGACGCAAGGGGGATTTGGCAGAAATGCAGCGCTGAGGGCGATTTATCCGACTAGTTCCCCACAACGATCCGATCACCCGGTTGTGGTGAATTCATGTGCAGCGCAGGCCTCTGACGTGGTGATGTGCCGATCGGGACCCGGCTCGCCGGCCCGCGAGGACGGCCCGCGGGGCGACGACGGGACGGGTGGCGGGTGGCCGGTAATGGCCGGTTCGCGGGCCGGGTCCGCGTGTCATGGCGGCGGGCGGTGGGCCTGGTTCTCTATCGTCCGTCTGGAACCGCCCAGCCCGCCGATTCCGTTGCGCGTGCGGCCGATCGCGTCAGCCACCGGTCGAGCCAGCAGCCGATCCGACCCCAGGGGGAGTGCTCGATGCCCGGCCCAGAGCAGCAGCTGCGAGCGGAGCGGCAGCAGCCCGCTCCGACCGAGGACAGTGCCGACGTCATCGTGGTCGGCGCCGGACCGGCCGGCTCCACCGCCGCCTACCACCTCGCCCGCACCGGCCTGGACGTCCTGCTGCTGGAGAAGTCCGCCTTCCCGCGCGAGAAGGTCTGCGGCGACGGCCTCACCCCGCGCGCCGTCAAACAGCTGGTCGACATGGGCGTCGACGTCTCCGAGGAGGCCGGCTGGCTGCACAACAAGGGCCTGCGGCTGATCTCCGGGCACCGCTCGCTGGAGTTCGACTGGCCCGAGCTCTCCGCCTTCCCCGGCCACGGACTCGTGCGCCGCCGGGCCGACTTCGACGAGCTGCTCGCCCGCCGGGCCGCCGCAGCCGGTGCCCGGCTGATCGAACGGGCCAACGTGGCCGGGCCGTTGACGGACCAGCGGTCCGGCCGGATCACCGGCGTCAGCGCCAAGGTGGGCGAGGAGCGCAGGCCCGTCGAGTACCGCGCCCCGCTCGTGGTCGCCGCCGACGGCAACTCCACCCGGCTGTCCGTCGCGATGAAGCGCTACCGGCGCACCGACCGCGCGATGGGCGTGGCCTACCGCACCTACTTCACCACCCCGCGCCACCAGGACCGTTACCTGGAGGCCTGGCTCGACCTGCGCCACCCCGACGACCCGGCCCACCGGCTGCTGCCCGGCTACGCCTGGGTGTTCGGCATGGGCGACGGCACCGCCAACGTCGGCCTCGGCGTCCTCGACACCGCGAAGACCGACCTGGACTGGCGCGAGCTGCTGCGGCGCTGGTGCGCCGACCTGCCGCCCGACTACGGCTACCACCCCGAGGCCGTCACCGAGCCGATCCGCGGCTCCGCCCTGCCGATGGGCCTCAACCGCCAACCCCACTACGCCGACGGCCTGTTGCTGATCGGCGACGCCGGCGGCACGGTCAGCCCCGGCACCGGGGAGGGCATCGCCTACGCGATGGAGTCCGGCCGCTACGCCGCCGAGACCGTCGTCCAGGCGCACGCCCGCCGCACCGACCGCGGCCGTGAACTCGCCCTGCGCGCCTACCCGCAGAAGCTCCGCTCCGCCTACGCGGGCTACTTCGCGCTGGGCCGGCTGGCCGCCGACCTGCTCGGCCGGCCCCGGCTGCTCGGCGCGGCCGGAGCCGCCGGGCTGGGCCACCCGGCACTGTTGAAGGTGGCGTTCCGGCTGATGGTCAACCTGACCGAGCCCGACTCCAAGGACGCCCTGGACCGGCTGCTCCACCTGCTCGGGCGGGTCGCCCCGGGGCGGTGAGGCCGGCGGCCGGGCCGCCCCTCCGTCCGAGTGAGCGGCCCGGCGTCCCGGGCGTGGCCGAAACCGGGGAATCCGGTCGGTCTTCGGCCAAGTCGTGTTGACGAATGATCAGTGAATCCGCTTGCCTGGTGGCGAACCGGCCACGGAGGGTGAGCGCAATGCCCTCCGCGGCTGCTCTCCCACCGATCCTCGTTCGACGGAGACACCGTGCGCCTTCGCCTGCTCGTCGCGCCCCTCGCCGCGGCCGCCGCCCTGACCGCCGTGAGCATTCCCGCCGCCGCCGCCGACACCAGGGCGGCCACCCCGTCCGACCAGTGCTCCGCGGCGTTCTTCGACGGCGACTCCCGCCTCGGCCCCGAGGACCTCCCGACCACCGGCCCGGTCGGCCGCCAACTCGCCGGCTACCAGCGCACCGGCGGCGCCGGCGAGCAGGACTTCCTGACCAAGTACTACGACCCGACCGCCAACGGCGGCAAGGGCGGCTGGATCTACCCGCCGTCCGACGGCTACGTCACCCTCCCCGACGGCAGCCCGGTCGAGTTCGACCTCACCCTGTACCCGAACCAGAACATCGACCGCTACGGCAGCGAGTACGGCTCCTTCCTCGCCCCCGAGGGCCTGCCCTACGCCAACCGCGCGATCCCCCCGCAGAGCCTCGACAGCGTCCCGGCGGCCGGCTGCAACTACCACGACTACAAGGTCGTCAAGCCGTTCAAGGTGCACGCCGGCCCGATCGCCCCCTGGTTCAACCAGCCCGGCTGGGGCCTCCAGTACCAGCTCGACGCCGCCCTCGTCCCCAGCGGCCCGGCGAAGCTGAACGTGCTCTGGCTCGTGGAGAACGGCTACCTCGCCCGGATCTGACCGGACTCCGGCCGGACCGGTCGCCGCCGGATTAATCACTGGCGGGCGCGGCGCGACGGGAGGTAGGAAGGCGGGGTGACCACCAGTGACCTGGCGACCGACCGGCGCCCCTTCCAGCCCGAGGTCCTCGACCTGGGCGCCTTCCAGCTGCGCCCCTGGGGCCGCGCCCTCGACCTGCCCGGCGGCACCGTCGCCGCCGTGACGGCGGCCGCCGCCGACGCGGAGATCGCCCGCTGGAACCCCCTGCACGACGCCACCCACCCGGCCGGCGCCGAGGCCTACCTCGACCGCGCCGACCAGCGCTGGGCCGACGGCAGCACCGCCTGCTTCGCCGTCACCGACCGCGCCGACGGCCGGCTGTGCGGCAACGTCGTGCTGCTCTGGACGGACCAGGGCGAGGGCGTCGCCATGGTCGGCTACTGGCTGCTCGCCGCCGCCCGCGGCCGCGGCCTGGCCACCCTCGCCACCACCGCCATCACCGACTGGGGCGTGCGCACCGCCGGGGTGCGCCGCATCGAGCTCTACCACGCCGTCGGCAACGACTCCTCCTGCCGGGTCGCCGCCCGCGCCGGCTTCCCGTACGAGGGCACCCTGCGCGGCTCCTACCGCTACGGCGACGGCCCGTACAACGACGAGCACCTCCACGCCCGCCTGGCCACCGACCCGCCGGTCACCCTCGGCTGAACCCGGGGCCGGACAACCGGGTCACGGCCCGCCCCGGCCTGCCCCGGTCTCCGCCGACCCGCGCCCACCCCCCGCCTCCGCCGGGCCGTCCATCGCCTGTCTACCGGTGCTCCGTAGGTTCCGCCGCAGTAATGTCACCGATCCTCTGGAGAGACATGTTGCGGTTGCGAACGACCGTCCCCGGCCCGGCGGCGGGGGGATCGCCGCCCCGACGCCGGGCCGAGGGGCTGCGCCGGGTCCTGCTGGTCCTGCTGGCGATCCTCCTCCTGCCGATCGGGGCGAACGGGCCGGCGCACGCGGCCCAGGACGACCCGTCCCAGCGCTACCTGAACTTCATCGGGGACCTCCAGCGCAACTTCACCCGCCCGTACCGCGGCGACTACAACATCACGCTCGACAATGCCACCCCGTGACGGTCAACCTCTTCGATCTGGTCCACCCGAACCGGGATCAGCCGGCGAACATGGAGACCGGGCTGATCATCGCGCCGAACGACCTCTACATCTGCGGCTTCTACACCATCCGGGACGGAGTGCGGACGGTCTACCGCATGCGCGACGACGGCATCGGCTCGTCCAGGGTCGCCCGCAACACGTGGTTCAACCAGCAGCAGCTAACTCTGGGGGACGGCAGGTACGTCTACCTCAACGACATCGGTGTGGACTACGGCGACCTCAGGAACGAGAGCGCCAACCGGGACAACCCCTTCACCTTCGAGAACCGTTGGGTGAACATCGACGCCGATGCGCTGACGCGCGCCGTCGGAATCCTGGAGGGCGTCACCTTCAATCGGCGGAATGCGGCGAACGTCGCTCAGCAGACACCGTGGTTGCGCAGCGCTCTGATGGTCCTCGTCGAAGCCCTGGCCGAGGGCACCCGGTTCCGCAACATCAGGGACGCCATCGGGGCGGCGCTGCGCAGCGGGATCCCGGCCCGCATCGCGCAGTTCGAAACGCAGATCCAGACCTGGAACGCGCGGAGCAGCGACCTGTGGGAGGCCAACCAGGACCCGGGCAACTCCTGGTTCGCCGCCCGAGCGGCCGCCGTCGGGCTGGCCGTCCTCCAGGTCCGGACGGGGGGTCCTATCTGCCGGATCCCGCGCTCGAGCGACGGCGCGCCCGGGTGCGGCCGCCCGCTGGTGAACGCGAGTTTCAGCACCGGCCGCGACGTGTACCTCCTCCAGGGGCCGTTCGTCGCCCGCATCAAGGACGCTTCGCAGAACGCCGTCCTGGCCGGAGGCACGGAGGACACCGTCTCCCACCTGTGGCCGGTCCTGGCGGGCACGCCCTTCGCGAACGGCTTCGACGCGGCCTTCACGCTGCCGGAGGACCCGGACGAGGTGATGCTGTTCCGCGGGGACCAGTACATGCGGATGCGGTTGGACTCCGACGGGAACGCCAAGGTCACCAAGGCGCCGACGACGATCGCGGACGGGTGGCACAGCCTGGCCGGCAGTGACGGCACCAGGCCCTTCACCCAGGGGGTCGACTCGGCCCTGTCGGTGATGGAGAACCAGGTCTTCCTCTTCAAGGGCGACACCTACGTGTCGCTGGAAGTCAACATCGGCAGCTCCACCGACCGCGTGCTCAACGGGCCCAAGCCCATCGGAGACAACTTCAAGGCCCTGGCCAAGGCCGGCTGGACCGACGGGTTCAACGCGGCCGTCCGCTGGCCGGGGGTGCAGACCTTCGACCGGGCCTTCGCCGCCTTCTTCCGCGGGAACCAGTGGACCAGGGGAGTTGTCGTGGCCGGCGGCCCGGACAGCGACCTCGTCTTCACCGCCGATGCGCTGCGCTGGGGCGTCCTGGCGGGCACGATCTTCGCCGCGGGCGACACCACCGGCATGACGAAGATCCCGCGGGCGGACGACAAGGGCGGCCCGACGAGCACGCCCCCGCCCTCGGCGGCCGGCGTCTCGCTGGTCAACGACAGCACCGGCCGGGTCGCCGACGTCGACCAGGCGAACCCCGCCAGCGGCACCAAGGTCAAGGCCCTGGGCGGGAAGGGGAACCAGGCGCAGAAGTGGAACCTGGACCGCCAGGACGACGGCCGGTTCGCGATCCGCACGGCCCCTCGACCCCGGCCAGGTCCTGGACGCCAACGGCAACCGGTCGCAGAGCGTGGACGGCACCAGCTACTACACCGCGCTCCAGCGGGACGGCGGTGGTGCGAACCAGCGCTGGCGGCTCGACGCGCTGGGCGGGCAGACGTACCAGCTCGTCACCTCGGACGGCGGCTGCCTGACCGACCAGGGCGAGGACAAGGCCCTGGCCTTCTGGAGGTGCACCGGGGCCTTCGAGCAGCGGTGGCACCTGGAGGGCGGCACCAGCACCGGTGATCCCGGGGGGCGGGGCTCCGCGGGAGCCCCCTTCGACGACTCCGCGGACGACCGGGGGACGAAACCCGCGTCCGCCGGTGACTGCCGGCCGGAGGGGATGACGCCCACGGACGGTGTGTCGGCCCGCTACTGCGACGTCTACGACGGCAGCGGCCGGGAGTGGGTCGGCAACGGCCGTTCCCGGCGCGCGGTGGGCTACTTCACCGGGTGGCGCTCCGGGGCGAAGGGCGATCCGGCCTACCTGGTGTCGAACATCCCGTGGTCGAAGGTGACGCACGTCAACTACGCCTTCGCCAAGGTGGACGGGAACCGCATCAGCGTCGGCGACGTGAACGACCCGGAGAACCCGGCCACGGGCATGACCTGGGACGGGGACCGGAACGCGATGGACCCCGCCCTGCCGTACAAGGGGCATTTCAACCTGCTGAACACGTACAAGAAGAAGCACCCGGCGGTGAAGACGCTGATCTCGGTCGGCGGCTGGGCGGACACGCGCGGCTTCTACGCGATGGCGACCAACGCGGACGGCTCGGTCAACCAGGCGGGGATCGACACGTTCGCCGACTCCGTGACGGAGTTCCTGGACCGCTACGGGTTCAACGGTGTCGACATCGACTACGAGTACCCCGGCGCCCTGCCCAGTACGGGCAACCCGCTGGACTGGGACGTGTCCGATCCGCGGCGCAAGGGGCTGCAACAGGGCTACACCGCGCTGATGAAGACCTTGCGGGCGAAGCTGGACCGGGCCGGTGCGGACAAGGGCCGCTACTACCTGCTGACCTCGGCCGGGTCCGCCTCCGGCTACCTCGTGCGCGGGCTGGACGCCGGCCAGGCGCTCCAGTACCAGGACTTCGTCAACGTCATGAGCTACGACCTGCACGGCTCGTGGAACAAGTACGTCGGCCCGCAGGCCCCGCTGTACGACGACGGCCGCGACAACGAGCTGGCGGACGCCGGGATCTACGACGACCAGCGCGCCGACACCAAGGACTACGGGAAGAACGGGTACTTCAACGTCGACTGGGCCTACCACTACTACCGCGGTGCCCTGCCGCCCGGGCGGATCAACCTCGGCATCCCCTTCTACTCACGCGGCTGGCAGAACGTGCAGGGCGGTACGGACGGCCTGTGGGGCACCTCCGCCATGCCCGACCAGTCCAAGTGCCCGCGGGGCGTGGGCGGCCGGGGGCCGGCCAAGGGCCAGGACTGCGGACTGGGCGCGACCGGCATCGACAACGTGTGGCACGACACGGAGGACGGCCGCGAGGTCGGGGCCGGGTCGAACCCGCTGTGGCACACCAGGAACCTCCAGGACGGCCGTACCCCCGGCTACCTGAAGGCCTACGGCGTCGACCCCGGCACCGACGCCGGGAAGCCGACCGGCACGTACGCGGAGAAGTACTCCGACCCGCTCCAGTCGTCGTGGCTGTGGAACGACGCCAAGAAGGTGTTCCTGTCGACGGAGAACGAGAAGTCCGTCGACGCGAAGGCGAAGTACATCGCGGACAAGGGCATCGGCGGGGCCATGATCTGGGAGCTCGCCGGTGACTACACCAAGCGCGCGAACGGCGAGTGGGGGATGGGCTACGACCTGACCACCCGGCTCGACAACGCCCTCAAGGGCGCGGGGGCCTCCGGCAACGCCACCGGCGGCGGCAAGTCCCTCCCCGCCCAGGTGATCGACGTCAAGGCCGAGCTGGTGGACTTCCCCACGGCAGTGGCGGACATGTGGCCGATCCAGCCGAAACTGCGGATCACCAACAGCTCCAAGGTCGCCCTCGCCCAGGGCACGGAGATCTCCTTCGACCTCCCCACCTCCACCACGCCGGTGGTGAAGGACGGTGCCTGGAAGGTGATGGGCGGCATCACCCCCGGCCACAGCGGTCCGAACGCGGGGGGCTTGAAGGGCGACTTCCACCGGGTGACGATCAAGCTCGGTTACTGCGAGGACGTTCCGGCCGGCAGGTCGAAGGACATCGACGTCAAGTACTACCTGCCCGTCACCGGGCCGGCGAACGTGACGTTCAGGATCGGCGGGACGGAGTTCGGTTCGACGGGTGACCGGCGCCGCGCCGTGACGACGGTCGACCCGCCCGCCCCGGCGTCCGGCTCCCAGTGCCAGGCCGCGCCGTGGCAGGCGCACGCCTACAACCCGAACCCGTCGTTCGCGTTCTGGCAGACCGGCGACAAGTGGATCATCGAGGACCGCAACAGCGGCAACGTCCTCGACCACCCCGGGAGTTGGGCCGACGCCCACCTGTCGATGAAGCAGGCCGGCAACGCCAACCAGCTGTGGACGGTGAGCGAGGACTCCCCGGGGTGGTACCACATCAAGTCCGCTACCAGCGGCCACGACCAGTGCCTCGGCGCCACCACGGCCAGGGGCACCCTCACCGTGCGGGACTGTGACGGCAAGGTCGACCAGTGGTGGCGCCTGGTGCGGCTCAGCACGGACCAGGCCACCGCGGGCAAGCCGCTGCTGGACTCGGCGGCCCCCGGCGGCCCCGTGCACGGCGCCGCCTACGCCCTGGGCGGCTTCGTCGGCGGGAACGACGACTGGTGGAAGGTGCCGGCCTACCTCGCCGCACCCGCCAACAGCGCCACCGCCTCCAGCACGAAGATCATCGCGGGGGACACCGAGGGGGCCTGGGCCTCGACGGTGTCGTGGAACGGCTCCTACTGGCGGGCCAAGTGGTGGAACAAGGCCACGGACGAGCCCGGCAGGAGCGACGCCTGGCAGAAGCTCGGCCCCACCCCCTGATCGCCCCACCCCCTGACCGCCTCGGACCCCGGCCGGGGGTGCCGGAACTCGGGTAATGACGACCGAGGACCTGGACACCCCCGGCCGGGGCCCCGGTCAGCCGGTCAGCCGGGGAGCTGGGTGAACTGGGCGAGCTGGATGAGGTTGCCGCAGGTGTCGTCCAGCACCGCGACGGTGACCGGGCCCATCGCCGTGGGCTGCTGGGTGAACCGCACCCCGAGCCGGTGCATGCGGTCGTACTCGGCGTGCACGTCGTCCACCGCGAACTGGGCGGCCGGGATGCCGTCCTCGACCAGCGCGGTCTTGTACGGCCCGACGGCGCGGTGGGCGTCGGGCTCCAGCAGCAGCTGGGTGCCGTCCGGTTGCTCGGGGGAGACCACGGTGAGCCAGCGGTACGCGCCGAGCGGGACCTCCGCCTTCTTCACGAAGCCCAGCACCTCGGTGTAGAAGCGCAACGCCTTGTCCTGGTCGTCGACGAACACGGTGGTCAGGTTGATCCTCATGGGGTGCCCTCCTACGCGCCCGGGTGGTGGCGGCCGTCGCCGAGCCGATCGTAGATCGCCCGCAGCCAGGGTTGCCGGACGGCGGGCAGCCGGGCGAGGTGGTGGCGCAGCAGGTACCGGTCGGGTTCGAACAGGAAGGCGGGGCGCAGCGGCAGCGGGTCGTCCCGCTCCTCCCCGGCGGGCAGCCTGGTGGCGAGACGGGGCGGGGGGAAGGCCAGGTACGTCCACACCCCGGCGTCCAGCGGGACGGCCACGGTACCGGAGGGCGCCGGCCAGGCGGCGCCGGTCCACGGGTGGCGGGGGACGAGGGCGATGTCCGGTGCCGGGACGGCGGCCAGGCCGGGCCCGGTCAGGCGCAGGGCGCGGGCCGGGGGGCCGCCGGGGAGCAGCCGCCGCAGGGCGCGGCCGAAGGTCTCGGTCAGCAGGCCGGGGGCCGTGGCCACCGGCTCGCCGCCGGAGGCCGCCAGCAGCCCGGCCAGGGCCGACCCCACGGCGGCGTTCCAGCGCTCGTTCCACCAGCCGCCCGGCTCGACCGGGGGCGCCGGCGGCACCGTCCAGCCGTCCCCGGCCGGCCGGGCCGGGCCCTCCACCGGGAGGCGCCGCACGGCCCACGGATGGAGCCACACCGCCTGCCAGCGGTAGCAGTCGTCGATCCGGGCGCCCACCTCGCGCCCGCAGCCCGCGCAGGCCAGGTTCGGGCCGCCGGCCGCCGCGCAGCAGCCCTCGCAGCGCTCGGGGAGCAGCACGGTGGCCCGGGTGTCGCCCGGGGCCAGCAGCACCGCGCCGCCGGGGCCGCTCCACAGGCCGTCGACCGGCGCGTACAGGCCGTGTTCGGCGGCCTCCGCCGCCGTGATCGCGGACCACGGGCGCCAGGGCCGTTCGGTCGGCTCCGGGTCGAGGGCGAAGGTGCCGGGCTCCAGCAGCGGCGGCAGGTACCGGTCCCCGCCCTCCCGGTGGGCGTGCGGCGGCAGCGCCACCTCCGCCACCGGCACCGTCAGCTCCGTACCGCACCCGGCGCACGCGAACACCGCCACCCGCTCCCCTCCCCGTCGACGGACCTCCGGAGTATTCCGGCCCGTGCGGCGCCCGCCAAGCGGTTTTCCGGTGCCCGGGGCGGCCGTTCCGGGCAGGCTGCGCGCCGGGCCGGGGAGCGTCCTAACCTGGAAGGGCGCGCGGTGCGTGACCTGCGCGGGGGAAGCCCCGACGCAGGGCCCGGAGCACGGGAGAGGTGGCCATGACGGTGATCTCGGCGGCCCTGATCGGCACCGACTGGCGGCCCCGGCTGCCCGGCGGCGCCGAGCTGTTGCGCGAGTGCGCCGTGCGGGGCTGGACGGTGGTGCTGACCGGCCCCGGCCCGGCCGGGGTACGGGCACTGACCGTGACCGCCCCCGGTGGCGATGCCGTGCGGGCCGCACTGGCGCTGGTGGGCGGCGGGCCCTCGCACGCGGTGGCCGTCGCCGGGAGCGTGCGCGAGGTGCTGGTGGCGCGCCGGGCCGGGGTGCCCTGCGTCGCCCTGGAGGCCGGCGGGGACGCCGGTCCCGAGCTGCGGGCGGCCGGCGCGGTCGAGGTCCACCGCGACGCCGCCGCCCTGCTGCGCGTCCTGGACGACAGCCTGCTCGCCCGTCCCCGGGCCTTCGGGCGCGTGGCCGCCGCAACCGGCGGCCCCCGGAACGGTTAACGCCGGCCCGTACCGGGCAACCGCCCGGGTGCGAGCACGTCACCGGAAGTGTCGGAGGTGACCGAGATGGACGGACCCGCGTTGAGCGGATGGGAGCGGCGGCTCCTCGAGGAGATCGAGTCCGATCTGCGCCAGGACACGCGCCTCGACCGGAAGTTGAGCACGATGGGGGCCAAGCGGCCGAACCGGTTCCTGGACGCCCTGCGCGGCGTCGGGCGCCGGATCTCGGTCGGGGTCCTGTTGACCGTACTGGTGATGACGTCGATCTGCGTGGGCATCGGCGTGCGCACTCCGACCACCGCGGTGCTGACCGCCCTCGGGGTGGTCTGGGCCGCCTCGGTGGCGGCCTCGGTGGCCGCCACGGCGTTGCTGCGGCGGCGACGGGCGCCGGGCCGGGGCGACGGCGTCGTCGGCGGCGCTGGCCCGGACCGCGAGGACGGGCGGGATCGCCGGGAACGCCGGGACCGCGGGGAGGGACGGGACCGCGGGGAGGGACGGGAGCGCGGGGACGGCCGGGACGGACGTGAACGAAGGCCCTGGGACCGCCCGGAGGCGTGACGCGACGGGGGGTCGAACCATCGAGAGGTGCGCATGAGTACCGACCTGTGGGAGTACCGCCCGGGCTCCCACCCCGCCGCCGACCTCAGCCTGGTCGGGTACGAGGTCCAGGCGACCGACGGACCCCTCGGCCGGGTCGACCAGGACGCCGGCGACCACCTGGCCGTCGACGCCGGCGCCTGGGTGCCGGGTGCGAGGGTGCTCGTCCCGGTCGGTCTGGTCGCCCGGATCGACCACCTGGACCGCGCCGTCCACCTGGACTGCCCGCGCGCCCGGCTGGGCACCGTCCCGCCGCCCGCCGAGCACCTCACCACCGCCCGCCGGCGCTGAGCCGTGGACCGCTGACCATGGGCTGGCCCGCCACCACCCTGACCGGCCGGACGATCGCCTTCCTGGTCGCCCCGTACGGCACCGAACAGGAGGAACTGGCCTCGCCCTGGCAGGCGGTGCTCGAAGCCGGCGGGCGCCCGCGCCTGCTCTCCACCGCGCCCGGCCGGGTCCAGGCCGTCCGGCACCGCGCGCCCGGGGACACCTTCGCGGTGGACGTCCCGGTGGCGGAGGCGGACCCGGCGGACTACGCCGGGCTGGTGCTGCCCGGCGGCGTCGCCGGTCCGGACGCGCTGCGGCTCGACCCGGCGGCGGTCGCCTTCGTCCGGGCCTGCTGCGCCGCCGGCCGCCCGGTCGCGGCGATCTGCCACGCCGCCTGGACCCTGATCGAGGCCGACGCCGTCCGCGGCCGCACCCTCACCTCCTGGCCCAGCCTGCGGACCGACCTGGTCAACGCTGGCGCCCAGTGGGTCGACCGGGAGGTGCACGTCTGCCGGGACGGCCCGGGCCCGCTGGTGACCAGCCGCGCGCCGGGCGACCTGCCGGTGTTCGAGGACACCTTCGTCACCGAGTTCGCCCACGCGGCGGCCGGGCGACGGAAGTGACGCGGGGTCAGAGGGTTCGTCCGAGGGTGCACGTCCGGGGCGGAGGAGCGTGACCGCGCCGGGGTCAGTCCCCGCGCAGGCGGACGAAGGTGGCGGTGGGCGGGCGGCCGGTGAGGGTGACCTCGGCGCGCAGCGGGGCGGTGAGCGGGTGCACCCGGCCGTGGTCGGGGTCGGCGGCGGGCGGGCCGAGCAGTGGGCCGGCCGCCCGGGCGACCTCCCGGGCCTGCACCGGGGTGAGCCGTGGGGTGGTCAACAGCACGCGGCCGTCGCCGAGTTCGAGCACCAGGGCGTGCGGCCGGTCGGCCGGACCGGTCAGGGCGCGGACGGTGGCGTCCTCGGTGTCGCTGCGCCGGTACTTGACCCAGGCCCGGCCCGCGCCGCGCGCCCGGTACGGGGAGGCGGCGGCCTTGCACACCAGGCCCTCCACGCCGGTGTCGGCCAGCTGGGTGATCCACGCCACGGCCTCCGCCCGGTCGGTGGTGGCCAGCACCGGCTGGATCGGCGGCGGGACGTCGGCCAGCGCGGCCAGCAGCAGCCGGCGCCGGTCGGTGAGCGGCAGGCGCCGGACGTCCCGGCCGGGCAGGGCCAGCAGGTCGAAGGCGATCAGCCCGAGCGCGACGTCCGGGGCGGCGGCCCGGGCCTGCCGGGTGTGCAGCAGTTCCTCGAAGGCGAACCGCCCGGCCCGCCAGGCGACCAGTTCGGCGTCCAGCACCAGCCCCTCGGGCAGCCGGGCGACGGCGGCGGCGATCGGCGGGAACTCGGGGGCGAGGTCGCGGCCGCTGCGGGACTGCAGGAAGGCCGGCCGGTCGCCGCGGGCGAAGGCGACACAGCGGAAGCCGTCCAGTTTCAGCTCGTACTGCACGCCGCCCCCGCCCAGCCCGTCGGCGGGCGGCACGGCGGTGACGGCGGCGGGGCGCATCACCTCGACCGGCGGGTGGAGCACCTGCCGCGGCTGGGAGGGCTGCGCTGGGGCCGTGGAGGCCGTGGAGGCCGAGGTGGCCGTGGGGGCCGAGGGTGCGGCACCGGCGGCGGGTGCCGCGGGCAGCGGCCGGGCCTGCTCCGGATCCAGCAGCGGCGCGAACAGGTCGCCGTGCGCCGCCAGCCGGCCCGGCAGCTCGGCGAGGGTGAACACCAGCTCCGCCTCCCCGCGGGCCCGCTCCAACTCGGCCCAGGCCAGCGGGGCGGAGACCGTCGGCAGCGGCCGGGCCCGCAGGGTGTACGGGGCGGCGGTGGTCTTCTTGGCGTTGTTCTGCGACCAGTCGACCAGCACCCGGCCGCGCCGCCGGGCCTTGGCCATGGTGTGCACCACCAGCTCCGGGTGCTCCGCCTCCAGGGCGGCGGCCAGCGCCTTGGCGTACCCGGAGACCTCGGCGCTGGGCGTGGGCTCGATCGGCACCAGCAGGTGCAGGCCCTTGGAACCGGAGGTCTTCACCCAGGCCGACAGGCCGTCCGCGGCCAGCCGCTCGCGCAGCAGCAGCGCGACCGCCCGGCAGGTGAGCACGTCGGCGCCCTCGCCCGGGTCGAGGTCCAGGACCAGCCGGTCGGCCAGCCCGGGCGCGGCGGCGTGCCACTGCGGGACGTGCAGTTCCAGGCAGCCCAGGTTGGCGACCGCCAGCAGCGCCGCGCCGTTCTCCAGCACCACCTGGCGCAGCTCCCCGCCGGTGCTCGGCACGTCCACCGTGCGCACCCAGTCCGGGGTGCCCGGCGGCGGGTTCTTGGCGACGAACACCTCCGCCTCGACGCCGTCCGGGCAGCGCAGGAAGGAGACCGGGCGGTCCCGCAGGTGGGGCAGCAGGGCGGTGTGCACCGCGGCGTAGTAGCGCAGTACCTCGCCCTTGGGGGTGCCGATGCTCGGGTAGTACACCTTGTCGAGGTGGGACAGGGCGAGGGTGTGCCCGTCGACCGTCATCTGCGGCATCGGCGCTCTCCGGGAGTGCTGCGGTGGCCCCCTCAGCCAGTCTGCCCCGCCCCCGCTCCCGCCGCCCGGGCCCGGCGGCCGGGGCCCGCGGCCGCTCCACCGGGGTCCGGCTCACGGCACCGGGGTCCGGCTCACGGCGCCGGGGCGGGCCGGGGCGCGCCCGGGTAGGTGCCGAAGTACCAGTGGTTGCCCTCCGGGTCGGCCGCGGCGAAGTCGCGCGAGCCGTAGTCGGTCTCGGTCAGGCCGGTGGTGATCCGGGCCCCGGCGGCCACGGCCCGGGCGTGCACGCCGTCCGGGTCGGCGGTGACCACGTACGCGCTGAACGTGCCCGGCTCGCCCCGCCACTGGCCCGGCGCGGTCTCGCGCACCGAGCCGAGCATCACGCCGCCGCCCTCCGGCCAGGCCAGTTCGGCGTGCGCCACGAACTCGCCCTCGCCGTAACTGGCCACCTCCTGGAAGCCGAAGGCCTCCACCAGGAAGCGGATCAGGGCGCGGGCGTCGGTCGCGCGCAAGGTGGGCCAGACCTGCGGGGCAGGGGTCTCGGTGTCCATGAAACTCACTCCTCGGATGCGGTGGTTACGCCTCCCACTCTGCGGCCGCCCCCGCCGCCCCGCCTTGGACGTTTCGGAACTTGCCCTCCTCCGGCCCCTCCGCCGCCAGCCAGGCACTCGGCGCCGACCCCGCCAGCGCGCGGAACTCCCGGGCCAGGTGCGCCTGGTCGAAGTAGCCGCAGCGGAGCGCCAGTTCCGCCAACCGGGGCGGCGGCGCGCCGGTCGCCAGCAGGTGCCGGGCCCGGTCGAAGCGGATCACCCGGGCGGCGGCCTTCGGGGTCAGCCCGGTCTCCCGGCGGAACCGCTCCTGGAGGTGGCGGGCGCTCCACCCGGTCTCCCGGGCCAGCTCGGCCACCGGCAGCGCCCCGCCGCTGCGCCGCAGCGCCCGCCAGGCCCAGCCCACCTCCGGCGGCACCAGCCCGGACGGCCGGGCGGCCCGCAGCAGCGCCCCGTCCAGTGCGGCGAACCGCTCCGCCCAGCCGTCGGCCGCCCGCAGCCGCTCCTGCAACTGCGGGCCGAGCCGGCCGAGCACGTCCTCCGCCGGGACGTCGATCCCGGCCAACTCCCCTGCGGGCAGCCCGAACAGCGCCCGGGCGGCGAGCGGGTGCACGGCGATCTGCACCCCGGACTGGGCGCCCTCGTGGGTGATCAGTGCGGGGGAGGTGTGCAGCCCGCCGAGCAGCGTCGGGTAGCTGCCGGGCGGCTGCGCCGGATCGGGGTGGCCGGCGATCACCAGCGGCTCGTCCAGGGTGAGGATGAAGGTCAGGTACGGGGAGGGCAGGCCGCGGTGCACGGCCGGGGCCAGGCCGCGCTGGCGGTAGCCGGAGTACCAGGCCACGTACGGGCGCAGCGCCGTCGCGGGCCGGGCGCGGACGGCCTCGTCGACCGGGTCGATGGCGTGCGTGGTCACGGGTTCCAGTATCGGCGCCCGCGGTCGCGGGCGGGAGCGCGGTCGCCTACGGTGAGGGCACGGTCACCCTGTGAGGGGCGCGGTGCGCCGCCGGGGGATGGCCGCCGGGGGGGCAACACCGACGAAGGAGTCCCCGTGACCACTGCCCGAGACATCATGCACACCGGCGCCCAGTGCATCGGCGCCCACCAGACGCTGGACGAGGCCGCGAAGATGATGCGCGACAAGAACGTCGGCGCGCTGCCGATCTGCGGCGACGACCAGAAGCTCCACGGCATCATCACCGACCGCGACATCGTGGTGCGCTGTCTCGCCGAGGGCAAGGACCCGGCCGCCATGACGGCCATCGAACTGGCCGGGCACCTGCACTGCGTGCGGGCCGACGACAGTATGGACACGGTGCTCAAGAAGATGGAGCAGCACCAGATCCGGCGCATCCCGGTGATCGACGGCGACCGGCTGGTCGGCATGATCAGCGAGGCCGACCTGGCGATGGGTCACCGCGAGGGCCACCGGCTGACGGACCAGCAGATCATCGAATTCATGGACAGCGTCTACTCGAAGCGCTGACGCGCCTGCCTTGTACGACGGCCCCGCCGTGCCCGTGGCGGGGCCGCTCGCCGTCTCATGGGCTGGATTTTCCTTTCTCGCAAGGCGAGATGCGGGCACAATTGCGCACATGGGAAAGCAGTACGAATGCATCGACGGCCGGCTGCGGCAGTTCATCGAACGCCAGCCCGTCTACTTCGTCGCGACGGCACCGCTGGCCGGTGACGGGCACGTCAACCTCTCGCCCAAGGGCCGCTCCGGCACCCTCGCGATCATCGACGAACTCACCCTCGCCTACCTGGACTTCGGCGGCTCGCAGGCCGAGACCATCGCCCACCTGCGGGAGAACGGCCGGATCACCCTGATGTGGTGCGCCTTCGACGGCCCGCCCACCGTGGTGCGGGTGCACGGCCACGGCGAGCCGGTCTTCCGGGACGACCCGCGCTTCGCGGACCTCCTCGCCCGCTTCGAACCCGGGGTGGACGGCTCGGGCCTGCGGGCCATCGTGCTGGTCCGGGCCGAACGGGTCAGCGACTCCTGCGGGTACGCCGTGCCGTTCATGGACTACCGCGCCGACCGCGACCTGCACGCGCAGTACTTCGACCGCAAGGACGAGGACGAGTTCGGCGCCTACTGCGAGCGCAAGCCCCTCGTCGCCACCAGCATCGACGGCCTGCCCGCCCTCCCCCTCCCACTCCCCGCCCGCCCGACCGCGTCGACCCAGCCGGCCTGAGGGGTCTGCGGGCCGGAGGGGCGGGGCGGACGGTGACATGGCGAAGCCGCCGTACCCCGGGGGGTGCGGCGGCTTCGTGGGTGCGTGGGGGCGGCGGGCTTACTTGCCCAGGCCGGCCTTGACGGAGCAGATCGGCCAGGCGCCGGGGCCCTGGGCGGCGAGGACCTTCTCGCCGATCGCGATCTGCTGGGCCTTGGAGGCCATGTGGGCCTGCGGGGCGTACGCGGTGCCGCCGAAGGCCGCCCAGGTGCTGGAGGTGAACTGCAGGCCGCCGTAGAAGCCGTTGCCGTTGTTGATGGCCCAGTTGCCGGTGGCCTCGCAGGAGGCGACCTTGTCCCAGACCGACGCCGGCGCGGCGGAGGCGCTGGTGGCCGTGACGAGGCCGGCCACCGGCAGCGCGGTGAGCGCCCCGGCCATCAGAGCCATCCGGACGCGGTTGCGGCGCTTCGGGGTGGCAGTGGTGGTGGCAGCGGCAGTCTCGTTACGGAAGGTCATGCGTTTCCTTTCGGAGGGGGTGTGCGGGCGTGCGGAACCAGGCCTTCGGAAGGCCGTCGGTTGCGGGGACGCATCGCTCGCGCGGTCCGGCACCGTTCCTGCCCGGGGGCCGTGGGGCCCGGCCGGAGCGGAATCGCTCGGTGCAACGAGTTCGAAGGTACGGGGGTGGTCGTGGCGGTTTCAAGGAATCGCAGGTTCGAGCACGTCAGAGGCCTGTTACCGCAGGTAGCGATCACGAAAATAAGGTGATTCCGACCGATTTGCGGCTATTTCCAAGATCAAACCACCCCCGGAAGTGGCCCCGGTCACCGCGAAGGCCGTGTGAGGCCGCGCACACCGTCGACAGCGCGTGACGGCCCGCCCGCCCCCGGTACCGGCGCGGCGCCGCCGCGGGCCCGCCCGGGTGGCCCGCGCCACAGCCCTCACCCGGAGTGCCCCCGCCGGCCACCCACGGTGGCGGGCATAGCCTTCCGCCCATGAGCAATGACAGCGATGCGGCCGACACCGGGGCCGTCGAGGGCGCGGGCCGACCGGCCGGCGCCGAGCACGGGGAGCACCAGCCGGCCGTCGCGCCGAGCGGCTTCGAGCTGGGGACCGACGGACCCAAGGTGATCCTGGCGGGCCTGGACGGCTCCGACTCCTCCTGGCGCGCCACCGCCTACGCCGCCGGACTGGCCCGCCGGCAGCGTGCCCAGCTGGCCGTCGCCTACGTCCAGCCGATACTCGGCGCTGCCACCGCCCTGGCCGGGGCCGCCGTGGAGGAGACCACCCAGGAGGTCGCCGACGAGCTGCTGGCCGCGCTGCGCGAGGCCGAGCAGCGGGTGAGCGAGGTCTGGCGGGTGGAGTGGAGCTTCCTCACCCTGCGTGGCGACCCCTACGCCGGCCTCGCCAAGCTCGCCGACGAGCTGCGCGCCGACGCCGTGGTGGTCGGCGTCTCGGAGCAGGCCGGGCACAAGGTGATCGGCTCGGTCGCGGTCCGGCTGGTCAAGGCCGGCCGCTGGCCGGTCACCGTCGTGCCGTAGCCGTAGCCGTAATAGGGGGGTGGATGTCGGAGGGGTGGCCGCAGTGGCACGGGCCCGGACCGCCCGCCGGGCGGCGCCGGAGCGGCGGGTAGGGTGCGTGACCATGACGGAGACGTCGGGCGCGCACCCCACCGAGCCGGCCCACCCGACCGGTAACGACCTGCACCTGGACCTGCCCGCCACCGGCGGCCGCCGCGCCGCACTGATGGCCGCGCTGCGCGAGGCGATCCGCAGCGGCAGACTGGCCCCCGGCACCCGACTGCCGCCCTACCGGGCCCTGGCCACCGACCTCGGCCTGGCCCGCAACACCGCCGCCGAGGCCTACGCCGAGCTCGTCGCCGAGGGCTGGCTCACCGCCCGCCAGGGCTCCGGCACCACCGTCGCCGACCGCGCCGCACCCGTCCCGCCCACCCGGGCCCGCCGCCCCGCACGCCGCTCCGGACCGGCGCACGACCTGCGCCAGGGCCAGCCCGACGCCGCCTCCTTCCCCCGCGCCGCCTGGTTGGCCGCCGCCCGCCGGGCCCTCACCGCCGCCCCGAACGAGGCCTTCGGGCCGGGCGACCCCCAGGGCCGGCCCGAACTGCGCGCGGTCCTCGCCGACTACCTCGCCCGCGCCCGCGGCGTGCGCACCGACCCCGACCGGATCGTGGTCTGCTCCGGCTTCGCCCACGCGCTGCGCCTGCTCTTCGACGGTGCCGCGCCCGCCCTGCCGCCCGCCGACCAGGGGCCGCTGGCCGTCGAGGCGTACGGGCTGGGCTTCCACCGCGGGCTGCTGGCCGCCGCCGGCGTCACCGCCGTCCCGCTGCCGATCGACGAACAGGGCGCCCGGATAGGGGAGTTGGCCCGGTGTCCGGAGGTCAGGACGGTCCTGCTCACCCCCGCCCACCAGTTCCCGACCGGCGGCCCGCTGCACGCCGGGCGCCGCGCCGCCGTGATCGACTGGGCGCGCGGACGCGGCGGGCTCGTCCTGGAGGACGACTACGACGGGGAGTTCCGCTACGACCGCCAGCCGGTCGGCGCCGTCCAGGGGCTCGACCCCGAACGGGTCGTCTACCTCGGCAGCGCCAGCAAGAGCCTGAGCCCGGCGCTGCGCCTCGGCTGGATGGTCCTGCCGGACCACCTGGTCGACCGGGCGCTCGCCGCGAAGGGCGAACGCGAGGCCTGGGCCAGTGCGTTGGACCAGCTGACCCTCGCCGAGTTCATCGACTCCGGCGGCTACGACCGCCACCTGCGCCGGATGCGCCGCCGCTACCGGGACCGCCGCGACCAGCTGGTGGCCGCGCTGGCCGCCCACGCCCCGCACATCGAGGTGTCCGGCATCGCGGCCGGCCTGCACGCCGTGCTGCGGCTCGCCCCCGGCACCGAACGGTCCGTTCTCCAGGCCGCCGCCCACCGCGGCCTGGCGGTCGAGGGGCTCGCCGACTACCGGCACCCGGCGGCCGATCCGGCGGCGACGCCCGCCGTCGACGGCCTGGTGGTCGGCTACGCCACGCCGCCGGACCACGCCTGGCCGGCCGCGCTCCGGGCACTGTGCGACGTCCTGCCGGCGCCGGCCTGAGCACCTACCGGTCGGAGCACCTACCGGCCTCAGCGCACCGGCCTCAATGCACCGGCCTCAATGCGCCAGCCCGGCCTGGGCGCACCGGCCCGAGCAGGCCGTCCGGGTGCGCGGCGAAGGATAGGGCACCGGCGGTTCCGCCGGGCCGGAACGCGGACGGTCGGTCCCGGGCGTCCGCCCGCCGCTCGTACGCGAGTACGGGTTCGGGCCGAGGAGGGCGGCCCCGACGGCGCCGCCCCCTACGCTCCTTGGACATGCGCAGAACACATCTGAGCCGTGCCGCGCTCGCCGTGGGCCCGGCCCTCGCCGCCGGACTGCTGCTGGCGGCACCCGCCCGGGCTGCCGACAGCCCGCTGCCCCTGACGGCCGTCTCCGACCACCAGACGACCGGCCGGGGAGGTGAGTTCACACTGACCCTGACGCTCACCAACCCGTACGACACCCCGATCCAGTTCGTCTACCAGAGCGTCCAGGAGACGTACGACACCAGTCTGGTGAAGGGGCTCAAGTACACCGCCACGGCCTGCGGCACCCAGACCAACGGGTGCAGCGACAACGTGCACGGCGGCATCGCCCGCTACGACGTCCCGCTCGCCCCCGGCGCCAGCAGCACCTTCACGGTCACCTACGCCGTGGCCCCGGACTCGGCCTGCGGCCAGGGCGTCCGGATCGACTTCTACTCGTACCTGTACTACGAGTACCAGGGCGGTCTGGCCAACAACTCCGGCATCCTGGGCATCCCCGGTACCCAGGTCGCCTGCTGATCCACCCCCTCCCCCCGGCGCGGCCCTCGCGGCCGCACCCCCCGTACACCCGTCAGGTGCCGGCCACCCCCGTACCGGCACCTGACGGGCCTTCCGCATGCGTCGGAGTCGGTGCCGGTGCCGGGCTCGGTGTCGGAGCCGGGTGACAGGATTCGGGCCATGCCCGACTACGCATGGATGCCGTACCGCCCCGGACCGGGCGACGACCTGCCCCTGCCCCTGCCCTACGGGCTGTACGTCGCCCTGCGGGAGCAGGTGGGCCCCGAGCACACCTCCCGGGTCGGCGGGCTGCTGCGCCCCTCGCTGGAACTGCGCACGGACGTCGCCGAGGAGGAGCCCGGCTGGACGTCCGTCGGGCGGACCGGCGGATCGGCGGCGCTGCCGCCCGGCGTCGACTGGCCCGAGGGCGACGGCCACCCGATGGAACTGCTCGCCCGACTCGACTGCGCCCGGCTGGCGGAGGCCTTCCGGGCCGGTGGCGGCGGTCGCTGGCCGTTGCCGGTCGAGGGCCTGCTGCTGTTCTTCCACGACCCGATGCCCGCCGACCTCGACGGGGAGAGCTGCCAGGTGCTGCACGTCCCGGTCGGGAGCCCGGAACGTCCGGCCCCGCCGGACCCGGACGGCCTGGAGCCGCTGCCCGCTCGGCCGGTCCGGGCGCGCTGGGCCCTGTCGGCGCCCTCCTACCTGGAGGACGAGCTGCGGGCGCTCCTCGCGGGCGACTACCTGGTGGCCATGGGCGTCTCGGACGCCTGCCGCGAGCACCTCGGCGGCGCCGACGTCCGGCTCCTGGGGTGGTGCGACAGCGACAACACCACCCGCCCCGACGGGCACCGGCCGCTGCTCCAGGTCGAGGGCTCGGCGGTGGACGCGCGGTGGGGCGAACTCGTCAACGTCTCGTTCTGGATCACCGAGGAGGACCTGGCCGCAGGCCGCCTCGACCGGGTGCGGCAGGGCCTGGAGGTCGCCTGAGCGGTGTGCCGGGTTGACGGCAGGGAGGCTGCGCGGCAGGAGGGCGCGCGGGGTGGGGTCGGCTCGGCGGGGCGCCCGGGGTACGGGGTTGCGCACTCGCGAACGGGTGTTCCGGTGACGATAGCGGCCCGTGGGGGCGGATCACCGGAGATTCACCCTATCGGGGGGTAGTGGGCCGCCGTACGGGCTCCGTCGGGTTCTGGTGATCTAGGGTTCCGGATGGGCCGCCGGGCGATGGCGGTCGTCCTCTCGATACTCGCCAACTTCCCCACCAGCTCGCGGATCTGATGATCCGTCGCGGAGCATGCCCCGGAACCGGAGCGGTACCGGCCCCGGCTGCGTGATCCGACCACACGAATGGAGACCCCTGCCGATGTCCGTGGACACGACGAGCCCGGAGACACAGCAGGACCGGCAGCAGAGCCTCGCGACGGCCGCTGCCCGCAACCTTGCCACCACGACCAAGTCCGCCCCGCAGATGCAGGAGATCACCTCCCGCTGGCTGCTCAAGGTGCTCCCGTGGGTCGAGGCCCACGGTGGTGCGTACCGGGTCAACCGACGGCTCACCTACACCGTCGGCAACGGCGTGGTGGAGTTCATCAAGACCGGATCGCAGGTCCGCGTGATCCCGGCCGAGCTGGGCGAACTCGCCCTGCTGCGCGGCTACGAGGACGAGGAGGTGCTGACCGCCCTCGCCGACCGCTGCCAGCAGCGCGACTTCGGCCCCGGCGAGGTGCTCACCACCCAGGGCGAGGCGGCCGACCGGATCTTCCTGATCGCGCACGGCAAGATCAACAAGATCGGCACCGGCAAGTACGGTGACGAGACCGTGGTCGGCGTGGCCGCCGACGGCGACCGCTTCGGCGACGACTCGCTGCTGAACCCGGACGCGGTCTGGGAGTACACGGCGAAGACCACCACCTCCGGGGTCGCCCTCACCCTGAGCCGGGACGACTTCGCCCGCATCCGGGACAACGCGCCGAGCCTCCAGGAGCACCTGACGACGTTCCTGTCCCTGCCGCTGCAGGCCCAGAACGAGCGCGGCGAGGCCGAGATCGCCATGTCGGCCGGCCACCGCGGCGAGTACGAACTCCCCGGCGCCTTCGTGGACTACGAGCTCAAGCCGCGCGAGTACGAGCTGAGCGTCGCCCAGACCATCCTCAAGATCCACACCCGCGTCGCGGACCTGTACAACCAGCCGATGAACCAGACCGAGCACCAGCTCCGGCTGACCATCGAGGCCCTGCGCGAGCGGCAGGAGCACGAGATGATCAACAACCCGGAGTTCGGCCTGCTCAACAACGCCGACTTCGACCAGCGGATCCAGACCCACTCCGGCCCGCCCACCCCGGACGACCTGGACGAGCTGCTCAACCGCCGCCGTGACCCGGACTACCTGCTGGCCCACCCCAAGGCCATCGCCGCGATCGGCCGCGAGTTCAACGCCCGGGGCATCTACCCGCACCACGTCGACCTCGGCGGGCAGCAGGTGCCGGCCTGGCGCGGGGTTCCGATCCTGCCGTGCAGCAAGATCCCGATCACCAAGGAGAACACCAGCTCGATCCTGGTGATCCGTACCGGTGAGGACAACCAGGGCGTCATCGGCCTGCACCAGACCGGGCTGCCGGACGAGTACCAGCCCTCGCTCTCGGTCCGCTTCATGGGGATCGACGAGAAGGCGATCATCTCCTACCTGGTCAGCGCCTACTACTCCTGCGCGATCCTGGTGCCGGACGCGGTCGGCGTGCTGGAGAACGTCGAGATCGCGCACCGCCGCCACTGAGCGCGCGGAACGGCGGGCGCGGGCCGTAACCGGTCGGCGCGAAGATCGTTTCACCTGATGGCGGACGGCCCGCCCCGGTGGCGGGCCGTCCGCCTGATCACGTCTGAATGCGCATGGTCGTACCCGATCGGCTCTGATCCGGATCCGACCACTGCCGTCCGTTCCTGTCGGCTGATCAGCCAAATCCCTTCCGTCCTGCCCGGACGACCCGAGAGGTGTGTGGAGCCCATGCCGCAGCGCCGGCAGTACCGACGGATACCGCGGCACGGCGGCGGGGGCGCGGTCCCCGGTCGGCGGGCGCGGCTGATCGGCGCGGCGGTCGGCGTGGTGGCGATGTGCGCGCTGGTCGGCGGGGCCAGCGCCTCGGGGGCCGAACGCCCCGGCGGGCACGCGAACGGCGCGGCCGTCGACACCTGCGTGTGCACCGGGACGGACGTGTCCACCACGGTGGGCCCGGGCGGCAGCGTGGACGTCGGAGTGGACGTGGACGTCGAGGTCGGCGTCACCGTCGCCCCCGATGTCGGCCGCCACCACGGGCCCCGGCCGCCGCACGACCACCACCACTGCCACCGGCCGCTGACGGCCGGCACGGTGCCTGCAGTGCCCTCGCCCTCCGGCACGGCCGGGCTCCGGCCGGCGCCGGGGCGACCGACCGGCGGCCACGGGTCCGGCGGCCACGGGGGCGGCGACGAATGGTCCGGTGACGACGGGCAGGGGGAGCACGGGGACGGCTGGTGGCACTGGGGCCACGGGGGGCACCACCATCACCACCACCATCCGCACCCCTGCCCGAGCCCCACCCCGACGCCCACCCCGACCCCGACCCCGACGCCTACGCACACACCGACGCCGACCCCCACCCCTACCCACACCCCGACGCCCACCCCGAGCGCCACCCCCACGCCGTCCCCGACCGCGGTCCCGTCGCCTCCGGCCCCCAGCCCGCCGGCGTCGCCCCCGGCCCCGGCCCCGGCGTCTCCGCCGCCGCCCGCCCCCGCACCGGCGCCACCGCCCCCGGCGGTGCCCGCCGTGCCCGCAGCCCCGGCGCCCGCCGCCCCCGCTCCGCCACCGCCACCGGTGGTGCCGGTTCCGGCGGTGCCCGACCCGACGGTCCCCGCCGTGGTGGCGCCCAGCCCCGTGCTGCCGAGCCCGGCCCGTCCGAGCCCGGCCCGGCCCACGCCGTCGGCGCATCCCTCCTTCAAGGTGGTGCGGGCCGTCAAACCGGGGCCCGTCGCGCCGCCGCACCACGGCGCCTCGACCACCACCACGATGCTGCTGATCACCGTCCCCGCGGTGCTCGCGGCGGCCTCGCTGCGCCCGGGTCGTGGCCGCGGCCGCGGTGGTTCCGGGTCCTGACGGCCTCCCGTCCCGACCTTCCCCCGGCTCCTCCTGTCGAGTCCTGTCGAGCGGGCCCGGGGGTTCGCCTTTCACGTCACGAGCCAAGCCAGAGAAGGGAGTTCCCATGTCCGAGTGGGTGGCGCTGATCATCGCCTTGGCGGCGGCCTGTGCCGTTGTGTTGGCGGTGGTGGTGCTGCGGCGCCGCGGCACCGGCGTCGTCGAGAACACCGACGAGACGCCGGACGTCATCGAGTACATCACGATGATGATCGGAGTGGTCTACGCGATCGTCCTCGGCCTCGCCATCGCGGGTGTCTGGGAGGCGCGCGGCGCCGCCCAGGACGACCTGTTCCGTGAGGCCCAGTCGCTGCGGGAGGTCAGCGACCGGGCGGTGGTCTACCCGGTCGAGTTCCGCGACCAGGTCCGGGCCGACGTCGACGCGTACGTCACCTACGTGGTGACCGTCGAGTGGGACTACATGGGCAAGAACGGTGAGATCACCGACAAGGGCACCGAGTTGCTGGACAAGATCCAGAACGAGGTGGTCTCCCGGGCACCGGCCTCGGACCTGGAGGCCCAGGCCTACCAGCCGATCACCGACCGGATCAGCCAGGCCTCCGACTCCCGCAACCAGCGCGGCCAGAACGCCGGGCCGACCATGCCGGGCGTGGTGTGGTTCGGGCTGATCGGCGGGGCGGTGGTGACCATCGGCATGCTGTTCGCGCTGCAGATCCAGCGCACCCCAAGGGAGTTGATCCTGGCGGCCTGTTTCAGCGTGCTGATCGCCTTCCTGCTGTTCATGATCTGGGACTTCGACGATCCGTTCGCCCGGAGCGTCTCGGTCACCACCCAGCCCTTCACGGACCTCTTCCCCTCGCTCAACCTCAAGAGTTGAACCGGGGCCGAGACCGATGCCGACGCCGGTGGTCCCGAACGGGGCCACCGGCGTCGGTCGTTCGACCGGCTCGACGTCAGCGCAGGCTGCTGTCCATAGAGTTGAGCATGGTGCCGGAGGCGTCGTCGTTCTCCAGCGAGAAGGCGAACAGGCCGCCCAGGCCCTTGCCCTTCGCGTAGGCGCCGCGGGACTGGACGGCCTGCGGGGTGTCACCCGTCCAGAAGTTGGTGCCGTCGTAGACCCAGCTGTTCTCCGTCACCTGGTCCCAATGGGTCTGCGCGGCGGTCGGGTTGAGCTCCTTCCAGGCGGCCAGACCGGCCTCCTGGCTGAGCGGCTTGGCGGCCGTCGGGCCGGTCGCGCTCTGGTACAGGCCGTAGTTCGAGCCGGCCGGGACGCCGGTCCAGCCGCGCCAGTAGAACGGGATGCCGAGCACGATCTTGTTCGCCGGGAAGCCGCCGGGGATGCCGTACTCGGGCAGGCCGGCGGTGTACGCGGTGAGGGTGGTGTCCACGTTGTACTTGCGGGTGCCGGGGGTGATCGGTGTGGTCGGGTCCGCCGGGCTGTCGTGCAGCGGGTCCTGGTGGTTGGTCGGGCCCTTGGCGTCCCAGGAACCGTGCATGTCGTAGGACATCACGTCGGCGTAGTCCAGGTAGGCGCCGATCTTGTCGGTCTCCAGCTGGGCGATCTTGTCCTGGCCGCTGGGCAGCGCGGCGCTCAGCAGGTAGCGCTTGCCCTGGGCGGCGCCGAGGGCGTCCAGCTGGGTGCGGAACTCCTTGAGCAGCAGGGTGTAGTTCTGCTTGTCGGCGGGGGAGTAGTGGTTGCCCGTGTGGCCGCCGGCCGAGTCCGGGTACTCCCAGTCGATGTCGATGCCGTCGAAGATGCCGGCCGCCGAGGCCGCGCCGCCGGAGGCGTCACCGGCGACCCCGGTCGGCAGGTTCCCCTTGAGGAACATGTCGACGCAGGAGGAGACGAAGGCCTTCCGGGAGGCGTCGGTGGCGGCCGCGTCCGAGAAGTACTTGGAGTACGTCCAGCCGCCGATCGAGATGGTGAAGCGCAGGTTCGGGTACTTGGCCTTGAGCTGGCGCAGCTGGTTGAAGTTGCCCTTGAGCGGCTGGTCCCAGCCGTCGGTGCTGCCGTCCACGCTGGTGGCGGAGGTGTAGCCGTCCTGGTAGTCGGCGTAGGCGTCGCCCGCGCCGTCACCGGCGTTGGGGTCGGAGTCGTTGGCCGAGTCGGAGGCCTTCACTGCCTGGAAGCAGGTGAACTTCGAGGGGTCGATGTTGGCGAAGGCGTAGTGGACGACGTCCAGCTTGTTCGCGGCGCCGCTGGTGTCGACGTTCTTCGGGTAGTACGCGTTCTCGTAGATGCCCCACTGGTCGAAGTAGGCCGCACGGACCGGCTGTTGGGCGGGCGCCGCGGCGGTCGTGGTGCTCACCGGGGCGGACTGGGCGGAGGCGTGGCTCCCCGAGTAGCCCTGGACGCTGAACGTGTAGGCCTGGCCGGGCCGCAGCGAGCTGACGGCGACCGAGGTGCCCATCGAGGTGGCGACCAACTGGCCGTTGGACCACACCTTGTAGGCGACCGGGCCGTCGTCGCCGTTCAGGGTGGACGGCTGCCAGCCGAGCACCACGGCGCCGGAGGTGACCTTGCTGACCGTGACGCCGGTCGGGGTGGTGACCTTGCCGTCCCCGGCCGGGCCGCTCGCGGTGGCGGTCGCGGTCGGACTCCCGGTCGGACTCCCGGTGGGGCTGCCGGTGGGGCTCCCGCTCGGGGAGCCCGTCGCGGTCGGACTGCCGCTGGGCGAGCCGGTGGCCGTGGGGCTGCCCGAAGCCGTCGGGCTGGTGGACGCCGTCGGGCTGGTGGACGCCGTCGGGCTGGTGGTGGAGGTCGGCCCGCCCGGACCGGTCAGGGTGAGGTCGTCCGCGTAGTACGTGCCGGTGCCGTACCAGCCGTGGGTGAAGACCGTGACGGAGGTCGTGGTGGCGCCGGTGGTGAAGGTGCTGCTCAGCTGGTTCCAGCCCGTCCCGCCGGGCGTCCAGCTGGAGGCGTTGACGCCGGTGCCGGTGGCGCCCAGGTACACGTAGCTGCCCTGGACGAAGCCGGCCAGGGTGTAGCTGGTGTTCGGCTGGACGGTGACGGTCTGCTGGCACTGCGCGGTGTCGGAGCCGGAGGCGGCGCCGCTGAGCGCGTAACTCCCGCCGTGCACCGGGGTGGTGACCACCGAGCCGTTGGAGCAGCTCCAGCCGGACAGGGTGCCGGTCTCGAAGCCGCCGTTGGCCAGCAGGTTGACCGGCGAGGCGGCGGCGGAGCCGAGGGTGAGGGCGAGGGCGGCGCCGCTGGTGGTCAGCGTGGCGGCCAGGGCGAGTGCGGTGGCCCGTCTGTGCCGGGCGGCCCGACGGGCGGCTCGACCCTCGGCGGGCAGGTCGGGCCGTGCGGGCAGGACGCGGTCGTGCATGCGGGGTGTCCTCCGGATGTGTGGGGGTTCCGGCGGTGCGTGGCCCGGACGGGCCGTGGGGAGCCGGCCCGGACGCGGTGGGGGCGACCGGGCGGGGTGACACGTGCGTGACGGGTGCTCGACTGAACAGATTGGACTGGACCAATATTCGCCGTCAAGGGTGTCCACCCGCTGGACCGACCCGGGCGGCGAACAGCGGCCGACCGGTAGGTTGACCGGGACGGAACAGGACTGCCGAACGGAGGAGCGCATGGACAGTCAGGGCTGGGACGACCGCTACGCCGCGAGTGAACTGGTCTGGGGCGCCGCGCCCAACCGGTGGGTGGTGCGCGAACTCACCGGCCGCACCCCCGGCCACGCCCTCGACCTGGCCACCGGCGAGGGCCGCAACGCCATCTGGCTCGCCGCCCGGGGCTGGGAGGTCACCGGCCTCGACTTCTCCGCCGTCGCCCTCGAACGCGCCGAACGGCTCACCGCCGAACTGCCCGACGAGGTCGCCGACCGCCTCACCTGGCGCCACGGCGACGCCCGCACCCACGAGGCCCCCACCGTCGGCTACGACCTCGTCCTGGTCGCCTACCTCCACCTGCCCGCCGCCGACCGCCGCGCCGCACTGCACCGCGCCGCCGAAGCACTCGCCCCCGGCGGCACCCTGCTGGTGATCGGACACGACCTGAGCAACCTCACCGAAGGCGTCGGCGGCCCGCAGGACCCGGCCGTGCTGCTCACCCCGCAGGACGTCCTCGCCGACCTCGCCCCCTACGGCCTGCACACCGTGCGGGCCGAGCGCGTCCGGCGCGAGGTCGACACCGAACCCGGCCACCGGGGCGGTGCGACGGGCGGTGCGACCGGCGTCGCGACGGGCGTCGCGATCGACGCGCTGGTGCGCCTGGAGCGGGGTGCCGCGTGAGCGCCCGGCCCACGACCGCCCGCCCCACCCGCCGGCTGCTCCTCACCGGCCTCGCGGCCGCCGCCCCGCTGGTGCTCGCCGGCTGCTCCTCCGGCAAGAAGGACAAGGCCGACAAGAACGGCCCGGTCGCCAGGGCCAGTGACCCGGGCGGCGCCGCCTTCGTGATGATCATCCGGCACGGCGAGAAGCCCGACGGCAACCAGCCCGGCCTGGACGAGAACGGCAAGCACGACGGCAAGTCCCTCACCCAGCGCGGCTGGGACCGGGCCAAGGCACTGCCCACCCTGTTCACCACCCCGCCCGCGACCGGCCTGCGCACCCCCGCCCGGATCTACGCCGCCACCGACCAGGGCCCGCTGGCCGGAGCCCACCGGATGCGGCAGACCGTCACCCCGCTGGCCGGCGGGCTCGGACTGACCGTGGACACCACCTACGCCGAGTCCCAGGAGTCCCAGCTGGCCGCCGCCGCCCTCGCCGGAACGCAGCCGGTGCTGATCTGCTGGGAGCACTCCCGGATCCCGCGGATCGTCGAGGCGCTCGGAGCGGCCGGCAGCGGGGCGCCGGGCACCTGGCCGGACCGGTTCGACCTGGTCTGGGTGTTCTCCCGGCCGGCCGGCGGGGCCTGGGCCTTCCAGGAGGTGCGCCAGCACCTGCTGGACGGCGATGCCTGATCCGCCCGGTCGCCCCCCGGTCAGGCTGCCGACGCGCTGATCGTCACCACCGAGTACTGGACGACGGTCAGCGGCACGCCGACCGTCCCGGTGGTCACCGTGTACGGGACGGGCCGGGGCGCCGGGTCGGTGCCGTCCGGGCTGGCGACGGTCACGGCGGTGACGGCCGCTCCGGCCGGGAGCGCGTAGGAGAGGGTGCAGTTGACGGGCGTGGTGCGGAAGTCGGCCGGGGCGTCGCCGAAGTTGGTGAAGTTCACCAGGTGGACGACGGTGTCGCCGCCGAGCCGCCGGGCGTCCAGGAAGATCCGCCGGTCCCCGGTGAGGGTGACGGCGGGCGGCGCCGACTGCCGTACCGCCGCCAGCAGTTGGTCGGCCGAGGCCTGGTCGGTGTTCGACAGGTAGCTCAGCCCGGGCAGGGCCTTGAGGTACCAGCAGCTGCCGCTGCCGTAGGAGTTCCGCCGGCTCGCGGGCAACGGGTCGGCCCGGCGCAGTCCGAGGACGTCGGAGAGCGCGAACTCGGCCCGCAGGCCGCCCAGTTCGTCCAGCGCGGTGGGGGCCGGGCCGGTGATCACGACCGTCCCGCCGGCCGCGACGAAGCCGCGCAGCACGGTCGCCTCGGCGTCCGAGACGGCCTGGAGGTTGGGCAGCAGCAGGACCTGGAAGCGGGCCAGGTCGGCGGCGACGAGGCCGGGGCTGGGCACGGTGTCGAACGGCACCTGGGCGTACACCAGCGCCTTGACCGTGCCGCGGAACTCGCCGAGCCAGGGCAGCGCGGCACAGCTCATCTGCGGGTCGTCGCCGCCCCACCAGTCGGCGATCCCGGCCGGGGCCTTGGCGTTGGCGTACATCCCGTTGCCCTCGCCGGGCGCGACGTAGTCCCGGGACGGCGCGGAGTGGTAGACCCCGACCCGGGCCGCGGAGACCGGGTCGTAGAGCTTCGCCTGGTTGGCCCGGACGAAGGCGTACATCCGGGCGCGCATGGCCGCGTCCACGGTGTCGTTCTTGAACGGCGTCCTCACCTCGTACGGGTTGCAGCCGGCCGCGATCAGCTGGGACATCACCAGCGAGGCGTCGTCGGCCTGCCAGCCGTAGGAGAACGCCCAGGCGGGCTTGGCGCCGCTGGCCGCGCGGGCGTACTTGTACATCGAGATCAGGCAGGTCCAGTCGGTGGCGGTGGCGTGCCGCATCCCGTCGTAGTTGCCGAGGATGTCCACCTCCCAGACCTGGGAGACGGCGCCCTCGGCGGTGCGCAGGTAGCCGCCGTCCAGGCCGATGGAGGTGGCGTAGCGGTAGTCCATCGAGACCGTCTCGACGAAGGTGACCAGGTCGGGGTTGACCGAGCGCCCGGCGGCGGCGATGTCCAACTGGAAGCCGAGCAGGCTGCGGTGGCGCCACTCGACGTAGCGGCGGAACACCGGGTCGGTGAAGTCGGCGGCCCGGGGCAGGGCGAGCCCGGTGTCGGCCTTGAAGGCGGCCGCGCCCCAGCTGGAGGCGTCGCACCAGGTGAGCACGCCGTCGAAGTAGATCGGCACGTCCGGCCAGATGCCGTCCACGCCGGTGGCGGCCACCCCCTTGATCCGCCGGAGGTAGTAGTCCCGCCAGGGCGAGTGGGGGCTGAGCCAGACGCTCTCGTCGCCCGGGTCGACCCAGACCACCACGCTGCCGTAGAACACGTTGGGCTTGCCCGCGAGGTCGCGCTGGACCCAGTCCTTGCCGTGGTCGTCCTTGTAGAAGGAGCGGCCCTTCTCACCGCCGGGGGAGATCAGTTCGAGGGACGGGTAGTACATGACGACCTTGAGGCCGGTCGCGTGGGCCAGGCCGGTGAAGGTCTTCACGTCGGCCATGTGGGCGGCGAACTCGGCGTCGGTGAGCCAGTTGGAGAGCAGGGTGTCGAGTTCGATGACGCTGACGTTCTGCGCCTTGAGGGCGTCGACGTAACCCTGCATGTCGGCGGGCTCGTTGAAGGTGCCGTCGGCGATCCGGGCGTAGCGGGTCCAGTCGGGCCAGGGCTGCGCCGCGGTGGATCCCGGCGCGGCCGGGCGGACGGCTCGGGCGGCTCGGGCGGTCAGGGTCGGGGCGGCGGGAGCGGTCGGCGGGGCCGGGGCGAACGGGGTGGCGGCCCGGGCCGGGTCGGCGGGCAGCAGGCGGCCGGCGGCGAGGGCGCCGCCCGCGCCGAGGCCGGCCCGGAGCAGCCGGCGGCGGCCGAGGCGGGCGGTGGTGGCGGCGGTGGCCGCGGGCGGTGTTCCGTCGTGCTGTTCGGGCATGGTGGTCCCCCAGCGTGGGTCGGAGCGGCTCCGAGGCGACCCTAGACCGTGCGCCGCCCGTCCGGCCGGTCCCCTGTCATGGCTACGCCAGTCGTCGGACGGGTGGATCCGCCGGTGCGCGGAGCACCGCCGCGAGCGGGGCCGGTGGGGCTGGTGGGTGGGAGCGCCGCCGCCTGGGTAGGGGACCTGGACGGACGCCGTCCGATGATCATAGTTTCTCTGTGTGCGATAGGTTCACGGCACGGACGGCGGCGGGAACGAGGAGGGCACGATGGCCGTTTCGCTGGCCAAGGGGCAGAAGATCAGCCTGGAGAAGCCGGGCGGTGGGCAGCTGAGCGTGGTCCGGATGGGCCTGGGCTGGCGGGCGGTGCAGCGCAAGGGCTTCCTGGCCAAACTGCTGTCCGCCGGGCAGGAGATCGACCTGGACGCCTCGGCGGTGCTATTCGCCCACGGCAAGCCGCTGGACGTGGTCTTCTTCCAGCACCTCACCAGCAACGACGGCTCCGTCCGGCACAGCGGGGACAACCTGGTCGGCGGTTCGGGCGACGCGACCGACGACGAGTCGATCACCGTCGACCTGACCAAGGTGTCCGCCGAGGTCGACCAGATCCTCTTCACCGTGAACTCCTTCACCGGGCAGACCTTCCAGGAGGTCGAGGCCGCCTTCTGCCGCCTGGTCGACGAGACCACCGGCGTCGAACTGGCCCGCTACACCCTCACCGGCGGCGGCCCCTACACCGCCCAGATCATGGCCAAGGTGCAGCGCACACCGGGCGGTTGGCAGATGGCCGCGATCGGCCAGCCCGCCAGCGGGCGCACCTTCCAGGACCTCATGCCGGAGCTGGTCAAGCACCTGTGACCCGGGCCCGGGCTCCGGCGCCTCAGTCGAGGTCGCGGCGCCGGAACCCGGCCAGGGCCAGCGCGATCAGCGCGGCCGCGACCAGGGTCAGCACGATCGGCGGCGCCCAGTCCATCCGGGCCGCCGGGAGCCGGGGCACCCGGCCGAACGGGGACAACCCGTCCAGCCCCCGGGGCAGTTGCAGCAACGGGCCCAGGTAGCCGATCACGAACGCGTACGCCGGGACGGCCCAGGCCAGCGCCGTGGCCCGGGGCAGCCAACCGTGGACGGCGGCCGCGAAGCCCACCGTCACCCACAGCGCGGGCACGAAAACCAGCGCCGCACCCAGCAGCCGCAGGAACACGGCACCGTCGCCGGTCGACAGCGCCCCGGCCAGGCCGAAACCCGTGCCCGCCGCCACCATCACCACGACGGAGCCCAGCAGCGCCGCCGCCAGGTGCCCGCCCAGCCAGCCGGAGCGCGACACCCCCGCGGCCAGCACGGGCACCGCCCGCCCGGCGCTCTCCTCGGCGCGCGCACGCTGCGCCGCCAGCACCGCGTAGACGCCGCCGACCACCGCGACGACCAGCATCGTCAGCGCCGCGAAGGAGTCGGCGAGGGAGTGGCCGCCCAGCCGGGCCAGCGCCTCCTTGATCCGGTCGACGTCCCGGAGCATCGAGTCGGCCTCGCCGAGCAGCGAGCCGTACATCGCGCCGAGCAGCAGCAGGGCCGCCGCGAAGCCGCCGATCAGCCCGCGGTGCAGCCGCAGCGCCAGGCCGAACGGGGTGCCCAGGAAGGCGCTGCCGGTGGCCGGGCCGGGGCGGGCCGCGCGCAGCCCGGCGCCGAAGTCGCGGCGGGTGCTCAGCGCGAACCCCGCCACGGCCGTGCCGGCGGCCAGCGCCAGTGCGGGCAGCAGCGGCCACCAGCGGTCCTCGACGAAGGGGTAGCCGCGCTGGAGCCAGCCGATCGGGGAGGCCCAGGAGAGGCCGGTCCGGCCGGTGTCCCCGGCGGCGCGCAGCGCGTAGGCGGCGCCGAGTACGGCGAGGGCGAGCCCGGAGGCCGTCCGGGCGTGCGCGGAGACCTGCGCGGTGACGGCGGCGACGGCCCCGAACAGCAGCCCGCCGACGGCCGTGGCGGCGCCGTAGAGCAGCGCTCCGCCGGCGCCCAGTCCGGGGATGCCGAGCGCGGGCAGGCCCAGGGCGAGCAGCAGGCCGAGGGCGAGGTCGGCGACCGCGGCGGCGGCCAGCGCGGCGGCGAGCTGGGCGTGCCGGCCGACGGCGGCCGAGCGGACCAGCTCGGCGCGGCCGCCCTCCTCCTCGGCCCGGGTGTGCCGGATGACGGTCAGCACGTTCAGCAGACCGGCGAGGACGACCAGCAGGCCCAGCAGCCGGTGGCCGAGCATCGCGCCCCAGGTGTAGTCGGCCAGGTAGCGGGCCGGGCCGGTCATGGCGAGCACGGCGGGACTGGCCGAGGCGTGCGCGATGGAGGCCCGGTCGGCGGCGGTCGGGTAGACGGAGTGGACGCTGTCGGCGGTGGCCAGGGTGAGCAGCCCGAGGCCGAGCACCCAGGCGCTCAGCCGTACCCGGTCGCGGCGCAGCGCGAAGCGCAGCAGGGTGGCGGCGCCGGCCAGGGCGGCGGGCCCGCCGGGGCGGACCGGGGCGGCGCCCCGGGCGGTGGGGGCGGTGGTGGCGGTCATCGGACGGCCTCGGGGTCGGGGCGGTGCCCGTTGGCGGCCAGCTCGTCGCCGTAGTGGCGCAGCATGAGCTCCTCCAGGGTGGGCGGGTGGCTGACCAGGGTGCGCAGTCCGGCCTCGCTCAGCATCCGTACCGCGGCGTCGAGCCGGGTGCCGTCCACGGCGAAGCGGACCCGGCGCCCCTCGGTGCGCAGGGCGTGCACCCCGGGCAGCGCGTCCAGTCCGGTGACGGGCCGGTCGGTCTCCGCCTCCACGGTGGTGCGGGTGAGGTGGCGCAGTTCGGACAGGGTGCCGCTCTGCACCACCCGGCCCCGGCGGATGATGCTGACCCGGTCGCCCAGCTTCTCCACCTCGTCCAGGACGTGGCTGGAGAGCAGGACGGTGCGGCCCTGGTCCTTGGCCTGCCGGACGACGTCCTGGAAGACCACCTCCATCAGCGGGTCCAGGCCGGAGGTCGGCTCGTCCAGCAGCAGGAGCTCGGCGTCGGAGGCGAGTGCGGCGACGATGGCGACCTTCTGCCGGTTGCCCTTGGAGTAGCTGCGGCCCTTCTTGGTCGGGTCGAGGTCGAAGCGCTCGACCAGTTCGTCCCGGCGGCGGGGGTCGGGCCGGCCGCGCAGTCGGCAGAGCAGGTCGATCGCCTCGCCGCCGGTGAGGTTGGGCCACAACTCGACGTCGCCGGGGACGTAGGCGAGGCGGCGGTGCAACTCGACGGCGTCGCGCCACGGGTCCTTGCCGAGCAGCCGGGCGCTGCCGCCCTCGGCGCGCAGCAGGCCGAGCAGGACGCGGAGGGTGGTGGACTTCCCGGCGCCGTTGGGGCCGAGGAAGCCGTGGACCTCGCCGGTCTCGACGGTGAGGTCGAGGCCGTCCAGCGCGGTGGTCCGGCCGAAGGTCTTGCGCAGGCCGGACAGGATGATGGCCTTGGTCATGCTTTCGAAGCTACCGTAGTTTCAGAAAAACGTGAATATTGGGAAGGCGTTAAAGTTCGGTCAGTGGGCGGATGATCTCCGGGAAAGGGGAGAGCGGTGGAACGGGAACCGGAGCGGAGTGCGGAGCAGGGCGTGGAGCAGGGGGCGGCGCCGGTGCCGGGCAGGTGGCACGAGTACCAGGCCGTGGCCGACTTCGTGGAGCGGTTTGCGGCCGAGCTGGTGGTCGCCGGCATGGGTCGGATGCCCGCCCGGATCTTCTCCTGCCTGATGGCCGAGGAGAGCGGTGTGCTGACCTCCGCCGAGCTCTCCGAGCGGCTGCAGATCAGCCCGGCGGCCGTCTCCGGCGGGATGCGCTACCTGATCCAGGTCGGTCTGGTCGCCAAGGAGCGCGAGCCGGGCTCCCGCCGCGACCGCTACCGGGTGCTCAACGACGTCTGGTTCGAGTCGCTGACCCGGCGGGACGAACTGCTGCTGCGCTGGATCGGGGTGTTGAAGGAGGGGGAGGTGACCGTCGGCCGGGGCACGGTCGCGGGGGAGCGGCTCGCGGAGAGCGCGGCCTTCTTCGAGTTCATGATCGACGAGCTGCACGGGATGCTCGGCCGCTGGCGGGTGCACCGGGCCGCGCGGCACCTGGAGCTGTAGGAGCTCGGCCCCGACGGCGTTCGCGTCCCGGAGGTGCGGACGGCGGCAGTCCGGCCGGTCGGGCCGTTCTGCCGCCGTCGGCGGTTGGGTGCGGTGCGTGCGCGGGTGCTACTTCTTCGCGCTCGCCGAGGGGGAGGGCGAGAGCGAGGCGCTCGGCGTGCCGGTCGGCGTGCTGGTCGGCGCGGCGGAGGAGGTGGCGCTGGGGGTCGCGGTGGCGCTCGGGCTGCCGCTGGGGGTGGGCGTCGCGCAGTTCGGGGCGGTGGTCGGGGCGGCCGACGGGGTGCCGGTGGGGGTGGCCGTCGGGCCGGCGGTGGGCGAGGGCGAACCGCTCGGCGTGGCCGTTCCGGTGGGCGTCGCGGTCGCGGTCGGGCTCGGGCAGGACGTCGGCGTGCCGGTCGGGGTGCCGGACGGCGTACCGCTGGGCGTGGCCGTCGGGGAGGCGCTGCCGGTCGGCGTGGTGCTCGGAGTCGTCGTCGGTGTGCCGCTCGGGGTGGCCGTCGGGCTGGCGGAGGGCGAGGGCGAACCGCTCGGCGTCGGCGTGCCGGTGGGCTGCGCGGACGGCGTCGGAGTCGGCGTCACCGGAGGCACCGTCGGCTGGCCGCCCGGCGTCGGGCCGGTGCCGGTGCCGGTGCCGCCGGTCGGGGTGGTGCCCGCGGTGCCGGTGCTGCCGGAGGGCCGGAGGAAGGGCGAGGGCGTCGAGCCGGGCAGGGTCGGAACGCCCGGGCGGTCCGCGACCGTGGTCACCTGGCCGCTGCCGAAGTGCGCCATCCAGTTGCGGACGGTGCGCAGGTACTCGGTGGAGTTGTTGTAGCTGAGGATCGCCCGGTCCAGCTGGGCCGGGTCGGAGAGGTCCCGGCCGCCCGCGCACAGGTAGCGCCCGGCGGCCTCGGCCGCGTCGAAGATGTTGTTCGGGTCGGCCGTGCCCTTGCCGGTGGTGTCCACGCCCCAGGAGGCCCAGGTGGAGGGGATGAACTGCATCGGGCCGACCGCGCGGTCCCAACGGGAGTCGCCGTCGTAGCGGCCACCGTCGGTGTCGGGTATCGCGGCGAAGCCGTTGCCGTCCAGCACCGGGCCGAGGATCGGGGTGAGCGTGGTGCCGGCGGCGTCCACCTTGCCGCCGTTCGCCTGGCCGGACTCGACCTGGCCGATCGCCGCCAGCAGCTGCCAGGGCAGGTGGCAGCCCGGCGAACGCTGCGCGAGTGAGGCCTCGGCCTTCTGGTACGCGGCGAAGACGGTGGCGGGCAGCGAGGGCCCGTTGGCGGTGAACGGGCCGGCCGCGGGCAGGCCGGGCTGGGTGCCGGGCGGCTGCGGCAGCTGGACGGCGCTGCCGCCGTCGGCCGCGGTGCCCGGGACTCCGGCGGCCGGACCGCCGAAGGGGGTGGTGGAGCCGCTCGCGGACTGCGCGGTGGCGTCCTGCGACTGCCCGGTGTCGGCGGCGGCGGCCGGGGCGAGCCCGAGGCCCGACACCTGAGAGCCGGTCAGCGCGGCCAGCGCGGCGAACGCGGCCGCCGTGCCGGTGACCCGCTTGCCGATCCGTACCTTCCGCCCGCCCTTGGCACTGCCGATCCTCGCCGCCATCTGCTGCCCCTCCCCGTCGCCGTCCGGACCCTCCCGGAACGGTTGAGCCTTCGTCATCGTGCCCGCCCGCCGAATCGGCGGCGCCCGCCGCCGCAACGATTAGTATCACGACGATCTGACAGGTCCAGGATGGACGGGAGGCGGCCGCGAACCCGACGACGGGTGAACGCGGCGTCCCGGCCGAGGGCCGGTCGGCCCGGAGTCGTCGCGCGGCGCCCGCTCCGCGCTCCATCTCCGCCGCCGGTAAAGGGAGTTGGCCGTGGGGCCAACGCCGGGCGGCCGGGCGCCCCGGCGGTCGGACGGGCGGTTCGAAGCGCGGGGGTGGTGCGTGGGCGTCGTTTCGGGCTCCCCGGCGGCGCCCGTCGCGAACCCCGCTGACCTGGCCCGATGCCCGCCCCCGTGGGCGGCCTTCCCTAGCAGGACGGACGGTCGGGCGCCAGGGGGCGTCCCCAACTCGGCCCTGGACGGATGACGTTCAGGTGAAAGTGGGCATGCCAGGAATCCCGGTCCGGCATGCTGTGCCGCGTGACCATGTGGATGGAGGCCGAAGCCGTGAGCGCGAACCTGCCGGAGACCGTCGCCGAGGGGGCGGTGGTCCTGCCGGCACCCCCTCGGGTGGTGGACGACCTGGCCCGTGACCTGACCCAGGCCGCCGCCGCCGTCCGGGCGGTGTCGCGCAGCGGCCGCACCACCGGCGGGGACGTCGCGGTCGCCGCCTACACCGCCGTGGTGTGCACCGGGCGTTCGGCAGCGCGCGCCCTGGAGGAGGCCGCCGCCTGGTGCCGGCAGGCCCCGGAGGCCGAGGTGCACTCGCTCGCCTGGGCGCGGGTGCCCGGGCACCGGCACGACGTCTTCGAGTACCGGGTCACCATGGCCGTCAGCTTCCCCGATGACGAGACCGGGGAGCACCTCGGGGACACCCACCACTCCCACCGGTGAGGCCGTATGATCACCTGCATGGGTGATCGGGGTACGAACGGGACGGCCGGAGCGGCGGCGGACGACACCGCCAACGGGACTGCGGCGGAGGCCACTTCGGAGGCCGGCGAGCACGGCGACGACGGCCCGCGCGAACTCTCGCGGGCCGCCGCCGTCGGTGCCACCGTGCTGGCGATCGTCTGCGGCTGCGCGGCGATGCTGGCCGGGCTCCACTGGTTGGGCTGGACCGTCCCGGGCATCGGCTGGATCGTCGCCAAGGCCGGGATCAAGCTGTCGATGGGCGGCTTCCTCGTCCTGGCCGTGGCCGCCGAGCACCTGCGCGGCAAGCTCCGGCCGAAGCCCCGCTCCTGACAGTCCCGCTCCTGACCGGCCCGGTCGGGCCGGTCGGCCGCGGTGCCCCGGGGCTCAACCGGCCTGCGGCGCCGGGCAGGTGAGGTCGTGCTCGGGCGCGCGGCCGTCCAGCAGGTACCGCTCGACGGTGTCCGTGACGCACGGGTCGGAGCCCGGGTACTGGCCGTGGTTGCCGTTGCTGGTGACCGTCACCAGCCGGGAGCCGCGCAGCGCCCGGTGCGCGCCGAGCGCCGCCTCGTAGTACGTCGCCGGGTCGTGCAGCGAGTTGAGCATCAGCACCGGCGGCAGGTGGGCGCCGGTGACCTTGACCTCGGGCGCCGGGGCGGTCGGCCAGAGCGCGCAGACCGAGCTGAACGCGAGCGTGCGGGCACCGATCAGCGGGTAGCGCGCGGTGTTCTCCGCGCCGCGCTCGATCCAGGTGTCCAGGTCCTTCGTCCACGGGGTGTCGCCGCACGTCACCGAGAAGTACTCGGCGAGGAACTCCGGGCTGAGGTACTGGCCGAACAGCCGGCGGGCGGTCTCCTTGGCGGCCGGATCGGCCTGCTGCCAGTCGTCCAGCGCGGTCAGTCCGCTCGCCAGCAGGGGGAAGGCCTTCTCGCTGTAGATCGCGTTGATCGTGCCGTTGTCCAACTGGTTGGGGCCGAGCGTCAACGACCCGTCGGTGATCGGCGCGTCGTGCAGGGCGGCGCGCCGCTGCTCCCAGTGGGCTCCGACCTCCGCCGGGGTCGAGCCCCAGTGGTAGGTGGCGTCCCGGGCGGCCATCCAGGGCAGGAAGTCCTCCTCGAAGCGGCGCTGGAAGCTCATCGGCTGGCCCAGTTCGTACTGCTCCCAGGTGCCGTCGAAGCCGATGTTGCTGTCCAGCACCATCCGCTCGACCCGGTGCGGGAAGAGCGTCCCGTAGTAGGCGCCGATCATGGTGGCGTAGGAGGCGCCGTAGTAGCTGATCTTCTTCTCGCCGAGCAGCGAGCGGTACAGGTCCATGTCGCGTGCGGTCTGCTCGGTGGTCAGGTAGGGCAGCAGGTCGCCGCTGTTCTTCTCGCAACCCTCCACCAGCTTGCGGGAGTTGGCGATGACCCGGTCGACCGCCTCCGGGGACCGGTCGCGGTAGTCCCCGGCCAGGAACTCCTGGAACTCCTCCGGGGTCTGGCACGCGACGTGGGTGCTGCGGCCGACGCCGCGCTGGTCGAAGCTGACGATGTCGTACGCGGCGGCCACCGCGGGGGCGCCCTGGGCGAGGTCCATCGGGCGCAGCAGGCCCTGCCCGCCCGGGCCGCCGGCCGTCTCCATCAGCGCGCCCTTGCGGTGGGCCTGGTCGGTGGCGCGGTGCCGGGAGACGGCGATGCTCAGGTCGGCGCCGGCGCCGGGGTGGTGCCAGTCGCGCGGGACGGCCATGGTGGCGCACTCCAGGGCCGGTTGCCCCGCGCAGGGCTGCCAGTCGAGCGCCTGCCGGGCGTAGCGGGCGGGGACACGGTCGGAGTCCCCCGGATTGCGGCCGGAGTCGGCGTTCGCGGTGGCGGGCAGGGCGAGGCCGGCGAGGAGCGCGGCGGCGAGGGCGGCGGCGGCGCGGCGGCCGTGGGATGCGGTGGTGTTCACGGGAACGATCATGTCCCGCCGGACGGCTGACGCACGATGAGGCAGGAGACCGCCTTCGGGGTGGTGCTGGATACACCCCCGGGCGGGGGTATCCAGCACCACGGGCCCGGCGGGGGGCGTTTCAGCAGCGGTTCGGGCGGGTGGTTCGGGCGGGTGCGGTTCCGGCGGGTGGTTCGGGTGGGTGCGGTTCCGGAGGGCGGCTCAGTAAGCGGCGGTGAACCGGGCACGTCGGTGCACGGGCCGCTCCGCCTCGTCCAGCAGCGCGACGGCGAGGTCCTCCATGGAGATCGCCGAGTTGCCGTCGGCGTCTACCAGCAGCTCGTCCCGGCCGAGCCGGAACCGGCCGGTGCGCACCCCGGGTTCGAGCAGGGCGGCCGGGCTCAGGTACGTCCAGTCGACCTCCCCGTCCGCGCGGTAGAGCTCCAGCTGCTCGCCGCAGGCCAGGGCGATCGGCCGGATCTCCGCGGGGAAGCCGGGCGACTCCACCAGGATCGTGCCGTCGGTGCCCGGTACGGTCAGGCTGCCGGCCCCGCCGACGGCGAGCAGGCGCACGCCGGTCCCGGCGAGGCCGGCCAGCAGACCCCGGGTGGTGGCCGCCAGCTCGTGCTCACGGCCGGGCGCCGGGCGGGTGGCGGTGACCGCCAGGTCCTGGCTGGCGACGATCCGGGCGACGTCGGCGGGCTCGCCGGCATCGCCGACGGCGAGCGTGACGGTGGCCGGCAGGCCGTGCGGCTTGGCGGGGTCGCGGACGACGGCCGTCACCTCGTGGCCGCGGGCGAGCGCCTCGGTCACGACCCGTCGGCCGACGTTGCCGGTGGCGCCGAACACGGTGATGCGCATGAAGGTCTCTCCTCGGTTCCTCTGAACGGGACTGGGACGGGGCAGGGGTGGTGTGTCGTGCGGTGTGCGGTGTGCGGTGTGCGAGGTGCCGGGTCAGGCGTTCTCGCGCACCGGGTCCGGCCGGAGGTCCGGTCCCGGGCCCGGTCCGGTGGGCGGTGGGGCGGCCCGGCGGGGCCGCTGGGTCTGGGCGACGATCAGCGAGCCGAGGACGACCAGCGCGCCGAGCGCCTGCAGCGGGCTCAGGTCCTGTCCGAGCACCAGCCAGCCGGCCAGGGTGGCGACCACCGGGCTGAGCAGGGAGAGGAAGGACAGCGAGGTCGGCGGCAGCGAGCGCAGCCCGCGGAACCAGACGGCGTAGGTGAGGGCCGCGCCGATCAGGCAGAGGTAGGCGTAGCCGAGCAGGTTGTCGGCGGTGTAGTGGGTGGGCGGGGCGCCCTCGCTCAGCAGGGTGACCGGCACCAGCAGCAGGCCGCCGGCGGTGAGTTGCCAGCCGGTGGTGGCGAGCAGCGGTGCGGGGGAGACCCAGCGCTTGGAGAGCACGACGCCGAAGGCCATCACCACCGCGCCGCCGAGCGCGGCGGCCACCCCGGCCGCGTCCAGCCGGGCGCCGGCGCGCAGCACCAGCAGGCTGACGCCCGCCACCCCGGCGATGCCGGAGAGCACGGTGCGCAGGGTGAGCCGGTCGCCGAGCAGGGCGGCCGAGAGCCCGGCGGTGACCAGGGGCTGGACGGCGCCGACGGTGGCGGCGATCCCGCCCGGGAGGCGGTAGGCGGCGATGAACAGCAGGGCCTGGAAGGCGCCGATGTTGAGGGCGCCGAGGACGAGGGCGCGCCACCACCAGTCGCCCTTGGGCAGGGCGCGGGTGAGGGCGATCAGCAGCAGTCCGGCGGGCAGGCAGCGGATGACGGCGGCGAGGAGCGGGCGGTGGGGCGGGAGCAGTTCGGTGGTGACGAGGTAGGTCGTCCCCCAGACCGCGGGTGCGAGGGCCGTCGTCAGCAGGACGGCGAGGCGATTGCTTAGCACTAAGCCAATGTATCTCAGCGCTAAGGCATTCTTCGGCGGATCCCACCGGTGATGTGGCTCACAGTTACCTCATCGCTAAGGAATCCGACGGGCATCGCTTACCCTGAACCCGTGGCAGATCATCTCGACCGCGTTGTCGCGCAATGGGGCGCCGAGCGCCCCGACCTGGACGTCTCCCCGATGGAGGTGTTCGGCCGGCTCAAGCGCCTCTACCGCCTCGTCGACGCCGAACTCAACCGCACCTTCGCCGAACACGGCCTGGACGCGCCCTCGTTCGACGTCCTCGCCACCCTCAAACGCAGCGGCCCGCCCTACCGCCTCACCCCCACCGGCCTGATGCAGTCCGCCATGGTCACCTCCGGTGCCATCACCCAGCGCCTCGACCGCCTGGAAGCCCGCGGTCTGGTCACCCGGACCCGCAGCGACCAGGACCGCCGCAGCCGCGACGTCGAACTCACCCCCGAGGGCCACGCCCTGATCGACCGCGCCCTCCCCGACCACATCGCCACCGAGCACCGCATGCTCACCGGACTCGACGAGGCCCGCAGGGCCGCGCTCGTCGACGCCATGCGCGCGCTGCTCGCCGACCTCGGGGACGACCCGGCCGGCTGACCGGCCGGGTCGCCGGGTGAACCGCCCCGGCCCGTAAACCGATTGCCGGGGCGGGCCGCCCCGCCTTGGATGGCGGCCATGGACCACCCCCTCTGGACCGCACTCCCCGCCGACGTCCGTCGCACGGTCGACGAACACCTCGCCGTACGGCGCCACGTCCACGCGATCAAGGCGATCCGCGACGCGTCGCCGGAGCCCGTGCCCGGCATCCGGGAGTGCAATGACCTGATCGCCGAACGGATGACGGAACTCGGCCTGCTGCCGAACGGGCCGACCCCGGTGCCGGGCCCTCCGGCGGGCCCTCCGCCGGGCCCTTCGGTGGCGGGTGCTACGAGTCGAACCACACCGTGAGCCGCACGTTGTCCGGCCCGTGTAGGTCTGCCAGGGTCCGCATCACCGCGAACACCGGCGCCCACGGCCCGTTCGGTGGTACGGCGTCGCGCCGGGTCAGCCGCGCGATGCGGTGGAGTTGGTCGCCGACCCACCACTCGTCCCCCTCGACCCGGCCGCCGTGGTCGACGGAGTACTTCGTGTGTCGGACCAAGGCCCCGTCCGGCCCAGGGCCGTACACGTGGACCCGCTCGTCCGCCCGCTCGGCCGGTTCGTCCCAGTCCACCGCCGCCAGTTCCGCCCAGCTGATCCAGGTCGGGCTGTGGAAGTCGACCTCGGACGCCCCGAAGGCCGTACGCGTCTCCTCGGGCAGTTCCTCGGGCAGGCCCCGGTCCGGGGCGAGCGGCCGGAAGCCCGCGAGGTTGCGGACCCCGAAGAGGCAGCCGAACTCGTCGTAGTTCCGGCCGCAGTACAGCGCGTAGAGGTCCAGCGCCACGCTCCAGACGGTGTCCTCGTCGGCGTCGTCCACAGGTGCGCCGTGCGTGCAGCGGTACTCGATGAAGCCGTGGATGTCCGTTCCCATTTCCCGGATCCTCGCAGTGCTCCGGGCCCGGGTGCGAGGCGTTTTCCCCGGTGCGGTGCGGTGCGGTGCGGTGCGGTGCGGTGGTCGGGGGTCTACTCCGGCTTGACCGCGACCGCCTTGAAGAAGGTGTAGTGGAAGGTCCCGCCCGGTTCGGCCGCCCGGCGCAGGTCGGCGATGCCGCGGTCGAAGGCCTCCGGGGTGGTGAGCCCGGCGGCCAGGGCCTCCGGTCGGACTGCCTCGACCATCGGGACGAAGGTCCGCCGGGTGAAGCCCTCCACCAGGGCCGGGCGGCCGTCGTCGGCGTAGACCGTCCGCGGGCGGACCGTCACGTCCGCGAACCCGGCCGCCGTCAGCAGCGGGTGCAGCCGGCGCCCCACCAGGGCGTCGCCGCCCGCCCCGGCCTGGAGCCGGACCAGGTGGTCGACGGTGCGGCGGGCTGCCGGGGTCTCCGGGTGGAAGAAGGCCGATCCGTGGTCGCCCTCGATCACCGTGATCGTGCCGCCCGGCCGCAGCACCCGCCGCAGCGCGGCCAGCCCGGCCGTCGGGTCGGGCAGGTGCTCCAGTACGAAGCACAGGAAGACGTGGTCGAACGCGCCGTCCGGGAAGGGCAGTCGGTGCAGGTCGCCGTGGTGCCAGGTGACCTGGGCGGCCGGCGCCGCGGCGGCGATCCGGGCCCGGGCCTGGTCCAGCGACTGCGCGGAGACGTCCGCCGCCGTGAGCAGCACGCCCGGGCTGGTGGCGAGCAGGTGCGCTGTCTGCGCTCCCACCCCGCAGCCCGCTTCCAGTACCCGGCTGCCCGTGGGGTAGGCGGTGCCCGAGTGCAGCAGCTCGGCGAGGGTGTCGGCCTGGTCGCCGAGGCGCTGCGCCTCGGTGTCGGAGTAGCCGTGGACGTACGGGGTGGCGGGGAGCGGGGTCGTTTCGGTGGTCATGGCTCAACCCTCGCGTCAGTATGGACCGGTGAACAGGTCCAAAGCCGCCGCGAACGACAGGTCCAAAGAGGCCGGACCGGCCGGGGAGGTCGGGGAGACCGGTGTCGACTTCCTCCAGCTCGATGCCGCCGAGGCCCCGCCCGGCGGCCTCACCGACTGGCTGGCCCGCCGGTTGCGCGAGGCCGTCGCCGACGGGCTGCTGCCCGCCGGCACCCGACTGCCCGCCAGTCGGGTGCTCGCGGCCGAACTCGGCGTCTCCCGGGGCGTGGTGACCGATGCCTACCGGCGGCTCGCCGAGGCGGGGCAGCTCGCCGGGCGGGGCCGGGGCGGGACTGTCGTGGTCGCGTTGCCGCCAGCCGCGGTTCCCACCGAGGTTCCCAGCTCGGTCTCCGCCGCTGCGCCGGCCCGCCCGGCACCCGCGCTGTTCCGGGACGACCCCGACCCCGAGGTGTTCGACCACCTGCGCGCCACCCCCGCCCGGATCGACCTCACCCCCGGCGTGCCCGACCTCGCCGCGTTCCCCCGCGCCGCCTGGCTGCGGGCCGAACGGGCCGTCCTCGACGGCCTCGCCGCGGCCGACCTCGGCTACGGGGACGTCCGCGGCACCCCCGCCCTGCGGCAGGCCGTCGCCCACTGGCTCGCCCGCAACCGGGGCATCCGCGCCGACCCGGAGGAGGTGCTCGTGGTCGCCGGGACGGCCCAGTCGCTCGCACTGCTCGGCCGGGCCTTCGGCCGGATGGGCATCACCGAGGTCGCGGTCGAGGATCCGGGCTCGCTCGGCGCCCGCCAGCACCTCGCCCACTGGCTCGCCGCCACCCCGCCCGTCCCGGTGGACGCCGAGGGCATCCGGGTCGACGCGCTGCGCGCCACCGGCGCCCCCGCCGTGCTGCTCACCCCCGCCCACCAGTACCCGACCGGTGTCGTCCTCGGCGGCGAGCGGCGCCGTGAACTCCTGCGCTGGGCGGGCGAGGGCGGTCTGGTCGTCGAGGACGACTACGACGCCGAGCACCGTTACGACCGCCCGCCCGTCCCCGCGCTGCGGGCCGAACTGCCCGACCGGGTCTGCTACGCGGGCAGCACCTCCAAACTGCTCGCCCCGGCGCTGCGCACCGGCTGGCTGCTGGTGCCGCCGCCGCTGCGCACCGGCTGGCTGCTGGTGCCGCCGCCGCTGCGTGCGGCCGTCCTCGACGCCAAGCGCTTCGCGGACCTCGGCAACCCGGTGCTGCCCCAACTGGTGCTCGCCCGACTGATGGAATCCGGTGAACTGGAGCGCCACCTGCGGCTGTTGCGCCGCCGCCACCGTCGCCGCCGGGACGCGATGATCGCCGCCGTCCGTACCCACCTCCCCGCCGCGACCGTGCACGGCGCGGCCGCCGGGCTGCACCTGATGCTCACCCTGCCGGAGCAACTCGGATGCAGTGACGTGGAGTTGGCCACCGCGGCGCTCGCCCGCGGCGTCAAGGTCCAGCCCCTGTCCTGGCACGCCCGCCTGCCGTTCCCGCCCGGTCTGGTGCTCGGCTACGCGGCCGGCCCGCCGGGCGACATCGCCGAAGGCATCGCCGTCCTGGGGGAGTTGGTCCGCCGGGCCTCGGCCGGCCGCAATTCGGGTGCCCGCCCGGCTTCTGCGTGATCGAATCGACCACCATGAGGACGACGAAACCCGCTGCACCGGAGCGAGCCGACCTGCTGGCCAGGATGGAGCGGAACCTGGCCGAGCACGCCTGTCACCTGCACCGCCGTACCGCGGGCATGACCGTCGCCGACGCGGACGACCTGACGGTCGCCGACAGCGGCCTCGACGACGACACCTTCAACATCGTCGCCCTGGCCCGCTTCCGCCCGGACACCGCCGACGCGCGGATCGCCGACACCGTCCGGGACCTGGCCGCCAGGGGGCGCCCGTTCTCGTGGTGGGTCGGCCCGGCCTCGACCCCGGCGGACCTGTCCGCCCGCCTGAGCGCCGCCGGCCTGGAGGCGTCCGAGCGGGAGACGGCCATGTGGGCGCTCCTGGACGACGTCCCACCGCCCGAGCACGTCACCGGGCTCGACATCCGCGCCGTGACCACACCCGAAGGCCTCGCCGACCACGCCTCGGTGGTGGCCGCGAACTGGGACCCGCCGGCCGCCACCGTGCGGCGGTTCTTCACCCGTGCGGCGGAGTCGGCACTCGCCGACGACTGTCCGGCCCGCTACCTGGTCGGCTACGTCGACGACCGGCCGGTCTGCTCGGCCGAGGTCCTCCTGCACGCGGGGGTCGCCGGGATCTACAACATCGCCACGCTGGCCGCCCACCGCCGACGCGGCTACGGCGGCGCCGTCACCCTCGCCGCCCTGGCGACGGCCCGCGCCCACGGGCAGCGGATCGCCGTCCTCCAGGCCTCGGTGGAAGGCCGGCCGGTCTACCGCCGCCTGGGCTTCCACGACTGCGGCGAGTTCGTCGAGCACGCCGTCTGAGGCCCACCGCACGCGCCGGGGGCCAACAGGGCCCGGCCCCGGCCCCGGCCCCGGCCCCGGTGCCGGTGCCGGTGGCGGGGGGCGGTGGCGGGGCCGGTGGTGTGCGGGCTGCCGTCCGGCGGGTTCCTGGGTACGCTGACGGACCGTATGCCGTTGCTGACCCTGGAGGGACGGATGGCCCCGTTACGGCGGATCGCCCGGTTGACGTCGGTGGTGCTGGTGGTGGCGGCCGTGCTCGGCCCCGTCCCCGCCGGGTCGGTGACGCGCGGGAGAGGGCTCCCCGACGAGAGGAACCCGGCGATGACCGGACGGCACCAGGACGCGCGTCAACTCGCGGGCCGGCGCATCGTGCTCTCCTACCCCGGCCCGACCCCGCCGCCCGGGGTGCTGCGGGCGATCCGGGAGGGCCGGGCGGCCGGGGTGATCCTGTTCGGTGAGAACGTCACCGGTCCGGAGCAACTGGCCGAGGCGGTGGCCGCGTTGAAGCAGGCCGCCGCCGAGGCCCCGGACGCGCGCCCGCTGCTGCTGATGACCGACCAGGAGGGCGGCAAGGTGCGCCGGCTGCCGGGGGCGCCGGAACTCTCTGCCCGCCGCACCGGGACGGCCCCGGATCCGTTCGCCGCCGCCGTGGACTCCGGCGCCGGTGCCGCCGGAACGCTCGGCGACGCCGGGTTGAACGTCAACCTCGCCCCGGTGCTCGACGTCTACGACACCCCGGGCAACTTCATCGACCGCTACGAGCGCTCCTACGGCCAGGACCCGTCCACGGTGGGCGCGTTGGGCAGCGCCTTCCTCGCCGAGCAGCAGAGCCGGGGGGTGGCGGCCACCGCCAAGCACTTCCCCGGCCTGGGCGCGGCGGCCCGGGACGAGAACACCGACGCCCGCCCCGTCACCCTCCCCGTCCCGCTGGACCGGCTGCGCTCCCGCGACGAGGCCCCGTACCGGGCCGCCATCGCCGCGGGCGTGCGGATGGTGATGGCCTCCTGGGCGGTCTACCCGGCGCTGGACCCGGACCGCCCGGCCGGGCTGTCGCCCACCGTGGTCCAGGGCGAACTCCGTGAGCGCCTGGGCTTCGAAGGCGTCACCGTCACCGACGCCCTGGAGGCCGACGCCCTCACGCCGTACGGTCCGACCGGCTCGCGTGCCGTCGCCGCCGCGGCGGCCGGGATGGACCTGATCCTCTGCTCCGCCCGCGACCCCCAGCAGGGCGAGGACGCCACCACCGCCCTGGCGGCCGCCCTGGACTCCGGCGGCCTCGACCGTGCGGCCTTCACGGAGGCCGTCGCCCGGGTGGACGCGCTGCGGGAGGACTTCGGCTGACGGCGGCCCGCGCGGCCAGGGCAGCCAGGGCGGCCGACCGGGCGGCCCCGCTGCTCGGTCCGGCCGCCGGGCCAACGGTTCATCCTGGGTTCAACAGGCCGACGCCCGGCGAGGTGCGGGGGTTCGCCTTGCCGAATGGGAACGCGCCATCGTAGGCGTGCTTTCGGTCGGAGGCATGGGTTCGAAGGGGAAGTGGCACTTGGGGGTTTGAATCGCATGGCAGAGTTGCAGTCAAGGCACGCATGAAATGTCACATGTGCCATGACACACTGCTCGATCCCCGTCCCACGCGTTCATTCCTCACACCCTCCGAAGGAGGAGCCATGAACCGCATCACCCGCGCTACCCGCATCACCCGGATCGCGGCAGGCGCGGCCGGTGCCGTCGCGCTGCTGGGCGCGCCGCTGCCGGCGGCCGCCGCCGGGCAGGAGTCCGCCACCGTCACCACCTGCGGGCACTCCGGCCTCCAGGCCGGACTGTCCACCAGGGTCTGCGCGGACGTCACCGGTGACGCCGTCGTGCTGTACGGCCTGATCGGGCTGGCCGGCCCGCCCTCGCCGGGAACGCCGTGGCCGCCGGCGCCGCAGGCGCTGGTCACCCGGCTGTCGGCCGATCTGGCCGGCGTCGGCCCGCTCGGTGCGGCGGCCGGGCGCACCGAGTTCAGGGTCAGCACGGTCCGGGTGGACGGGGTCGGTGCCACCGTGCCCCGCGGGTCGGTCGTGCACGCCTCCTTCTCGGTGGAGGGGAGCTTGCGGGGACCGGCCCCGGTCACCGTCGATGTGCCTGTAGGCTGCTGACGGCTCGTCACCCAGACTGCCGGGCCCGGGAGTTGGCAGCGTCCCGGGTCCGGCCCTTCGCCGTCCCGATCCGGCCGTCGATGTGGGAGAGGTCACCTTCCACTGTGACGACTTGAAGAAATCTTCATCTGTGGCGATGATGCCTACCGGCCGTGGCACGGACCCCGCCCGGCCGGGCGACCAGGCCGCCACCGAGCCGGATCGAGGGAGGGAACGGGCCATGCCGGTCCCGCTGTACCAGGCGAAGGCGGAGTTCTTCCGCACCCTCGGCCACCCCGTCCGGATCCGGGTCCTGGAACTGCTCCAGGACGGCCCCCGGCCGGTGCGAGAGCTGCTGGCGGAGATCGGGATCGAGCCGTCCAACCTCTCCCAGCAGCTCGCGGTGCTGCGCCGCACCCAGCTGGTCACGGCCACCCGCGAGGGCAACACGGTGGTGTACGCGCTCAGCACCCCGGACGTCGCCGAGCTGCTCAGCGCGGCGCGGCGGATCCTGACCGAGCTGATCACCGACCAGGGGGCGCTGCTCACCGAGCTGCGCGCCGCCGGTGGCCGGTCGCCCCGCTGAGTCCGCAGCCGGCAGCTTCGCGCCCACCGGCGGGCGACCGTGACCGTGACCGACCCGAGGAGAACAGCCCGATGGGCGACAGCGCCAACAGTGCCGACAGCACCGGCGAGGAGAAGCGCCGCCGCAAGGCGATGCTGATCCGCGCCGGCATCTACATCTTCGCCACCCACCTGTTCGCGGGCTTCGTCCTGCTGCTGTTCGCCCTCGGCGACCGCAAGTAGCCGTCCGGCCCGGCTGCGACGCCCGGCTGCGACGCCCGGCCGCGACGCCCGGCCGCGACGCCCGTCAGCGAGCGCGGTCGCCCCGTACCAGGTAGCGGTCGCTGGTGCTGGTCCAGGCCTGGACGCCGGCCACCAACTCCCGGGTGCCGTCCAGGTACCAGCGCCCCGCCGGGTGGCGGCGGCCCAGGTCGCGGCGCAGCCGCTCGTTCTCCCGGTGCAGGGTGCCGACCCGGGTGCGCACCGCGCGCACGGCCCGGCTGCGGGTGCAGCCGCGGACCCGCTGGAGGGTGAGGACGGTGTTGAACGCGGCGGCGCTCTGCCGTTCCTCCCGCTCCAGCGAGTAGAGGTCGTTGATCAGCGTCGCGGCGTCGGCGGTGTTGGCGCGCAGGCGGTGCAGTGCGGGTTCCGCGTGCAGGGCGGCGGGGGCGTCGGCGCCGTGGACCCGTTCCAGTATGTTCATGAACGGGTAGACGCAGCTGCCGTGGCGGCGCAGCCGCATGGTGTCGGCCAGGCCGAGGCCCAGGGCGGGAACGGTGCCGCGGGCGCGGTGTTCGGCCTCGGCGGGGAAGGTGGCCAGGCAGGCGCGCCACTCGCGGGCCGCCCGGGCGCGCCAGTCGGGGGAGGTGGACCGGCGCTGACGGTCCCAGAGCTCCTGCCAGGCGGTGAGCAGCAGGTCGCCCGGTGCCGCGGGGCGGGCGTCGCCGTCGAGGGCGGAGATCAGCGGGTCGACCAGCGCGTGGGCCTCGGCGGGCCGGCGCCCGGGCGGGCCGTCGAAGCGGTCGTCCAGGACGGTGAACCAGCCCAGCATGTCCACCAGCAGGTCCAGGTCGGTGCCCCGGGCGCGGGGGAAGGCGTGGCCGATCAGCTCGTGCAGGGCGTAGGCCCGGTAGTCGGGGAGCTCGGTGGGGGCGAGCAGGCCGTGGCGGACCGCCCAGTCGGCGTGCCGGTCGGCGGCGGCGCGCAGTTCGGCGGGCGGCCGGGGGAGGGGTACGGCGGCGGGCGCGCCGGGGCGGGCCGCGGTGCCGGTGAGCGGACAGTCGGCGGAGTGCGGCCGGTCCGTGCCGGCCCCGGCCGGTGCGAGGCCTGTGGTGCTTGCGGTGACCGCAGCGTCCGCCGCCACGTCCCGCCCTGCCGGGGCGGAGGCGGCGGCGCTCGGTACGGCGGAGCCGCGCGGCACCAGCCGGACCCGCAGGCCGTGGGCCTGGACGGTGGTCCACACCACCTCCCGGGCCCGCGACCCCGGCACCGCCACCGGCCGCCAGCGGCGCAGGATCGCGGCGGCCGCGACGGTCAGCTCGGCCCAGGCGAAGGCCTCGCCGATGCACTTGTGCTTGCCCGCCCCGAAGGGCAGGAAGGACGGCCGCCCGAGCCCGCCGCCGTCCTGCCAGCGCTCGGGCCGGAAGCTCGACGGGTCGTCGTAGCTCAGCGGGTCGCGGTGCAGCGCGGTGAGGCTGTACAGCAGCTCTGTCCCGGCCGGGATCCGGTACGGGCCGAGGTCGACGGGCACCCGGGCGGTGCGCATCAGGAAGGCGTTGGGGGCGTGCAGCCGCACCACCTCCTGGGTGACGCCGCGGGTGTACGTGAGCCGGGCGAGCGCCTCGGGGGTGGGGGTGGTGCCGGCGGGCAGGTGCTCGTCCAGTTCGGCCAGGACCCGGGCCTCCACCTCGGGGTGGCGCAGGAGTTCGTCGAGCAGCCAGGTGAGCGTGGTGGAGACGGTCTCGGTGCCGGCGCCGAACATGGTGATGGCCTCGGAGCGGACGTCGGCCTCGGTGAGCGGACGGCCGGTGGCCGGGTCGGTGGCGGCGCGCAGCAGGGCCGGCAGGGTGCCGCCGCGCTGGTCCGGCCGGGCGCGTCCGGGGCGGCCGTTGACGGCCTGGTCGACCACCCGGTTGAGCACCCGGACGGCGGCGTCGAAGCGCCGGTTGACGGGCAGCGGGAGCCGGGCGAGGGCGGGGTGAGGGTAGAGGGACTGGACGATCTGGCCCTTCACCAGGTCGGGCAGTGCCCGGTGGAAGGCGAGGGTGGCGTCCTCGCTGAGCCGGGCGTCGAACAGCGAGCGGGTGACGATCTCCAGCGCGAGGTGGTTCATCTCCTTGGCCACGTCGAGGACTTGGCCGGGGCGCCAGCGGCCGGCCCGTTCCTCGGTGACCTGGTGCATCACGGCCAGGTAGCCGGCCGTCCGGTCGGGGGCGAAGGCGGGTTGGATGATCCGGCGGCGGTCGCGGTGCGCCTGTCCCTCGGACATCAGCAGGCCGTCGCCGAAGGCGGTCCTGAGGGTGTCCTGGACGGCGCCGCGCGGGCAGTCGTGGGCGAGGGCGACGAGCAGGGTGTGGACCAGCCGGGCGTCGGTCACCACGCAGACGGTTCGGGGCCCGAGCCGGATGCGGACCACGCCGCCGTGGCGGGCCAGCGAGCCGAGGAAGCCGAGCGGGTCGCGCAGCAGGGCGGCCGCGTGGCCGAGGCCGGGCAGGGCGCCGGGGGCGAGCGGCGGGACGGCGGCTCGGGTGGCGGGTGCGGGGGGTGGCGTGGTTCTCGGGGGGACGATCCGTTTCCGTGTCTCTGCCAGCAGGGCGTTGGTCGGCAGGGTCATGACACTTCCTCTCACCAGAGGGGCCGGTGCGGGCGGTACCGGGGGAAGGCACCGGCCGGCCGGCCGGGTGGCGGGGGCCGGCGAGCGCGGAACCCGCGTGCGCCAGGGGCGGAGGGCGCACGCCATGGGAAACGCGCCGGTGCGACGGGCGTTGCGCCGAACGCGCCCGGATCACTCCAACGGACGATCATCGTGTCGGCGCTGCGCCCGTCCGTCCGTCAGGCCTGCCGCCCGGCCCCCGGGGCGGCCCTCGGCCCGGTCCGTCACCCGGCCCTCGCCCGGTCCTTCGTCCGACCCTCGGCCCGGTCCTCCGCCCGGCGTCGAAGCGGCCCGCTTCCGTCGCCCTGACCTGCGTCGATGCCGTCCACGCGGTGGCCCGTACCGGGCCCCGGCGGGAGGGTCTTTGGACCCTCGCCGCACGGTCGCGGGGACGCCAGCATGGTGGGTGGAGAAGGAGGAACCTGATGACCCGTCTGCGCCACCGGCCCGCCCTCGACGTCCGGGTGGAGATCCGCGGCGAGCTGCCGCGCGAGGACGCCGAGTACGCCCGGAGCCGGGCGCAGGACACCGCGGTGCTCCTGGGCCCCGACGTCCACGGACTGCGGCTGCGGTTCACCCGGGCCCGCGACCGCATGCTCACCCGGCCCGCGCTCGCCCAGGCCGACGTCGAGCTGGACGGCACCGGCCCGGTCCGGGTCCAGCTGGCCACCGGCACCGCCCGGGAGGCCGTCGACCTGGTGCTCGGCACCCTGGCCGGCCGGGTGGCCCGGCTGCGCGAACTGGGCGACATCGGTCTGGCCGCCGTGCACGAGAGCGCCTACCGGCCGCAGTGGGCCGACCGGCCGCTCGCCCGGCGGCGGATCGCCCGGCACAAGGCGGTCGTGCCCGCCCGCCGCACCCAGGCGCAGGCGGCCCGCGAACTGCTGCTCCTGGACCGGCGGTTCCACCTGTTCCTGGACGCCGACACCGGACGGGACGGCCTGGTCCACCGCTGCCCGCTGAGCGGCGCGGTCGAGCCCTGGCCCACCGGCGGCGACGCGCTGCCGGTGCTCGACCTCGCCGAGGCGGCCCGCCGGCTCTGGCTCACCGGGCGCCCGTTCGTCTGCCACACCGGCCCCGAGGACGGCCGCGCCCGGGTGCTCTACCGCCGCTACGACGGGCACTACGGCCTGATAACGCCGGTAGCGGAGGGCGGTCGCGGGGCAGGAATGCCCTCGGCGCGCGATTGATCCGCGAGGTTCGACCGCCCGCCGGGCCGGACCGCCCGTCGGACCGCACCTCCCGCCGGGCTCCACCACCCTCCAGACGCCACCAACTCCACGACAGGGGAACGGGACCATGGACTGCGATGACGAGGTCATGCTGACCGTCCGGATCACGGCCGCCGAGCGGGCGCTGCTGCGGGACCTCGCGCGCGGCCACGGCGGCGACGTCTCCGGTGTCGCGGTCGACGGGCTCCTGGAGGTCATCCCCTCGCTGCACGACGACGGTTCGGTGCTGCCGCTGCTGCGGGTCCTGGCCCGGCCCGCGCCCTGTGCGGTCACCCTCTGGCTGCCCGCGCCGGTCGCGGACCTGCTGCCGTTGCTCGGTGAGCGGCTGGTGCGCACCGGCGGCCCGTCGGCGGGCCCGGCCAGTGCCGCGCTCTCCGCCGCGCTGCGGGTGTGGCTCGCCGGGGACCGGGCCGTGCTCGCCGCCGGGCTGGCCCGGTTGCACGGCGGTTGCGGTGCGGTGGGGGTGGCGAGCGGACCGGCGGTCGGTGGTCCGGCCCGGGTCGGGGTCGCGGCCTGAGGGCCGGGGTGAGGGCCGGGGTGAGGGCCGGCCCGGCGTCTGTAGTGAGTCAAGTGACGGATCGTCATATCGCGTATGGCGATGGCATGTCCGGGGCGGAAACTTCCCCGTTCGGGGCGCTGGCCAGCTCCCGGCGGGAGGTCTAGCATTCGACACGGCCCGCCGGGGCGCAGACCCCGAGGGTTCCGGCCGGGTGGCCGCCACCACCCCGTGCCGGGGAGCGCGTACCCCCCGAGTGCGCTCCCCGGCACTTCGCCGCCCGGGCCGCCGGGCCCCGTCTGCCGTTCCCCGTCCGCTCGGCCTCGCCTCGAACGGGCCGGGGACTTTCGCAAGAGGTTTCTGTTATTCCCCGCCGTCCCACCGGCTCTCCCTCGTGTCGGAAGGTTCGGACCCCTCACCACAGGGTCCGGGCCGTCGCACGAGGAAAGGAACGCGATGGGACACCGGAGCAGCGAACTCCGCCGGCGCAGGCGCCGCAGGTTCACCCGCAGGAGCGCCCTGGTCGCCGTGGCGGTCGCGGCCGGACTGGTCGCGGGCACCCTGGGCCTGCGCACCGCGCTGGAGCCCGGGGCGATGCGCAGCACCGTCACGGCGGCGGACGCGCCGCTCGACGCGGTCGCGGACGACGGTGGCCCGGGCGAGACGGGCACCGCCGAGGGCGCCACCAGGGCGCCCGCCCCGAAGCGGGACGAGAAGGCCGCCCCGCCCAAGGCGATACCCAAGGACCAGCCCGACCGCGGCCTGGTCTACGCGGGGCTGACCCTGCCGACCAGTGACCGCTGCGGCAACATGCTGGAGGTCACCGGCAGCGCCCAGTGCAGCCACGGCCCGGACGCGCCGCCCAAGGACGTGGACATCCGCAAGGACGTTCCGCCGGTCGCCGCCCCGGCCGCCCGGGTACCCGCGCTCACTCCGCCCGCCGGCGCCCAACCGCCCTCCACGGCCGATCTGTTGAAGGGCGGCGCGCCCGTCCTCGACGCCACCCAGAAGGCGCTGCTCGGCGAGGCCGGCCAGGGCTCCGCAGCGCAGGACGCCGCCCCGCCCGCGGCCGCCCCGGCCGCCGGAGCGGGCCTGGTCTGCGAGGGTGACGGCAGCAGCGGCAACCGCGTCCAGGTGGTGTACGTGCACACCCCCGGCAACGACCGGTTCGCCCAGTACCTGTCCTCCTTCAAGAAGTGGGCCGCGGACGTCGACGTCATCTACGACGCCAGCGCCGCCGAGACCGGCGGCGTGCGGCACGTCCGCTTCGTCACCGAACCCGACTGCACCGCCTCGGTGTTGAACGTGCAGATCTCCGACTCCGAGATCCAGGACTTCAACGCGAGCAACCGCGCCCTGGCCGCGCAGGGGTTCAACCGCAAGGACCGCAAGTACATGATGTTCACCGACGCCAAGGTGTACTGCGGGATCGGCACCTTCGCCGGTGACGAGCGCCCGGGCCAGGACAACCTCAGCAACTTCGGTCCCTCGTACGGCCGGACCGACTCCGGCTGCTGGAGCGGAACCACCGCCGCGCACGAACTCGGCCACAACCTGGGCGCGGTGAACAACAGCGCGCCCAACTCCAGCAAGGCCGGTCACTGCACGGACGAGTGGGACATCATGTGCTACTCGGACGCCCCGTACTACCCGCAGATGCGGATCGCCTGCCCGGACCGTGCGCACGACGACCGGCTCGACTGCAACCACGACGACTACTACAACACCTCGCCGGCACCCGGCAGTTACCTGGCCACGCACTGGAACGTCGCGAACAACCGCTTCCTCATCGCGGGCAACGGCGGCGGGACCGGGCCGAACCCCACGCCGACCCCGACCGCCACCGGGCCGACCCCGACCCCGACCGGCACGGGTCCGACCCCCACGGGCACGCCCACCCGCACGCCCTCGCCGTCCCCGACGCCGACCGGCGGTCCCACCGCCACGCCCACCGGCTCCCCGTCGCCGACCAGGACCCCGGCCCCGGGTGGCGCCGGTCCTGACGTGACGACCAGTCAGATCACCCAGAACTCGGTCGTGCTGAGCTGGAACCCCGTTCCCGCCGCCGCCGGTTACGACGTCCAGCTGAACGGCCGGACCATCGGCACCGTCCGCTCGACCGTGGTCGGCGTGGTCCGGTTGGCCCCCGGTACCGGCTACACCGTGGCCGTCGCCGTCCGCGACGCCGCCGGAACGGTCGGCAAGCCCGGCCGCGCGGCGAACTTCCGCACCCTCGCCGACACCGGCCGCCCGCAGCCCGGCACCCACTACAGCATGGTCAACGGCCTCACCGGCCAGGCCGCCGACCTGTGGGGCAGCTCGATGAACGACGGCACCGTGGCGATCGGTTACCAGCGCACCGGCTACGCCAACCAGAAGTGGCAGTTCGAGGACGCCGGCAACGGTGCGCTGCGGATCAAGTCCACGCGCTCGGGCAAGTGCCTGCAGCTCGGCGGCACCCCGGTGGCCGGGCAGTACGTGGCGCAGCAGCCGTGCTCCGACACCGCTGAGCAGAAGTGGCAACTCAACGCCGCCGAGGGCGGGTTCACCCTCACCGCCGACGGGACCGGCCTGGTGCTCGGGCTCAGCGACCGTTGGTACTACGGTGGTTGGCTGCTGGAGTTGCAGCAGCCGAACGGCCGGCCGTACCAGAACTGGTCGCTGCTGAAGACCTCGTAGCCCGGCACGGCCGCACGATCCCGCACCACCCCGTACTACCCGTACGGCCCCGTACGATCCCGCACGGCCCGTACGATCCCGCACAGCGGGTGCGGCCGCCACCACCGGATGGCGGCCGCACCCGGCACCGCCGCTCCACCTACCCTCACCCCCACCGCCGAGGACCGCCCGACATGCGAACCCGCACTCGCCCGCTGCTCGCCTCCCTCGCCCTCGCCGCCGTCGCCGTCCTGCCCACCGCCGCACCCGCCGCCGCCCACGGGGACACCGTCCACCTGGACGTGACCGGCCAGCAGAACGGCCGGGTCAGCACCGTCGCCACCTGGGAGAACGACCACGACCCGGTCACCGAGGAGTTCGCCGGCACGCTCTCCGCGACCGCCGCCGACGGCCGGACCGTCGGCCCCTGGCGGCTGGTCGCCGTGCCGGGCCGCCCGGGTACGTACACCACCCGGGAGCTGCTGCCCGCCGGGCACTGGAAGATCTCCGTCGACTGCGCCTTCCCCTCCTTGGGCCACGGCGAGCGCGAACTCGACGTCGAGGCGGCGGCGATCAGCGACCCGGTGCCGCTGGACGCGGCCGCCTCCGCCCACTCCTCGGCCTCCGCCGCGCCCTCCGCCGGACCCTCCGCCACAGCCTCCGGCGCCACGCCCACCGCGGGCCCGACCGTGGTGGCCGCGGCGGCCACCACCGCCGCGCCCGCCCACGAGACCACCGACGACGCCACCACCTGGGCCGCCATCGGCACCGCCACCGCGGCCGTGCTGCTGGTCGGCACCGGCTTCTGGCTGCGCGGACGCGCCCGCCGCTGACGGGCCGGAGCGCGGCGCCGCCCCGGCCGGCCGTCGGCGACCCGTGATCCGTGCCACCCCGGCAAACCGGGAACCGGCGGCGCACGAAGCACGTCTGAGCGATCACCGGGCGTCACCGGACGCCCGGCCGATCGCAAGGGAGCATCCGCGCATGAGGAAGGTCCTGATCACCGGCGGTGCCGGCTTCATCGGCAGCACGGTGGCCTCGGTCCTGCTCGACCGGGGCATCACCCCGGTCGTCCTGGACGACCTGTCCAAGGGCCGCGCCGAGTTCGTGGAGAACCGCGTCTTCTGCGGGGGCGACATCGCCGACGCCGCCCTGCTGGACCGGATCTTCACCGAACACCCGGACATCGACGCCACCGTGCACTGCGCGGCCAGGATCGTCGTCCCGGAGTCGGTGGCCAAGCCGCTGTTCTACTACCGGGAGAACGTCGCCAAGACCGTCGAGCTGCTCGACGCCCTCCAACGCCACGGCTGCACCCGGGTGGTGTTCAGCAGCTCCGCCTCGATCTACGCGCCCACCCCGGACGGCCGGGTCGACGAGGACTCCGCGCTGGAGGCGAACAGCCCGTACGCGCGCACCAAGCTGATGATGGAGCAGGTGCTCCAGGACTGGACCCGGGGCGAGGGCGCCGAGCGGCAGCGGGTCATCACCCTGCGGTACTTCAACCCGGTCGGTGCCGACTCCCGGCTGCGCACCGGCCTGCAGAACCTCAACCCCAGCCACGCCCTCGGCAAGCTGATCGAGGCCCACACCGAGGGCACCCCGTTCACCGTCACCGGCGTCGACTGGCCGACCCGGGACGGCTCCGGCATCCGCGACTACGTCCACGTGCAGGACTTGGCGGAGGCCCACGTCGCGGCGCTGCTCCGGTTCGACGAGGTGATCGCCCCCGACGCCGCCGACCGCTTCCGGGCGATCAACGTCGGGACGGGCGAGGGCACCACCGTCCGTGAGCTGGTCGCCGCCTTCGAGCAGGCCGTCGGCGGCAAGCTCGACGTCCGTGAGGCCGGCCCGCGCCCGGGCGACGTGATCGGCTGCTACGCCTCCGTCGACGCCGCCCGCGAGCTGCTCGACTGGTCGCCGCGGCGCACCCTGGCCGAGGGCGTCGCCGACGCGCTCGCCTGGCGCGCCAAGTGGGCCACCCAGCTCGGCGCGAACTGACCGGCCGCAACCGCTACTTCACGGCCTCGCCGGACTTCGCCCAGTTGTCGTGCAGGCGGTCCAGGTAGGACTGCGCCTGCGGGCCGATCCTGACGCCCCGGGCGAAGGCGAGCATGTTGCCCGCCCCGGCGTTGTAGCCGAGGGCGAGCAGCTCGTCCTTGTTCAGCGGGGCGCCCACCTTGGCGGGGAGCTGTTCGGCGAGGTCGTGGAGGTGCCAGGCGGCTGCCTGGACGGCCAGGTTGCGGTCGTCCGGCAGCTCCTCCCAGCGGCGGGAGGCGAACGGGCGGCCCGGCTTGGTGTCGTCGAAGGCGGCGCGGTGCATGTTGGCGATGCCGAAGGCGGCGTCCGGCTTGCCGCGCTGCCAGGCCCGCTCGAAGTCCGGGTCGTGCGGCTTGTACGCCTCGTTGTAGAGGATCGCCATCAGCAACTGGGGGTTGACCCCGGCCTCGGCCGCGTACTGGCGCACCGGCGCCGCGTAGTCGGCGGGCTCGTAGCGGCCGGAGGGCTTCGACGGGGCCGCCGACGACCCGCCCGACCCGCCCGACCCGGCTCCCGCGTCGGCCCCCGACCCGCTGCCCGCCGAACCGGAGGCGCCGGACGACGGGGCGGCGGCGGAGGACGAGGGCGCCGCCGAAGCGGCCCCGGGCTCGTGGCCGCCGCTGCGGACGATGCCCCACCCGGCCGCCGCCAGGACGCCGATCACGATCCAGCGCCCCCAGCGCGGACCTTTCTGCTCCTCGCTCACCGCCGTCGGCCCTCCCCGTTCGCCCGTCATCCAGTTCGACCGTCGTACGGTCGCTCGTGCCCCGCGGGAGGCCCGGCCGGTCCTACTCGGCGGACTTCGCGTCGCCGTCGAGGTTGCGCAGGAAGTCCTTCGCCTTCTCGACGCCGGTGTCGATCTGCCCGCTGTACTTGCCGTCCGTGCGGTCGTCGATCACGTCGCCGACCTTCTCCAGGCCTTGCCCGAGCACGTCGCTGTGCTCGCGGGCGAGGTCGGTGGCCTTGTCCGCGATGTTCTTAAGACTTTCAAACATGGTGACGCTCTACTCCTCTGGTGCGTTCCTGTTGGTGTGCCGACGTGGCGGGGATCATGGTCATCCTAACGAGGGCCGGCCGGGCGGTCCGCCGCTGCGGAACGGCGGCGAGTGACTTTGCTGAAATGGGTTTGTATGCTCCAGACCAGCCTCTACAGGCCTGTAGACGGCGGGAATTGCCAGCGGACGGATGGCGTCCCGGCACGAGGGGCGGCGTGGTCTCGCCGCCGCAGCCGAAACGATCGAGGGAAGTGCGCATGGCCGGCCAGCGGGCGAGAACGCCGTACCAGGACGCGGGACCTCGCATCGAGGACCCCGCCGTGCCCGCCCAGCGCTCCCGCGCGGCCGGCGGTGACCCCGACCCGTCGCGGCAGGCCCGCGCCCAGCGTGCCGGGGCCTCGCGCCGCAGGCAGCAGGCCCGTCGGCGCGGCGGACCGGTCGCGGCGCTCGCCGCGGTCGGGCTGCCGCTGCTCGGCGGGATCGGCGACGAACTCGGCGGCCCCGGCGTCGGCATCCTGTTCGCGGTCGGCGCGGTGCTCGGCACCGGCGTCGCGGCCGTGCTGTGCAGTCGGAGCGGCCGCTGGTGGGTGCTGACCGGGACCCCCCTGGTGGTGCTGCTGACGGCCTCGGCCGTCGAGTACGGGGCCGATCCCGACAAGTACCGGGGCAAGGGCCTGGGCACCGGCGCGGTGCGCTGGGTGGTCGAGGCGTTCCCGGTGATGGCGACGGCGCTGGCGGTCGCGCTGCTGGTGATCGTGGTGCGCGCGGTGCTGGACCGCCGCCGGCCCCCCAGGGCCGGAGCCCCGAGCGGACGGGGCCGCCGTGGCTGACCGCACCAACCGCACGAACCGCACCGACCACACCGAGCGCCCGCGCGGCCGGGCCCCGCGCCGTGGCTCCGCCGCCCGTCGGGGGCCCGCCCCGCTGACCGTGGCCGGCCGCACCCTGGCCTGCGCCGTCTCGGTCGCCGTGCTCGGCGCCAGCGGCTTCACCTGGTACGAGTACCGCAGCCTGGACGACGGCATGATCAAGTCCGGTGCGTTGAACGAGGCGAAGAAGAACGCCCCGCCGCACCTGGACAAGTCCGTCAACCTGCTGCTGATCGGCCTCGACAGCCGCAAGGACATGGACGGCAACGACCTGCCCAAGCAGTTCGTCGAGGACGAACTGCACGCCGGCTCCAGCGAGATCGGCGGCTACAACACCAACGCCCTGATCGTGCTGCACATCCCGGCCAACGGCGGGAAGGTCACCGCGCTGTCCGTCCCGCGTGACGACTACGTGCAGACCGTCGGCGCCGACGGCAAGATGCACAAGATCAAGGAGGCCTACGGCATCGCCAAGGAGGCCGCCGAGTCGAAGCTCGCGGGCAAGGGCCTCTCCAAGGCGGATCTGGAACGGCAGAGCCGGGAGGCCGGCCGCTCGGCCACGATCCAGACGGTGCAGAGCTTCCTGGACGTCCCGATCGACCACTTCGCCGAGGTCAACCTGATCGGCTTCTACGACATCGCCAAGGCCGTGGAACCGATCCAGGTCTGCCTCAACCACCCGGTCGACGATCCGATCATCGCCCGGACCGCCGCGCACGAGGGCGGCGGCACCGGCCTCAAACTGCCCGCCGGGATCAGCTCGTTGAACGCCGCCCAGGCACTGTCCTTCGTCCGCCAGCGCCACCACCTCACCAACGGCGACCTCGACCGCACCCACCGGCAGCAGGCGTTCATCTCCTCCGTCGAGTACAAGCTCAAGCAGCAGGGCATCCTCAACGACTTCGGACAGATGCAGAAGCTGTTCGGGGTGGTGAAGAAGGACGTCGTGATCGACAACGAGTGGAACATCCTCGACTTCGCCCAGCAGGCGCCCAACCTCACCGGTGGCAACGTCGAGTTCAACACCCTGCCCATCACCGGGTTCAAGACCGTCGGCGGGCAGGAGGTCAACACCGTCAACCCGGACCTGATCAAGAAGATCGTCCGGCAGCTCTTCAACCGCGAACCGGCGCCCGCCGCCCCGGCCGCGGCCCCCGGCGGCGCCCCGGGCGAGACGGCCCCGCCCTCGCCCTCGCCCAGCGCCGCGCCCAAGTCGGTGGTCGACGTCAACGCGACGGCGGGCGCGGGCGCCGCCGCCACCGAGTCCAAGGCGCTGGTCGACCTCGGCTACCAGGCCGGCCGGATCGGTGACGCGCCCGCGCGGATCCGCACCACCACCGTGAGCTACGGCACCGGCGCCAAGGCCGACGCCCAGGCGGTCGCCGCCCGGTACGGCGTCACCGCCGTCCCGTCCTCGGCCGTCCCGGCGGGCCACGTCCTGGTCACCCTCGCCGGGACCCGGACCGCGACCCCCACCCCGGCCGCGACCGCCTCGGGCGCCCCCGCGCCGGCCGACGGCTCCGCCGACCCGGCCGCCGGGCTGCCGATGCAGGGGCCGGCGGTGAAGGCCGGCGGGATCCCCTGCGTGGACTGACCCGCGGTACGAGCGTCCGGCGGGGCCGCCCGCCGGACGCGCCAGGTGTCTGGTCGGACCGTGCGTCGGGTCGGGTCGTGCGTCGGGTCGGGTCGTGCGTCGGGTCGGGTCGTGCTTCGGGTCAGGCCCGAGCGGTCAGGCCCAACCGGCCGTCCTGAGCACGGCGGAGGCGACGTCCGGGAGCGGCAGGCGGGTGGTGTCGACGGTGAAGTCCGCGACGCCGGCCTGGTCGAGGATCCGGTGGAGCCCGTCGGCGCGCTCCAGGTGCCAGGGCAGGGACCCGGGGTCGTTGTCGGCCTCGTGCCGGCGCCTGAGCCGGCCGTGGACGACGGGGAGGTCCGCCGTCAGGCGGCAGACCTGGAGCGGCATGCCGAGGGCGGCCCGGTAGCCGTCGCGCTCGGCGATGCTCTCGGCCACCCCGGCCAGGACGAACCGGCGCACCCCGGCGTCCCGGTAGTTGGCGGTCAGGGCGCGCAGGTTGCGCAGCAGCAGACCGAGGTTGAACGGGTCGCCCTCGGGGGCGGGCCACGCCTGGCAGAGCCGGTCGAGGTCCATGACCGCGTGCGGCACACCGGCTTCCTGGAGGAGGTCGCCCACCGCGTCGGCGGCCGAGGTCTTGCCGACTCCGACGGTGCCGGTGATCAGCAGGGCACGCGGCTCCGCCCCGTTCGTGTGGTCCTGGTGGTTCAGCACTGCTCGCTCCGTGTCCGGTGGTGTCCTGCCTTGGGCTGCTCCGCGCATCATGGCCCGGGTGCGGGCGGCACGGCGGTCAGGGGCGCGGGGCCTTCTCGCCGTGGACGGCGGTGTACTCGGCGGCCAGCCAGGGGGCCAGCCCGTCGATGAGGGCGGCCAGGACCGCGCGGTCGGTGGTGGGGGTGCGGGCCACGGCGGCGGCCAGGCGCATCCGGTCCGCGTGGTCGGGGTAGTGGGCGGCGAAGGCCTCGGCGGAGACGGTGAGGTCGCTGGTCCAGCCGCCCCAGCGAGGCATGACCAGGGTGAAGCCGGTGCGGACGAGCCGACGGGAGACCGCGCGGCTCAGCGCGGTGAGCCGGGCGTCCGAATCGGCGGCGGCCAGTCGCTCGCGCCAGCGGGGGAGGGCGAGCGCGAGGTCGCCGTTGGTCTCGCGGGCGAGCAGGGAGTCCGGACGGTAGCGGGGGAGTCGCCCCGCGAGGTCCTCGCCGAGCAGCGGGGTGCACAGGCAGGCGACGAACCAGCCCAGGTCGTGCCGTTCCAGCTCGCTGAGCAGCGTGCCGGTGCCGAACAGGAGCACGCCGACGCCGTCGACCTGCGGGAAGTCCGCGTCGAGGGCGGCCTCGAGGGCGTCGGCCGCCCGTCGGTCGTCGGGCGTGGGCTCCCGGTGCAGGGCGAGCAGCAGGTCGAGGTCGGAGACGCCGGGGAGCGCGGTGCCGCGCGGGATGCTGCCGTACAGGTAGGCGCCGTGCAGGCGGTCCGGGCCGAAGGCGGCGGCGATCCGCGCCCGCGCGGCGTCGACCACCGGCGCGAACTCCGGCCGGACGCGCTCCAGCGAGCCCTCCCGCGCGATGTACCCGTCCTCGTCCAGTCCCTGAATGTCCATGGGCGAACCCTGCCGCACCGTCACGTGGTTGACCAGCGGATTTCCGGGGCCCGGGCGAATTGTCAGTGGGGCGTGCCAGCATCCATTGCACACGAACACGGAGGGAATTCTCATGGGCACCTGGGACATCGGCCCTTTCGACAACGACACGGCGGCGGATTTCGCCGGTGGCCTCGATGACGCCGCGCCGGGCGAGCGCGCGGGCCTCGTCCGGGCGGCGCTGGAGCGCGCCGCCCGCGGGCCGGAGTACCTGGACGACGACGAGGGCGTGGAGGCCGTCGCGGCGGCGGCGCTGGTCGCCGCCCAGTGCCCGGGCAGCGGGGCGGTGACGACGGCCTACGGCCCGGCCGAGCCGATACCCGAGCTGCCCGTCGAGCTGCGCGCGCTGGCGGTGGCGGCGCTGGACCGGGTGGTCGCGGAGGAGTCCGAACTGGCCGAGCTGTGGGACGAGTCGGACTCCGACGGGGAGTGGCGCCGGGGGATCCGCGCCCTGCGCGAGGTCCTGGAGCCGGTGCCGCCGGTGACGTAGGCGTCGCTGCCCGGGCTGTGAGCGATCGTCAACCGTTCTTGCCGGCACGCCAGTAGGCGAGCGCGGCGAGGCTGGTGGCGGCCCCGAGCGCGCAGACGGCGTTCCAGCCGCCGTGGTCGTACACCACGGTGGAGGCGATCGCGCCCGCTCCGCAGCCGACGGAGTACAGCAGCATGTAGCCCGCGGTCAGGCGGCTCCTGGCCTCGGGGCGGACTTGGTAGAGGAGGTGCTGGTTGACCACGTGCACGGACTGGAGGCCGTAGTCGATGACGACCACGGCGAGCACCAGCCACCACACCGAGTGCGGCAGCAGCGCGGCCGGGAGCCAGGCGGCGAGCATGGCCACCAGGCCGAGGCCAGCGGTGCGTTCGGCGTGACGGCGGCCGCGGTCGGCCTGGCGTCCCGCGCGTCCGGCGCCGAGTGCCCCGGCGGCTCCGGCCAGTCCGAACAGGCCGATCCGGGTGTGGCTGAGCTCGAAGGGCGGTGCGGCGAGCGGGAGGACCATCGGGGTGAGCAGGACGGTGACGGAGGTGAAGGTGAGCAGGGCGAGCACGGCGCGCACGCGCAGCACGCGCTCCTCGGCGAAGAGCGTGAACACCGAGCCGACCAGCCGCAGGTAGCGGATCCGCCCGGTCGGGCCGCGGCGGTCGGGCGGGAGGACGGCCGCGACGGCGAAGGCCATGGCGCCGGTCGCGACGGCGGAGGCGAGGTAGACGGCGCGCCAGCCGGCCAGGTCGCCGACCGTCCCGGCGACGGTGCGCGCGAGCAGGATGCCGACCACGATGCCGCTGGTGACGGTACCGACCACCCGGCCCCGGTCGCCGGGCGCGGCGAGCGAGGCGGAGTGGGCGACGACGACCTGGGCGACGACGGCCAGCACCCCGACGGCCGCCATCGCGGCCAGCAGCAGCGGAGCGGAGGGTGCGACGGCGACGGCGAGCAGGGCGAGGACGGACAAGCCGAGTTGGGCGGTGGTCAGGGCGCGGCGGTCGACGTGGTCGCCGAGCGGGACGAGCAGCAGCAGGCCGAGCCCGTAACCGACCTGGGTGAGGGTGCCGACCAGGCCGATGGTGGCCGGGTCGATGCCGTAGTCCCGGGCGATCAGGTCCAGCAGCGGCTGGGAGTAGTAGACGTTGGCGACGGCCAGGCCGCACGCGACGGAGAGCAGCCAGGCCGCGGCCGGTGACAGGCCGCGCGGCGGCGTGGCCGCGCGCGTCGCGTCGGTGGTGGGTGGGCCGGTGGGAGCGGGGGAGGTCATGAGCGGGAACCCCTCGACGGGCAGCAGTGGTTTCAAAGTGCTACCGCGTCACCCTGGCATATCCTGGTTTCAATAAGCAACCACACGTTCGGCGGTACGCTGGCCGCGGACCGGTCGAGAGGTGGGAAGAGTGCCGAAACGCACCACGCACGAGGAGTCGACCTGCCCGGTCGCCCGCCCGCTCGACGTGGTCGGCGACGGCTGGACGCTGCTGATCGTCCGGGACGCCTTCGACGGGCTGCGCCGCTTCGGGCAGTTCCAGAAGAACCTGGGGCTGGCCAAGAACATCCTGTCGGCGCGGCTCACCAAACTGGTCGCCAATGGCGTCTTCGAACTCGCCCCGGCCGCCGACGGCAGCCCCTACCAGGAGTACCTGCTCACCGAGAAGGGCCGCGCGCTGTTCCCGGTGATCACCGCGCTGCGGCAGTGGGGTGACGACTGGTTCTTCGTCGAGGGCGAGCCCCGGGCCCGGCTGGTCGACCGCGCCTCGGGCGCCCCGGTCGCCCCGGTGGAGGTGCGCTCGGCGGACGGGCGGCCGCTCGGCCCGGACGACGCGAAGGTGCTGCTGTCCTGAGATGTGCCACCGCCACCGGCGTTCGAGACGGCCGGTGGCGGCGGGGCGGTGGGGCAGTGGGCGGCGGGGCGGTGGGATCAGGGGGTCGCGGGCGGGCAGGGCGTGACCGTGCCCGTCGGTCCCGGCTGCTTGCAGAGTGGCGTCGCCGTCTGGGCGGCGGCCGAGGTGGCACCGGCCGAGGTGCTGCCGGTCGAGGTCGTGGTGCCCTCGCCCGTCGCGCCGGTCCCGGTCGTGGTGGTCTTGCTGGTCGGTGCCTCGCTGAGCGTCGAGGCGGACGAGGAGTGCGTCGTCGCGGTGCTCTCGGACGGCCTGCCCGACGTGGTCGACGAGGTGGCCGCGGCTGAGCCCGTACCGGTGGAGGCGCCGGAGGACGTCGTACCGCCGGACGTCGCTCCGGAGGAGGTGGCGCCGGAGGACGTCGCACCGGAGCTGGTGGCGCCCGAGGTCGAGGCCGTCGCGCCGGACGAGGTCGCTCCGGAGGAGGTGGCACCCGAGCTGGTGGCGCCGGAGGAGGTGGCGCCGGACGAGGTCGCACCGCTGGACGTCGCGCCCGAAGAGGTCGTGCCCGAGGTCGAGGCCGTCGCCGTCGGCGACGTGGGCTTCCACGGCACGGGCGGCGGAATGCCCGGCACCAGTTGCTTCGGCGGCTCGACGCGCTTGTCCACCACCTCGATCCGACCGGTCAGCCGGGAGAACCAGCCGCCCGTCTCGACGTTCACCAGGATGATCTCGGTCACCGGCTGCGGGGCCGGCACCACCACGATCAGCGTGGTCGGCTCGAAGCCCGTCCAGGCCTTCCCGGTGTACTTGGCGTTGCTCACCAGCACCGCCGGCTTCAACGGGTTGCCGCAGGCGCAGCGCACCCGGGGCACGCCCTGGGCGTCCACCAGGACGGCCGTGCCCGCCTGCAGCACGGACTGGTACTCCACCACGGCGCCGCTCTTGTAGCTGTGGTTGGTCACCCGGGTGTCCACCCGCAGGTAGGCCGAGGTCAGCGAGCGCAGGTAGGACGGGATCGCGGACTGTTCGATGCCCGCGGCCGAGGCCCAGGCCCGTCCGGCGTCACCGCTGGACACCATGCCGATCAGCCGTTCGGTGTCGCAGCTGGACCGGCTCATCGTCCCGCCGTACAGGCCCGCCGAGTTGCCTTGCACGCTGTGCAGGACGGCCGGGGAGCTGGTTCTGGGGGTGCCGCCCGGCTGTGCCGCCGTGCTGGTGGGAGCGGGGGCCGGGGCGCTCATGCCCTGGGTTTCCACCGATGGGGTGAACGGCGCCGGTCCGGGGTCGGCCGGGGCCTGGAGGGCGACCTCGTTGGCGGTCGGGACGGCCTCGTTCTTGCCGCCCTGGTTGTTGACGATCAGCACCGTCGCCACCACGGCCGCCGCCACCACGCCGGCCGCGACCGACAGCCCCTTCCGGGAACGCCACCACGGCCTGCGCGGACCCCGCCCGCTGCCCGCGCTGGAGCCACCCGCACCGCCCCCGGACGGCCCCGACGGTCCTGAGGGCCCCGACGGGCCCGAGGGCGGTGGGGGGACCGGGCACCCACCCCCCCTGGCCCCACCCCACGGGGGGGCGGCGAGCCGGCCGGACCGGGGGCCGGC
>NZ_JBHJWG010000011.1:109775-179330 GCF_042266305.1 Kitasatospora sp. NPDC056076
GCCCCCGCCGCCCCTGCGGCCCCCCACGGCCCCGCGGGGGTGGGGGCCCCGTACGCCCCCCCGCCCGTGCCGCCACCCGACGGGGGGCCGGCCAGCGGGCCGGACGGGGGACCGGAGGGCGGGCCGTAGGGCGGCTCGCTCGGCGGGCCGGACGGGGGCGGTTGGGAACTCATCGAGGCTCCGTTTCGCAGGCGGCCGACAGGAACGGTCGGCACGGGAAGCTCCTGCCACTGGGTTCCATTTCTCCCCCGGTGCCCCGTTCGCCGCAACAGCAGGTGGCCCCGCCGTCGCCGAGCGTGCCCCGCGGCGGTCGGTCACCCTGGGAACGGACCAGGCCCGTTCGAGCAGAGGGAGGCGGCATGCAGCAGCCCACCACCGGGGCCGCCGGCCCGCCCGGAGCCGTCCGCGGCTGGCTGGACGCGCTCGCCGTGGTGCTGGCCGGACTCGTCGCGATGGCGGCGGTGGCCGCGCTGGGCCTCTGGCTGGCCGGGGCGAGCGACCTCCCGGAGGGCGGCTTCCCGCCGGTGCTCGCCGCGACGCTGGCGCTGGCCGTCGGCGGCTCGGTCCAACTCGACGGCGGCGCGGGCAGTTTCGCGGCGGTGGACGCCGGGGTCAGCGCGATGCCGCTGAGCGTCTCGCTGGTCGGCGCGGTGGTGATCGCCGAGGTGTTCCTGCGTCAACTGCGCTTCCGCGCGGTCGCGGGAGGCGGTGAACTGCTGGGCCGGATCGCCCGGACGGTGGTGCTCTGGCTGATCGCCCTGGTGGTGATCACCGTCACCGCCAAGCACACCTTCGTGATCCAGCTCGGCGGCAGCCTGGTGGAGACCATCGGCGGCGCGCTCGGGCTCACCCCGGAGGTCGGCTTCCACGCGGACGGCGCCACCACCATCGGCGTCGGGCTGGCCTGGCTGCTGCTGGTGTTCGCCGCGGTCTTCGCGGTCTCCCGCCGGGCGCCGCTGCCGCGCGGCCTGTTGCGCTACCAACTCGCCGTCCGCCCGGCCGCGTTCGCGCTCTGGACGGTCCTGCTCGGGTACGTCGCGATCGGCGCGGTGGCCGGGGTCGTCACCGCGCTCGTGCACGGCAACGCCCGCTCGACCATGGCGGTGCTGCTGCTGGCCCTGCCCGACCTGGTCTGGCTGGCCTTCGGCCTCGGCCTCGGGGCCGTCTGGCACGGCCGGCTGGTCGGCGCGCTCGGCCTGCCCGTGCCCCAACCGCTCAGCGCGGTGCTGCGCGCCCCCGGTGGGGGGTCGGCGACCATCGACCTCGGCACCCTGGCCGAGCACGACGCGCGCAGCTGGTGGCTGCTGCCGGTGGCCGCCGTGCTGCTGACCGCCGCCGCCTTCCTCGCCGCCCGCCGCTCACCGCGCCGCGTCCGGCTCTGGCAGCACTCCGTCCGCTTCGCGCTGGCCACCGCCGTCACCGTGCTGCTGGTGGGCCTGTGGACCCGGATGGACGCCGACTACGGGCTGTCCGTGCTGGGTGTCGGCCTCGGCCAGGGCGGACTGGGGGACCTGCTCGGCGCGGTGCTCGGCGGGGACAACCCGGTGTCGGCGCTGGGCAGCGGCAGCCTGACGCTGCGCCCGGAGCTGTGGACGGCGGTGCCGCTGGCGGCCGGTTGGGGACTGCTGACCGGACTGCTCGGGGCGCTGTTGGCGGCCCGGGTGCGGCACCCCGGGGAGGTCACCGGGGAGCTCGCCGGGGAGGGCGCGGAGAGTACCGGAGCGGGCACCGGCGGCTGAACCCGGAGCGGATACCCGTACCCGCCCCGGCCTCAGAGCAGTTCGGCGAGCAGGACGGCTGCCGCCGGGACGGCCTGGGCGAGCGCGCCGCGCCACAGCTTCGGCTCCGAGACGAACAGGGTGGTCCCGCCGGCCACCATGAAGGCCGCGATGTAGAGGATCACCGGCCGCCCCGCCCCGGAGTGCCCGGTGTGCAGCAGGACCAGCCCGGCGACCAGCCCGAGGGCCAGGAACAGGTTGTAGAAACCGACGTTGAACCGCCACAGCCGGACCTCCGGGGCGTCCGCCGTGCTGCCGGTGAGCAGGTAGCGCACTCTCGGGTGCCCGTACAGGTAGCTCTCCAGCGGCCACACCACGAGGTGGATCGCGGCGGCGAGCATGGCGAAGACCTGGCTCACGGCGTTCATGGTCGACGGCTCTCCAGAGCTTCCTGGGACGGGCCCTGACGGCCCCGGTACGGCGGGTGGACGACCGGGCCGGCCCAGGCGGGCGGGTCCGGCACCGGGGTGGGGCCGGGGGCGCGGGCGACCGCCGGGACGACCCGGGTGGGCGGGCCGTCCGCCGTCCAGGGCGCGGGCCCGGTGGACGCGCGCAGCTCGGCGACGAACTGCAGGCAGCTGTCGTAGCGCTCCCCGGGCGTCTTGGCGAGCGAGCGGGCCACCACGGCGTCGACCGCCTCGGGGAGGTCGGGGCGGTGCCGGCGCAGTTCGGGCGGCGGGTCGTTGAGGTGGGCCCAGAGCAGTGCGAGGTCGCTCTCCCGGCGGAACGGCGGGGTGCCCGCGAGCATCTCGAAGACCACGCAGCCGAGCGCGTACTGGTCGCAGCGCCCGTCCAGCGGTCGGCCGGAGATCTGCTCGGGCGCGGCGTAGTCGAGGGTGCCGACGATCTGGCCGACGCTGGTCAGCCCGCTGAGCGAGAGGGACTTCTTGGTGAGGCCGAAGTCCGCCAGGTAGAGGTGCTCGGGGTGCTCGCTGTCGGTGCCGGCGGCGACCAGGACGTTGCCGGGCTTGACGTCCCGGTGCACCAGGTCGTGGTCGTGCGCGGCGTCCAGGGCGGAGGCGATCTGCAGGGCCAGCCGGGTGGCGCGCTCGATCGGGAGCGGGGCGTCCCGGTTGATCAGCGCGCGCAGGTCGCCGCCCTCGACGTAGCGCATCGCCAGGTAGAGGATGCCGTCGTGCTCCCCGGCCTCGAACACCGGGACGATGTGCGGGTGGTCGATGCCGGCGGCGGCCTCGGACTCGTGCATGAAGCGCTGCCGGAACACCTCGTTGCGGGCCAGCTCGGGGGCCAGCAGCTTGACCGCGACGGTCCGGCCGAGCCGCAGGTCCTTGGCCCGGTAGACCACGGCCATCCCGCCGCGCCCGATCTCCTGCTCCAGCCGGTAGCCCGCCACCCTCCGCCCGACCAGGCCGGCGGGCAGCCCGCCGGTCGAGGGCGAGGCCGAGTCGGAGGCCGGGGTGGAGGCCGGGGCCGGGGGTGGTTCGGCCGGGGTCACGGCTCACCCGTCCGGGTGGGCGCGTACGGGCCCTGCGTCTGCGGGTCGGGCACCGGTGCCGCTCCCGGCGCGTCCGCGGACCCGACGGCTGCCTGCCGGTCGGTGGCCGGTGGCCGGTCGGTGGCCGCGTACGTCTGCAACTGGAGCCCGTCGCAGTAGCACCAGCGGTCGTGCACCGGGTCGAACACCCAGAGCGCCTCGCCGTCCGCGACCAGGCCGATCCGCAGGCCGCGGGTCCGCTCCCGGAAGGACTCCAGGTCCAGGGCGCCCGTGGCGAGGTCCTCCAGCAGGGCGCGGTGCCGGGCGAGTGCGGCCCCGGCCTCGGCGAGGGCGGGCCGGGGGTCGGCGGTGCGGGCGGGCGGTCCGTCCGCGGCGGGGGGCGGCTGGGGGAGCACGACCAGCAGCCGGGCGTCCACCCAGGCGGTCCAGCCGTTGGAGCAGAGCACCTGGGCCCAGTCGCCCTGCCGGGCGATCAGCCGGACCGGGAGCAGCGGGTCGAGCCGGGCGGAGGGCCGTGCCGGGTCCGGCGCCGTCCAGGTCGCCAGGCCGTCCGGCGGGGCGACGTGGGTGGGGCGGAACGCGAACTCGTCCATGGGCGGGTACATTCCCTCCGCCGCGCCGACCGGTGCCGGGGGGCAGGGGTCGCGAGCGGCATTCGCACCGCAGTTCGTCTCCCACTCTACCGGCGGGGCCGGGGGCGGCTACTTGCGCATGACGCTCGGCTCGTGCCGCCGCAGCAGGGCGAGCACCGCCAGCCCGTACGCCGCCGCGAGGGCGGCCAGCGCGCCCATGGAGACCAGCCAGCCGGTGCGCTCGGGGCGGAACATCGGGTCCGCGGTGATCGGGCTCGGTACGGTGAGCCGGTTCAGGTCGACGGTGCGGGCCATCGCCGACAGGCCCCACCGGGACGGCACCAGCCAGGCGAACTGCTCCAGGCCGGGCACGCCGTGCAGCCGGAGCATCAGGCCGCTGAACACGACCTGGACGATCGCGAGGAGCACCAGCAGCGGCATGGTGGTCTCCTCCTTGGCGACCAGCGCGGACACCACCAGGCCGAGCATCATCGAGGTGAACGCCAGCAGCGCGACCGCGATGATCAGCTCCGGCAGCTGGGGCATCAGCACACCGGTGGTCACCGGCGGCGGGGCGTTCGGGCGGGGCTGCGCGGTGAGCGCGACCCCGGCCAGGCCGACCACCGTCAGCACCGCGGCCTGCGCCACGGTGACCGCGCCGAGCACCACCACCTTCGACACCAGGTACGCCGACCGGGACAGGCCGACCACCCGCTCCCGCCGGTAGATCGCGCGCTCCTTGACCACCTCGCGCACCGCGTTGGCCGAGCCGGTGAGCACCCCGCCGAGACAGAGCGTGAGCAGGCAGTTGATGGCGTTCTCGTCGCTGAGGCGGCTGCCGGCCATCGCCCGGCACATCAGGCCGATGACGAACGGCAGCACGATCATCACGGTCAGGAACAGCCGGTCGGCGGCGAGCACCGCGGCGTAGCGGCGCACCAGCGTGCCCAGCTGGGAGAACCAGCCCTGCGGCTTCTCCCGGCCGACGGGCCGCGCGGCCGCCCCGGCCGCCCCGGCCGACTCCGGCGGGCGGGCCGGGGGCACCGGGTGCGCCGCCTCGGCCGCCACGTACCGCTGGTACTGCGGCGAGGCGCGGAAGCGCTGCCGGCAGAGCCCCTCGGCGTCGTTCTCGAAGGCCTCGAAGGCCTCCGGCCACTCCGCCTCGCCGAAGTACGCCAGCGCCTCGGTCGGCGGCCCGTAGTAGGCGGTCCGCCCGCCGGGGGCGAGCACCAGCAGGCGGTCGCACACGTTGAGGCTCAGCACGCTGTGCGTCACCACGACCACCGTGCGGCCGTCGTCGGCCAGCCCGCGCAGCAACTGCATCACCGAGCGCTCCATGCCCGGGTCCAGGCCGGAGGTCGGCTCGTCCAGGAAGAGCAGCGAGGGCTTGGTGAGCAGCTCCAGCGCGATGCTGACCCGCTTGCGCTGGCCGCCGGAGAGGCTGGCGATCACCTGCTGCTCCCGCGCCTCCAGGCCCAGTTCGCCGATCACCTCGGAGACCCTGCCCTCCCGCTCCTCCTTCGCGGTGTCCCCGGGGAAGCGCAGTTCGGCGGCGTACGACAGGGCGCGGCGGACGGTCAGCTGGGTGTGCAGGATGTCGTCCTGGGGGACGAGGCCGATCCGGCGGCGCAGCTCCGCGTAGTCGCGGTAGAGGTCGCGCCCGTCGTACAGCACGGTGCCCTCGTCGGCGGGGCGCAGCCCGGTGAGGGCGTTGAGCAGGGTGGACTTGCCGGCGCCGCTCGGGCCGGCCACCGCGAGCAGGGCCTTCTCGGCGAGCGGGAAGCCGACGTCGTCCAGCAGCACCCGGTGGTCCGGGCCGACCCGGACGACCAGGTGCTGGACGTCCAGCGAGACCTCGCCGGTGTCGGTGTACTCGACCAGCCGGCCGTCGGCCAGGCAGAGCGAGGAGTGGCCGATGCCCACCAGGTCGGCCGGGCCGACCGGGGCGCGGCGGACCGGTCGGCCGTTGAGGTAGGTGCCGTTGTGGCTGTCCAGGTCGACGATCTCGTGCCCGCCGTCGGGCAGTTCGCGCAGCTCGGCGTGGTGCCGGGAGACCACCAGGTCGTCCAGGACCAGGTCGTTGTCGGGGGCGCGGCCGATCCGCAGGGCGCGGCCGGGCAGTTCCAGCACGGCGCTCGGGCTGCGGAAGGTGCCGGAGCTGCGCGGGGCGAGCAGCACCGTGCGCTCGCCGGGGGCGGGGCCGGGCAGGCCGGCGAAGGTCGCGGACGGGCCGGTGGCCGGGTCGCCGAAGCGCAGCCGGGTGCCCGGGCCTACGTCCTCGTGGTCGATCCGGTGGCCCTGGTCGTAGGTGCCGTTGGTGCTGCCGACGTCCTCCAGCAGCCAGTGGCCGTCGGTGGCGCGCAGCACCGCGTGGTGCCAGGAGACCCGGGGGTCGTCCAGCACGATCTCGCTGGTCGGGTCCCGGCCCAGGTGGTAGGCCCGGGTGGGGTCGATCAGCCGGGATTCGCGGTCGGTGACCAGGACGAGGGGCGGCGCGGTGGGTGCGCCGGGGCGCTGTCCCATGCTCGGCATTCTATCGTCGGCGGGCCCGAACGGCCTTTCCGGATCCTGACATTGGACTGGACCACTGCCTCGGCACAGCACTATCGTTCGGCGTGCCCGCAGGCCGGACCACCGGCCGGACCACCGGATGGGAACCCATGACGATCTGGCCGCATCCGCGCAGCTCCCGGACCGTCCGCGCCGGCCGGGCCGACGGCCGGGTGCTGCGCCTGGGCCTGATGGACACCATGCTCGCCGACCTCGCCGTCTCCGTCGTGCTCTGCTTCGACCGGCCGCTGGACGAGGACCGGCTCGCCGCCGGACTCGCCCTCGCCCTGGAGCGGGTGCCGGTGTTCGCCGGACGGCTGCGCACCGAGGACGGCGCGCTCCGGGCGGTCTGCGACGACTCCGGGGTGCCGCTCGCGGTCTACACCGTGGACGGCACCCTCGCCGAGGCGATGGGCCGGGTGGTGGCGGCCGGCTCCGAACTGGTCGACCCGGTGGACGCCGTCGCCGCGCGCACCGGCGGTGCCCCGCTGTTCACCGTACGGATCACCCGGACCGCCGACGGCGGGACGGTGCTCGGCTGCTCCTGGCACCACGCGATCGGGGACCTGCACAGCTTCGTGCTGCTGCTGCGGATCTGGTCCGCGGCGGTCGAGGGCGAGCCGCTGCCGGAGGCCGAACTCGTCGACGACCAGGACGCGTTGCTGGCCGCCGTACTGCCGGCCGAGGACTGCGGACGCCCCGGCTTCCGGCTGCCGGAACCGGCGGAGGCGGAGCAGCTGGCCCGCGAGGTCGCGGCCGGACCGCGCGCCAACCGGACCGTCCAGATCGCCTTTACCGAGGCCGAGGTCGACCGGATGCGCGAGGAGTTCGGAGCGGCCGCCGGGCGCCGGCTCTCCGCCGGGGACGCGCTCTGCGCCCATGTGCTCGCCACCCTGCGGGAGTTGGACGGTGACCAGGCCGAGCGGATGCTCACCGTGCCGGTCAACGCCCGTCGCTGGCTGGGCCTTTCGCCCGCCCTGGTGGGCAACCTGCTGAGCGAGGTGCACGTGCCGCACCGGCCGAAGGACGGCCCGGCGGTGCTGGCGGCCGCGCTGCGGACGGCGGTCGAGGAGTTCCCGACCGCCCACCTCAACCTGCGCTCCAACCTGGACTTCCTGGCGGGGCTGGGTCGTTCACGGATGGGGGAGTGCGTGCCGCTGGGCTTCGACCCGCAGCAGCGCCGGTTCAGCTTCTCCAACTGGAGCCGCTTCGGCACCTATCGGGTGAACTTCCAGGGCTGCTCCCCGGTGTTCGTCAGTCCGGCCGCCAACTACCCGCTCCCCTGGGTGAGTTGGACCATCGAGGGGTACCGCGGCGAGGGATGGCTCAGCACCGTGGTGCTGCCCGCCCGGCTCGCCGCCCGGGTCCGCGGGGCGGACGGCCGGGCGGCGCTGCACCGGTTCCGGCTGGCGGGCGACGAGCCGCCCGTCTCGGCGGCGGTGCTGCCGAAGGTGCTGTGAGCCCCTCCGGTGCGGCCCGGCAGGCCTGCTCGATCGCCCGGCAGCGCCAGGAGGTCCGCCACCGGGCGGGGGTCGGCACCCGCCCGGCGCATGCCCTCGACCCGCCGTCACGGTGGTGGCCGGGGGGCCGTGACGGCGGGTCGGAGGTGTCGGGGCCGGGGGCCGGGGGTGTCGGGGGCGGCGGTCAGCGGGCCTTCACGACGGACCGCAGTGCGTGCCGCAGCTGCTCGCGGCCGGGCTGGACGGCCCGGTCGAGGGCGGGGGCGAAGGGCAGCACTGCGCCGTCCGGGCGGGTGATCCGGCGCGGCGGGGCGATCAGCCGCATCTCCTCGGCGGCGGTGGCGAGCACCTCGGCGCCGAAGCCGCAGCTGCGGTTGGAGTCGTCCACGACGACCAGCCGGCCGGTGCGCTCCAGCGACTCGGCGAGCGCCGGCCAGTCGAAGGGGTGGACGGTGCGCGGGTCGAGCACCTCGACCGAGAGCTCCGGTGCCAGCTCCTCGGCGACGGCCAGGGCGTCGTGCACCAGGTGCCCGAGGGCGACCAGGGTGACGTCCGTGCCGGGTCGGTGGATCCGGGCCCGGCCGAGCGGCACCGGGGCGAGTTCCCAGGTCACGGTCTCGCGCACCGCCAGGGCGGCCGCCGGGGCGAACACCACCACCGGGTCCGGGTCGCGGATCGCCGAGCGCAGCAGCCCGTAGGCGTCGGTCGGGGTGGCGGGCACCACGGTCTTCACCCCGGCGTGCGCGAACAGGCTGTAGGGGTGGTCGGAGTGCTGCCCGGCCCAGCCGTCCCGGGAGCCCGAGCCGGGCACCAGGCAGGTCAGCGGGACGGCCGCCTGGCCGCCGGTCATCAACGAGAACTTGTGGGCCTGGTTGACGAGTTGCTCGAAGACCAGGAAGAGCAGCGAGGGGATCTGGAACTCCAGCACCGGCCGCCGCCCGGCCAGGGCGGCGCCCATCGCCATCGCGGTGAAGGCCTGTTCGGAGAGCGGGGTGTCCACGATCCGCTCCGGGCCGAAGCGGTCCAGCAGGCCCAGGGTGGGGCCGGCCAGGCCGGCGCCGATGTCCTCGCCGAACACGCAGACCGCCGGGTCCTCGGCGAGTTCGTCGGCCAGGGCCCGGTTGAGCGCCTTGGTGTACGAGAGCCTGGTCACGCCGACACCCCCGCCCGGGGCCGCAGGCCGTCGGCGTACAGGTGGTCCAGCGCGCCGGCCGGGTCCGGGTGGGCCGATGCCAGGGCGAACTCCTCGGCGGCGGCGAGCTGTTCGGCCACCGAGCGGTCCAGTTCGGCGACCGCGGCCCGGTCCAGCGGGGCGGCGGCCCGGGCCAGCGGGTCGCGCTCGCGCCAGGCCGCGACCTCCTCGGGGGTGCGGTAGCGCAGTTTCATCCGGCGTTCCATGGTGTGGTGGCCTTCGTAGCGGTAGGTGCGGCACTCCAGGAAGCCGGGGCCGCCGCCCGCGCGGGCCCGCTCGACCGCGCGCAGGGCGGCGGCCCGGACGGCCTCGGTGTCCATGCCGTCCACCTGCTCGGCGGGGATGCCGAAGGCGGCGGCCCGGCCGGTGGCGGTGCCCGCGACGGCGGTCGCGGCGGGCAGGGTGGTGGCGTAGCCGTTGTTCTCGCAGACGAAGAGCACCGGCAGCCGCCACATCGCCGCGAGGTTGAGCGACTCCAGCAGCACGCCCTGGTTGAGCGCGCCGTCGCCGAAGAAGGACACCGCGACCGGGCTGCCCTCGGTCCCGCTCTCGGCGTGCGTGGCGTGCGTGGCGTGCGTGGCGTGCGTGCTGTGCTTGGCGGCCCAGGCGGCGCCCACCGCGATCGGCGCCCCGGCGCCGACGATGCCGTTGGCGCCGAGGATGCCCAGCGAGAGGTCGGCGGCGTGCATCGAGCCGCCCCGGCCGCCGTTCAACCCGTCGACCCGGCCCGCGAGTTCGGCGAGCAGCCGGTCCGGGGCGGCGCCCCGGGCGAGCACGTGGCCGTGGCCGCGGTGGGTGCTGGTCAGCCGGTCGGCCGGGCCGAGCGCCGAGCAGACGCCGACCGCGACGGCCTCCTGCCCGATGTACGGGTGGATGCCGCCGGGGATCGCGCCGGACTTCACCAGGCCGAGCGCCAGCTCCTCGAAGCCGCGGATCAGCCGCAGCATCCGGTAGCGCTCGGCCGGGGCGGCCAGCGGGGCGATCGCGGCCGCGGGCGGTGCCGTCACAGCGTTCCCCGCCAGACCGTCGGGCAGAACGCCGGGTCGGCGTAGTCCGGTCGGCCGTCGGCGGTGCGGCGCACCAGCACGTCGTGGTTGTACACCACCGGGCCGCCGTCCGGCCCTTCGTGCCGCCGGTACTCGTTGGCGCCGTCCTGGAGGTGCAGCGAGACGGCCCGGCGGGGGAAGGAGGCCAGGTTGGGGCCGCTGCCGTGGTAGGTGCGGCAGTGGTGGAAGGACATGTGGCCGCGCGGGATCAGCATCGGGACCTTCCGCACCCGCTGCCCGTTGAACGCGGCGTTGGCGTCCAGGATGGCGTCCAGCTCGGAGTTGTCGCGGTCGGCGAAGTGCCGGGTGGAGTCCTCGCCGGAGGGCATCTCCCGCCAGCGGTGGCTGCCGTCGACCATGGTGATGGTCCCGTTCTCCTCCCGGCAGTCGTGGAACGGGATGAAGGCGGTGAGCATGGACTGGGAGGTCGAGGTCTGCCAGTAGTGCTTGTCGAAGTGCCAGGGCACGTGGTTGCTGGGCTCCCCGGGCACCGGGGGCTTGTAGATCAGGGTGGCCTGGAAGATCCGGATCTCCTCGGCCCCGGCGAGCAGTGCGGCGACCGCGCCGACCAGCGGCTTGCGCAGGATCGCGCCGATCGCGTCGCTCTCGTGGTGGACGTAGTCGTTGTGCCGCTGGACCGGCCCGTGCGAGGGCTCCCAGGCGGCCAACCGGGGCGGGCGGACGGGCAGTTCACGGTCCCGGTGGCCCGCGTAGTACAGCTCGGTGGCGGCCTGGAGGGTGTCCAGCTCCTCGTCGGTGAACAGCCGGCGGGAGAGGTACCAGCCGTGCTCGCGGTAGTGCGCCACCTCCTCGGGCGTGGGCAGCAGGGCGTGCTCGGCGTCGGTGAGGCGGAACTCGGTGGCAGTGGTCATCGGTGGTGCTTCCCTTCTGGGGGCGGTCAGCGGGCGGCGGCGGAGGTCTGTCGCTCGACCGCCTCGTAGAGCGCCTTGATGTTCGCGGTGCCGAACGTGCCCGCGCCCTGGCGCTCGATCAGTTCCAGGAAGGAGGTGCGCCGCGGGTGGGTCGAGCGGGCGAAGATCTGGAACAGCTGGCCGCCGTGGTCCTGGTCCACCAGGACGTGCAGGTCGCGCAGGGTCTCCACCGGGATGGCCGTCCCGCCGAGCCGCTCGGTGAGCGTGTCGAAGTAGGCGCCCGGAGTGGTCAGGAACTCCACGCCGCGGGAGCGGGCGGTGCGTACGGCGGTGGTGATGTCCTGGGTGCTGAACGCCAGGTGCTGCACCCCGGCGCCGCCGTGGGCGGACAGGAACTCGTCGATCTGGCCCGGGCGGCGGGCGGTGTCGGGCTCGATCAGGGTGAAGGTGACCAGGCCGGAGGAGCTCTGCACCACGGTGGAGTCCATGGCCTGCTCGCCGACCTCGATGTACTCCTCGAAGATCGCGTGGAAGCCGAGCGCGGCCTCGCAGAACCGTACGGCGTCGGCGAGTTCGCCGCCGGGCAGGCAGATCGCGACGTGGTCGAGGGCCTCCAGCAGCCCGGGCCCGGCGGTGCCGGTTGCCCCGTCGGCCCGGTCCGTCCCGGCCGCGTGCATCGAGGTGAACCGCAGGGCGGTGTCGCCGAATCCGGCGATCAGGCAGGCCTCCCGGTCCAGCACCCGGGCGCCGTGCCGTTCGGCCCGCTCCAGGGCGGCCCGCGGGTCGGTGCAGCCGAGGGCGAGCGCGGCGACGCCGTCGCCGTGCCGGGCGACGTAGGCGGACACCGGGTGGCCGGGGTCGGCGGCGGCGGTCAGGCGCAGCCGGATCGAGCCCTGGGTGAGGTCGACGGTGCGGGTGCCGTCCGCCGAGGTGGTCGGGGGTGCGGCGGTGAAGTCGTAGTCGGCGTGCAGTTCGGCGGCGGTCTTGTCGGCGTCCGCGCAGTGGAACTCGACGCGGGCGATGGTCTGGATGGACAACGGGATCTCCCCCCGGAGGGATGGTGGTTCGAGGAGCGGCGCGCTGCCGGGCGGCGCTGCCCGGCGAGGACCCGCGGGAGCTAGCGCGTGGCGTCGACGGGGCGGACGGAGGCCGGGCCGAGGATCAGGCTGAGGTTGTGGCCGCCGAAGGCGAAGGCGTTGCTCAGTGCGGCGCGCACCGGGGTGGACCGGGCGGCGCCCCGGACGTGGTCCAGGTCGCAGGCCGGGTCCGGGTCGACCAGGTTGAGCGTCGGCGGCAGCGTCCCCCTCGCCACCGCCAGGGCTGTCACCGCCGCCTCCAACGCGCCTGCGGCGCCCAGGAGATGGCCGGTGGAGCCCTTGGTGGAGCTGACCGCCGGCCGGTGCGCGCCGAAGACGGCGTGCAGGGCGGCGGTCTCCGCCACGTCACCGAGCTTGGTGCCGGTGCCGTGGGCGTTCACGTAGTCGATGTCCTCCGGGGCCAGGCCTGCGTTGGCGAGCGCGGCGCGCATCGCGTCGGCGGCGCCGGCGCCGTCCGGGCGGGGCATGGTCGGGTGGTGGGCGTCGGTGGAGGCGCCCCAGCCGAGCACGTCCGCGTAGCCGGTGGCGCCGCGCGCGGCGGCGTGGCTCGCGCTCTCCAGGACGAGGACGGCGCTGCCCTCGCCCAGCACGAAGCCGTTGCGGCGGCTGTCGAAGGGTCGGCTGGACTGTTCCGGATCCTCCCAGCCCTGCGCCAGGGCACGGGCGTTGGTGAAGGCGGCGGCGATGGTCGGGTGCAGCGAGGACTCGGTGCCGCCGCACACCACCACGTCGGCGTCGCCCGCGCGGATCAGCCGCAGCCCCTCCGCGATCGCCTGGGCGCCGGCCGCGCAGGCCGTCACCACGGCCGAACTGTAGCCCCGGATGCCGTACTTGATGGCGATCCGGGCCGCGGCCATGTTGGAGAGCATGCCGGGCAGCAGGTACGGGCTGACGCCGGGGCGGCCGCGCTCCAGCCGGCGGTGCGACTGCTGCTCGAAGGTCTCCAGGCCGCCGCCCCCGGTGGCCAGCACCACGGCGGTGCGGTGCGGGTCGGCGTCACGGCCGACCACCAGGGCGGCGTCGGCGAGCGCGTCGTCGGCGGCGGCCAGGGCGAGTAGCACGAAGCGGTCCACGCAGCGGGTCTCGGTGGGCGGCAGCACCTCGCGGCCGTCCACGGCGGGGGCGATCCCGGCGGCGGGCAGCCAGCCGTGCGCGGGGTGGTCCTCGGGGACGGCCCGAAGGCCGGAGTGGCCGGCGGCCAGCGCCTCGAACACCTCGGCGGGCCCCCGGCCGAGCGGGGAGACCAGGCCGATGCCGGTGATGACGGCGGCTTCGCGGTCGGTCATCGGGCGCTCACCGCCGCCAGGTGGCGCTCACGCAGCAGGACCTTGCGGACCTTGCCGGTCGGGCCGAGCGGGATGTCGTCCCCGGTGACCACCAGGACCTGGCGGACGGTCGCGGCGGTGGCCTCGTCCAGGGCGGCGACGACGGCCTCGGCGCGGTCGGCCTCGGCGGCGGCGCCCCGGTCGGCGTCCTCGCCGAGGAGCAGCAGTACGTCGGTGACCACCTGCTCGCCGTCCCGGACGGCGACCACCGTGCAGTCCAGCACCTCCGGGCGGGCGGCCAGCACCCGCTCCTCCGACATCGCGGTGAACAGCCGCTTGCCGTCGGCGAGTTCGAGCGAGTCCACGGCCCGGTCGACGTGGTAGTAGTAGCCCTCCTCGTCCCGGTACATCAGGTCCCCGGTGAGGAAGCGGCCGCGCAGCCGGGTGCGGAAGGTGGTGGCCGAGTCGTTCCAGTAGCCGAGGGCCAGGGTCGGTGAGGCGGTGGCGAGTTCGCCGACCTCGCCGGGGCCGAGCGGTTCGCCGTCCGGGCCGACCACCTCGCAGTCGACGAAGGCGTGCGGGCGGCCGACGCAGCGGCCGTAGCGGTCGGTGCCGGGGCCGTGGGTGATGAAGAAGTGCGAGTGGCCCATCTCGGTGGAGCCGAGGCCGTCCACGAACAGCGAGCCGGGCTGCCGGGTGCGGCCCTGCCGGGTGACGGTCTCCCGGCTGCCGGTGGCGATCAGTCGGCGGATGTGCACCTCGTGGGCGCAGTCGCCGGTGTTCCACCAGAGTGCGACGGAGGCCAGGTCCCGTGCGGCCAGGTCGTGGTGGGCGAGGTCGGCCCAGGTGGCGGCGAAGCCGATCACCCCGGTGGGGTGCCACTGCTCGATCGCGTCCAGCACGCCGGCGCCGGACTGGCCGGACAGGCAGGCCAGTTCGGTGTGCGAGCTGAGCGCGAGGTTGAGCGCGATCAGGGTCGCGGCGTGCGGGGCGGGCAGGGCGCTGAGCATCCGGTCCTGGCCCTGCGGGCGGGGCAGCCGCAGCCGGTGGCGGATCGCCGCGTACAGGCCGGCGTGGGAGTGCACGACGGCCTTCGGCATGCCGGTGGTGCCGGAGGAGTGGGTGATCGCCACCGGGTCGCCGGACCAGTGCCGGTAGGGCTCCGGGGCGGCGTCCGGGTCGCCCGCGCTGAGGGTGGAGATCTCCGGCAGCAGCGGTGCGCCCGGGTCGTACTCGGCCAGGGCGGCCAGGTGGGCCGGGTCGGCGAGCACCCCGACGGCGCCGAGCCGGGCGATGTAGCGCGCGGCGCGCTCGGCGTCCAGGTTGGGGTTGAGCAGCGCGGGGACGGCGCCGAGCCGGGCCAGGGCGAGGAAGGCGAGCACGTGCTCGGCGGCGTCGCTCGCGTGGACCACGACCGGGTCGCGCCGGGTGACGCCGAGGCCGTGCAGGGCGGCGGCGCGGGCCCGGACGGCGCGGTCGAGCTCGCGCAGGGTGAGCGGCTGCCAGGCGGGGTGGCCGTCCACCGGGGTGTCGAAGGTGAGCAGCGGCTCGTCGAGCTTCTGGCCGAGGGCGATCCGGGCGGTCAGCACGTTGCCGGCGCCCACGTCGGGGTCGTCCGCGAGCTGGGTGCGGAGACTGCGGATGGTCACGGGGGTGGATCCCTCCCTCGGGGCCGGGGCGGCCCGGGCGGCTGATCGGGTGTCGGGGTGCGGCCGGCGCGGACGGCGGCCGGGCAGGGGTGGGGCGTCGGCCGTGGCGGGGCGTCGGCGGTGCGAGGGCGGGCCGGGCGGGTCGCTGGTGTGCCGGGTACGGCTGCGTCAGGCGGCGGGCCTCATCGATGGCTACGGGCGCCGCCGGCCCGCGGGTTCAGTCGGCGGGCCCGGCGAGCAGCACGGCCACGGCGTGGTCACCGTCGGGGCCCTGCTCGGCGGCGATCACCAGGACGTGGTCGGCGTCCCCGTCGGCCAGCAGCAGTGCGGCCAGCTCGTAGGCGTCCGCGGGGACGGTGCCGGGTGCGGCCTCGGCCGGGCTGATCGCCACGACGGGGCCGGTCAGGCCCCAGCGGGCGGCGATGTGCCCGAGGACGGCGTTGGGGTTGGACTGGAAGAACAGCAGCGGGGCCGGGCGGTGTCCGGGCTCCGCGCTCCGGTCGATGGCGCGCGCGGTGGCGAGGTCGCCACCCGCGCTGGCGAGCAGCAGGGCGGTGCGCCCGGGGGCGGGCGGCGGGCCGTGGTGGGCCCGCAGGCAGTGGTCGGCGGTGTCGGCGATCAGCGGGGCCAGGCCGGCGGGGGTGAAGCCGGGCAGCGGTGGCGGGGGCCCGGGGAGGTCCGGGCCGGGGCGGCGGGCCTCGGCGAGGACGCGCGGGGCGGCGGCAGGGGTGGTCATGGTGTGTGGGTGTCCGGGTCAGGCGGCGGCCAGCAGCAGGGCGGTGTTGGCCCCACCGAAGGCCGAGTTGAGGGTGAGCGCGTAGTCGGGGCGGGTGGTGTGCGGGCCGTCCAGCACGAGGTCCAGCCGGACGTCGGGGTCGGGGCCCAGCCAACCGGCGTTGACCGGGGTCAGTCCGCTCTCCAACGCGCCGACCGTGACGGCGAGTTCGAGCAGGGCGGAGGCCTCCAGCGCGTGGCCGTGCACCGATTTGCTGGAGCTGACCGGCAGTCGGTCGGTGTGCGGGCCGAACACCGTGTGCAGGGCGGTGGCCTCGGCCCGGTCGGCGAGCTCGGAGCCGGTGCCGTTGGCGTTGACGTAGCCGACCTGGTCCGGGGTGATGCCCGCGCGGCCCAGTGCGGCCTCGATCGCCCGGGCGACCCCGGTGCCGTCCGGCTCCGGTCGGCAGACGTGGTGGGCGTCCCCGGTCCGGCCCCAGCCGGCCAGCCGGGCGAGTGCGGGAGCCGAGCGCCGTTCGGCGGCCGGGGCGGACTCGACCAGGACGGCGACGGCCGCGTCGCCGAGCAGGGTGCCGGTGCGGCCGGCGCTGAACGGGCGCAGTTCGCCGTCCCGGGCCAGGGCGCGTCCGGCGTCGAAGACGGCGAACACCCCGGGCTCTACCAGGTGGCCGGCCGCGACCAGGACCCGTTCGTGCCGACCGGCGGCGACCAGGGCGGCGGCGTCGGCGACCGCGGTGGCGGCCGCCACGCAGGCGCCGGTGTACACCCGGGTGACGCCCGGCGCGCCCCAGTGCGCCCGGACCCCGGCGGCCACCGCGTCGGCGGTGGCGCGGGTGCGCCCGTCGCTGTGCAGGGCGAGCAGGACGGGCAGCGCGGCGCCCTCGGCGGCGGTCAGCCCGGCCTGCCGGCCGGCCTGTCCGATCGCCTCCAGCACGGCCCTGGCCAGCGGGAAGGTGCTGGCCAGCGGTACCGTCCCGGGCAGCAGGGCGGCCCGGGTGGTGCGCCGGCCGGTCACGTCGAAGCGGGTCACCTCGGTGAACGCGGCCTTGCCGTGGGCGGCGGCCTCGGTCAGCGCGGTGAGCCCGCGTCCGGCGGCGCTGAGCACCCCGACGCCGGTGACGACCGGGCGGGCGGCGACCGCCACGGGCCCGGGTGCGGCGGGCCGGGGCGGCGGGCCGGGCGTGCCGGTGCCGGTGTCAGTGTCGGTGCCGGTCACGGCCGCGCTCCGGCGCGGGCGGCCAGCACCGTCGAGCGCAGCAGCTCGGTGGCGTCGTCGACCGTCCGCACGGCGCCGAAGTGCTCGTCGTCCAGGTCCAGCTGGATTCCGTAACGCTGCTCGAACTCGGCGATCAGCCAGGTCAGTTCGAGCGAGCCGAGTTCCTCGGGCACGGTGTCGGCGGCGCGCTGCCCGAACGCCGCCAGCATCGTCATGACCTCGGCCCGGTCGGGGAGCGCCCCGGGGGCGGAGTCCGCAGGGCGGGCGGAGTCGGTCACGCCGCGCTGCCGGTGGCGGCGGGGAGGGCGTCGATCCGCTTGACCACGTCGGCGGTGAACTCGTCCAGGGTCATCATCGCGGTGGTCTCCATCTCGTCCAGGTCGAACTTGATCCCGAACTCGTCCTCGACCTGCACCGAGAGTTCGGCCAGGGCGAGCGATTCGAGGTCCAGTCCGGCCGGGCCGAGGTCGGTGTCCCCGGTGACCTCGGAGACGTCGTACTGCATCTCGGTGAGGGCGGCCAGAACGAACGCGCGGATGCGGTCCTGCATGAGTGGGCTCCTTGTCGGGGTTGTCCGGAGGGTGTCCGGCGGGTGGTGCGTCCGGTCAGCGCACGGTGGCCGCGGCGGTGTCGCGCAGGGCGGCCGGGTCGCGCAGCAGCTTTCCGGTGGCGGTGCGGGGGAGGGCGGGCAGCAGGACGAGGCGGCGCGGCCGCTTGTAGGCGGCGAGCCGGCGGGCCAGCCCGTCCTGGACGAGGGCGGGTTCGGCCCCGGCCTCGACGGACAGGTACGCCTCGATCGCCCCGTCGTCGAAGACGACGACCGCCTCGCGGACCTCGGGCAGCGCGGCGAGGGTCTGCTCGACCTCGGTGAGGTCGACCTTCAACCCGCCGATCGAGACCTGGGAGTCGAGCCGGCCGTGCACGGTGACCAGGCCGGTCGCCTCGTCCAGGGCGGCGGCGTCGCGGGTGTGCAGCCAGCCGTCCGACCAGCGGCCCGGGTCGTCCAGCCCCGGGTACGGGGAGGTGGCGGCGCCGAGCTGCAGCTCGCCGGCGACGAGCCGCATCCGCATGCCGTGGACGGGGCGCTTGGCGGGGTGCAGCGTTCCGTCGAGGTCGGTGGCGATGACCCCGGTCTCGGTCATGCCGTACATGGTGCCGAGCGGTACGCCGTACCGTTCGGTGAACAGCGCGGGCAGGCCGGGGCGGACCAGTTCGCCCGCGACGACCATCCGGCGCAGCTGCGGCAGCGCCGGGGGAGTGACCGTCCCCGCCAGCAGCTCGGCGTGGAAGGGCACTCCGACGACGGTGGTCGGCCGCTGGTCGGCGGCGACCGCGGCGAGGATGCCGGCCGCCGTCATCCGCTCCGGGACAGTGAGCACGGCCCGGGCGTGCAGGGCGTTGAGCAGCCCGCCGACCAGCCCGAGCACGTGCACCACCGAGGACAGCAGGACGACCCGCTCGCCCTCGCCGGGGAACTCCACCAGCCTGCGGTAGCAGTCGAGTTCGCGCAGCAGGTCGGTGGCGGTGCGGGCGATGACCTTGGCCGGGCCGGTGGACCCGGAGCTGAGCTGGATCAGGGCGTGCCCGGTGCGGGCCGGGAGCCCGTCCGGCAGCGGGACGGCGACCGGCTCGACCTCGGAGAAGCCGCGCAGCGCCGCGGCGGGCCGGTGGGCGGAGCCTACCAGCACCTGCGGAGCCAGCCGGGCCACCGCCGCGTCCACTTCGTGGTCGGTCAACCGGTGGTCGAGCAGTGCGACTTGGGCGCCGAGCCGCCAGCAGGCCAGCAGTACGGCGACGAAGGCCACCGAGGGCGGCAGCCGCAGCGCGGCGGTGCCGCCCGGGCCGAGCCCGGCGGCGGTCAGTCGGTCGCACTGGTCCTCGACCAGGGCGCGCAGGGCGTCCCGGTCGAGGGGTGCGCCGAAGTGCAGGCACTCCTCGCCGCCCGGCCCGGCCAGCAGCGACCGTTCGACCCAGTCCTGCGGGGCGTCGGCGTGCGGCGGGGCGGAAAGCGGAAGGGAAAAGCGGGAAAAGCCGGTCAACGCGGCTCCACAACAAGTGAGGGGATTTGACATGGACGCAATGGGCGTCGTTCTCAACCAATACGGTCAATTCCGTTGCCAGACCTTGGCACAGACGTTTGGTCAAATCAAGGTCTATACCAATGTGCTCGTTGCTCCTACGCTGCCGAACCGGGACCGGCCCGCGCGTGGCCGTCCGGGAAACGAGGATGCCCGTGGGAGCACTCACGCTGGCCGGGATCGAGCACGCCGCACGCGACCGACTCCCCCCGGAAATCTGGGACTTCATCGAAGGCGGCAGCGGTGCGGAACGCACTCTGACGGCGAACCGGGAGGTGTTCGGGCACTATGCACTGCGCCCGCGCACCCTGGTCGACGTCTCGGCCTGCGACCCCGCGCTGACCCTGCTCGGCGCCCCGCTGCGGATCCCGCTGGGCATCGCCCCGATGGCCTACCACCGGCTGGTCGACCCGGAGGGCGAGACCGCCACCGCGCGCGCCGCCGGGGCGGCCGGCGCCCTGCTGGTCGCCGGGATGTTCGCCAGCCGCACCCTGGAGGAGATCGCCGCGGCCGCCACCGGTCCGCTCTGGCTCCAGCTCTACTGGCTGCGCCGCCGCGACGCCCTGGCCGCCCTGGTGGAACGCGCCGAGGCGGCCGGCTTCCGGGCCCTGGTGCTGACCGTGGACGCGCCCAGGATCGGCCGCCGGCTGCGCGACCTGCGCAACGGCTTCGCCGTCCCGCCCACCGTCCGCGCGGTCAACCTGGACGAGACCCTGATGTCCGCCAGCCACCGCGCCACCGAGGGCGGTTCCGGCATCGCCGAGCACGCCCGCGAGCAGTTCGACCCCACCCTGAGCTGGTCCGACCTGGCCTGGCTGCGCGAGCGCACCCGGCTGCCGCTGGTCCTCAAGGGCGTGCTGACCGCCGAGGACGCCCGGCTGGCCGTCGAGTACGGCGTGGACGCCCTCCTGGTGTCCAACCACGGCGGCCGCCAGCTCGACGGCGCGCTGCCCGCCCTGGCCGCCCTCCCCGAGGTGGTCGACGCGGTGCCCGCCGAGCTCCCGGTGCTCCTGGACGGCGGCGTGCGCACCGGCACCGACATCGCCGTCGCCCTCGCCCTCGGCGCCCGGGCCGTGCTGATCGGCCGCCCCGCCCTGTGGGGCCTCGCCGTCGACGGCGAGGCCGGGGTGCACCGGGTGCTCCGCCTGCTGCACGAGGAACTCGACCACACCCTGGCCCTGTTGGGCCGCCCCCGGCTCGCCGACCTGGGCCGCGACGCCCTCGCGCGCTGGCCCCGCCCGGTCGGCTGAACCGCGCCGTACCCGCAGCCCGTTCCTCCAGAAGGAGAACCGATGACCGAACCGACGAGCAGGACCGACGACCGCTTCCCCGGCTGGGACTGGGACGACCCGGACGGGCTGGAGACCCGCCTGGACGCCTTCAGCGCCCAGGTCGCCACCTGCAAGACCCTCGAAGCCCGCCCCGGCACCCTGCCGCACGACCACCACGACTTCCGCGAACTCGGCCTCACCGGGATCGAGTTCGCCGCCTTCCGGACCGCCCACCCGGAAGGCCTCGGCACCGACCTGGCCACCCTGCGCGGCGCCGCGGCCGACGGCGGGCCCGGCCCCGCCACCGAGCCCGGCACCCTCTACCGGGTCGACGGCGACCGCTGGTTCACCCAGCTGGACGTCTCCCGCCCGCTGCCCTTCGCCGACGCCAGCGTCGACTGGGTCTACGCCGAGCACCTGATCGAGCACGTCACCCTGCCGGTCGCGGTCGGCTGGCTGCGCGAGGCCCGCCGGATCCTGCGCCCCGGCGGCGTCCTGCGCCTCACCACCCCCGACCTCGCCCGCTACCTGGTCGGCTACGCCACCGGCGACGGCTTCCTCGGCAAGCACCGCCGCCGGCTCGGCACCCTGGGCTTCGGCCCGCCGATGCCCGCCCGGCCGGCCTTCCTGGTCAACCAGATCTTCCGGTACTACGGCCACCAGTGGATCTACGACCTGGACGAACTGCGGCACGTGCTGACCCTGGCCGGGTTCACCCCCGACCAGATCCGGCACTGCGCCTACCGCCAGGGCCTCCGTTCGGACGTCGCCGACCTCGACACGGCCTTCCGCACCGACGAGACCGTCTACGTCGAGGCCGACCGCTGAGCCACCGCCGGATTTCCACCCGCCCAGCACCCGCCTGCTGAGCCACCGCCGAACCCCCGCCGAGCCGCCGTCCGGCCCCGGCCGGGCCACCGAACGGACCGCCACCCATGCCCCTGCACCCCCAGGCCGAGGCCTACCGCGCCCACCGCGCGCGCAGCGGCGCACCGCCGCTCTACACCCTCACCCTCGCCGAGGCCCGCGCCGCCGACCTCGCCGACATCCGCGCCGCGTCCGGTACCCCCGAGCCGGTCGCCGCCGTCGAGGAGCACCGCATCCCCGGCCCCGGCGGCGAACTCGCCCTGCGGCTCTACCGGCCCGAGCCGCCCGGCCGCCCGCTGCCCGCCCTGCTCTACCTGTTCGGCGGCGGCTGGACGCTCGGCTCGGTCGACACCAGCGACGCGATCTGCCGCCGCCTCACCAACGCCGTCGGCTGCGTCACCGCCTCGGTCGGCTACCGCTCGGCCCCCGAGCACCCGTTCCCCGCCGCCCTGCACGACTGCCGCGCCGCCCTGGAGCAACTGGTCGCCGGGGCCGCGGACTTCGGCATCGACCCGGACCGCCTCGCGGTCGGCGGCGACAGCGCCGGCGGCAACCTCGCCGCCGCCCTGACCCTGCTGCTGCGCGCCGAGGGCGGCCCGGCGCTGCGCCACCAGCTGCTGGTCTACCCCAACACCGACCACGCCGCCGACACCCCCTCGCTGCGCGAGCACGACGACCCGTTGCTGTTCAACCGCCGCTCGGCCGCCTGGTACTGGGGCCACTACCTGGCCGACCCGGCCGACGGCGCCTCCTCGTACGCCTCCCCGCTGCGCGCCGCCGACCTGTCCGGCCTGCCGCCCGCGACCGTCCTCACCGCCGAGTACGACCCGCTGCGCGACGAGGGCGAGCGGTACGCCGAGGCGCTCCGCGCGGCCGGGGTCCCGGTGGACCTGCGCTGCTACCAGGGCATGCCGCACGGCTTCTTCGCCATGACCGGCACCCTGGACGCCGCCGCCGAGGCCCAGGCCCACGCGGCGGCCCGCCTCCGGGAGGCCCTGCGGTGACCGACCACGACCCGACCGACCACGACCCGACCGGCGTCGACCGGATCGCCGACGGCACGATCGCCGACGACCCGGCCGACCTGGCCCTCGCCGACCTGCACGGCTCGCTCGCCGACCCGCTGCTGGACGCGATGACCTTCCTCAACGAAGTCACCACCCGCTACCCCGGCGCCGTCTCCTTCGCCCCGGGCCGCCCCTACGAGGGCTTCTTCGAACCCGAGGACGTCCCCGCCTACCTGGACGGCTACCTCGACCACCTGGCCGACCGCGGCCTCGACCGCGACGCCGTGCGCACCGCGCTGTTCCAGTACGGCCCCACCAAGGGCATCATCGCCGACCTGGTCGCCCGCACCCTCGCCAACGACGAGGGCCTCACCGTCGACCCCGCGGCCGTGGTGCTCACCGTCGGCGCCCAGGAAGGCATGCTGCTGGCCCTGCGCGCCCTGTGCGCCGGCCCGCAGGACGTGCTGCTGGTCAGCTCGCCCTGCTACGTCGGCGTGACCGGGGCGGCCCGGCTGCTCGACCTGACCACCCGGCCGGTCCCCGAGGGCCCCGACGGCGGCCCCGACCCGGCGGCCGTCCGCGCCGCCGCCCGGGAGGTGCGGGCCGAGGGCCGCCGCCCGCGCGCCCTGTACGTTGTCCCGGACTTCGCCAACCCCTCGGGCACCAGCATGCCGGTCGCCGCCCGCACCCGGCTGCTGGACGCCGCCGCCGAGGAGGGCCTGTTGGTGGTCGAGGACAACCCGTACGGCTTCTTCGCCCGCACCCCGGGCCCGCGGCCCACCCTCAAGGCGCTGGACCGCCGCCGCCAGGTCGTCTACCTGGGTTCCTTCGCCAAGACCTGCTTCCCCGGGGCGCGGGTCGGCTACGTGGTCGCGGACCAGCGGGTGGCCGGCCCGGGCGGGCGCCGCAGTCTGCTGGCCGACGAACTGGCCAAGGTGAAGAGCATGACGACGGTCAACACCCCCGCGCTCAGCCAGGCCGTCATCGGCGGCATGCTGCTGGCCCACGACTGCAGCCTGCGGGCCGCCAACGCCCGTGCCACGGCCCACTACGCGGCCGGGATGGACACCCTGCTGCGGGAGCTGGACCGGCACTTCCCGGCCTCCGAGCGGCGCCGGCTGGGGGTGGACTGGAACCGGCCCGAGGGCGGCTTCTTCGCCGTGCTGACGGTGCCGTTCCGGGCCGACGACGCGGCCATGGAGCGCTGCGCCCGGGAGTTCGGGGTGCTCTGGACGCCGATGACGCCGTTCTACCCGGCGGGCGGCGGCGAGCACCGGCTCCGGCTCTCGATCAGCTCGCTGACGCAGGCCCAGATCATCGACGGTGTCGCCAAGTTGGCGGAGTTCATCCGCTCCTGAGCGGGGCGGAGACGGCAGCGGGGCCCGGCTCGCGGGTGCGAGCCGGGCCCCTTCCGTACCTCCGGGTCGGCGTACCCGCGTCAGCGCACCCGGGTGGAGAACAGCCGGGCCGACCAGTACACCGCCAGGACGGTCATCAGCACGACCACCAGCAGGCCCTGCCAGACCGCGGGGTCCCCGGCGTGCCCCGAGAACAGCGCGCGCATGCCCTCCACCGCCCAGTAGAAGGGGTTCCACCGGGCGAGCTGCTGTTGCCACTGCGGCGCCAGGGTGAGCGGCAGCAGCACCCCGGAGAGCAGCGCGATCGGCTGGGCGATGGTGTTCACCACCGGCGACATGGCGGCGTCGGTGGGCACCATCAGCGCGATCCCGTAGGAGATCGCGGAGGTCATCAGCGCCAGCAGGGCCAGCAGGACGTAGGCGAGCAGCAGGTTCAGCGGGCTGACCCGCAGGCCGAACGGCAGCGCGATCAGGGTGATCAGCACGGCCTGCACCAGCAGCGCCACCATCTCGCGCAGGGCCCGGCCGAGCAGCAGCGCCAGTCGGCTGACCGGGGTGACCCGGGAGCGCTCGATGATCCCGGCCCGCAGTTCGCCCAGCAGGCTGAAACCGGTGAACAGCCCGCCGAAGATGCACAGCACGGCCAACAGGCCCGGTACGTACACCTGGTAGGTGTCGGCGTAGCTGCCGGAGCCGTCCGGGGTGAGCACCTTCTTCAACAGCGGGGCGAACAGCACCAGGTAGAACAGCGGCTGGATGATGCCGACGGCGATCCAGATCGGGGTGCGGATCATGAGCAGCAGCTGGCGCTGGAGGATCAGCCAGGTGTCGCGGGCGAGCTTCACGGTCTCCCCAGGGGGTCGGGCAGGCAGGGCGGTGGGGCTGGATCAGGACTGCTGCAGCGAGCGGCCGGTGCGGGCCAGGAACACGTCGTCCAGGCTGGGCCGTTGGAGCTGCACGGTGCCGGGGGTGACGCCTGCTGCTTCCAGGGCGCGCAGCAGCCGCGGGATGGCGGCCGCGCCGTCCTCCAGGTAGAGCCGCAGCCCCTCGTCGCCGTTGGCCTCCAGCCGGTGCAGGTACGGCTGCGGGCGGAGCACCGCCGCGGCGCGTTCGGCGACGTCCTCGCCCGGGAGGAGCCCGAGCAGCACGACGTCGCCGGAGATCTCCCGCTTGAGCGCCTCGGGCGTGCCCTCGACCACCACCTGGCCGTGGTCGACGATGGCGACGCGGTCGCAGAGCGCGTCGGCCTCGTCCAGGTAGTGGGTGGTGACGACCACGGTCATGCCCTCGGTGCGCAGTCGGCGGATCTCCTCCCAGACGTACGCCCGGCTGGCCGGGTCCAGCCCGACCGTGGGCTCGTCCAGGAACAGCACCTGCGGCTGGTGGATGACCCCGAGGGCGATGTCCACCCGGCGGCGCTGGCCGCCGGAGTAGGTGGCGCACGGCCGGTCGCCGAAGTCGCCCAGGTCGAAGGCCTTGAGGGCGTCCTCGGCGGCCTGTACGGCCCGGGCCTTGCCCGCGCCGTACAGCCGGGACTGGAGCACCAGTTCCTCGCGGGCGCTGACGGTGTCGGTGGTGCCGCCGCCCTGGGCGACGTAGCCGATCCGGCGTCGGACCCCGGCGGGGTCGGTGAACAGGTCGGCCCCGGCGATGGTGGCCCGTCCGCCGTCGGGGCGGATCAGGGTGGCCAGCATGCGCAGGGTGGTGGTCTTCCCGGCGCCGTTGGGGCCGAGGAAACCGTAGATCTCGCCGGCGGCGACGGACAGGTCGATGCCGCGCACGGCGTCGACGGTGGAGTCCTCGCCGCTTCGGCGGGAGGTCTTCTTGCGGTAGGACTTGCGCAGTCCCGCGGTCTCGATCAACCGGAACTCCCGTACGGGGATGGGCTGCCACGGCACCCGGGAAAGGGCGGGCTCGGCGCCTGGGAAAGGCGGTGTTGCTGCGACACCCTAGAGGCGGACCAGGCCCGGAGACAATGGCCTAGACCAATGGACGTGTGATCACCTGTTCTGCTAAGGGGCGGTCACGGGGCGGTCACCGGGGGCTGCGGCCGAGGGCCCAGCGCCTCGAGCCGGTCCGCGGCCGCCGTCGCGCCGCCGCCCGCCAGCAGGTCCCGGCCGACCTGAACCGCGCGGCCCCGGTGCTCCGTGGAGTCGAGTACGGCGGTGAGCGCCGCCGCCAGCCGCTCGGGCGTGACCCGGGCGAACGGCACCCGCAGGCCCGCCCCGGCCGCCGCCACCTGCGCGGCGACGAAGGGCTGGTCGTGCCGGATCGGCGCGGTCACCAGCGGCACCCCGTGCGCCAGCGCCTCGCCCACGGTGTTCATCCCGCCGTGGCAGAGCACCGCGTCCAGCTCGCCGCGTGCCAGCAGCTCCAGCACCGGCGCCCGGTCCACCGCCACCGCGTGCGGGGGGAGTTCGGACGGCGGGGGCAGCAGCTCGCGCGGCGCCGCGAACACCGGCTGCACCTGCGGGCCACACAGCTCCAGCGCCCGGACGGCCCGGGCGAGGAAGTCGGCGCCCAGCTCTCCGGCCAGCGTGCCCATGGTGACCAGCACCCGCCGCCGCCCGGGCAGCAGCCGCTGCCAGGGGAAGTCCGGATCGTGCGGGCGCGGCGCGAGCACCGGCCCGACCTGCGCGTGGTGCGGCGGCGCGGCGCCGCCGGTCAGCGCCGGCCCGGTGGTGGCCAGCACCAGGGCGGGGGAGAAGCGCGGGTCCAGGTACTCCTCGGCGGGCAGCCCGGCCCGCTCCCACAGGCCGCGCAGCAGCCCGGTCATCCAGGCCTCGACCTGCGGCAACGCCCGGTAGGGGCGGCCCAGTTCCATCGCCCCGGGCGCGAAGGACGCCCACGGCAGGCCGTGCCGGTGCGCGACCAGGGCGCCCGCCGGGGTGTGCTGGTCGACCAGCAGCACGTCCGGCCGGTACTCCCGCACGAGGGTGTCCAGCGGCTTCGCGGTGAACCGGGCGTACGGGACGATGAAGCCCTCCCAGAGCGAGCGCAGCGCCGCCAGGCCGTGCCCGCCCTGGGCCCGGAAGGCCCGGGTGCCGGTGCCGAGCACCCGTGCGTCCGGGCCGAGCAGCGGGCGCAGCACCGACTCCGTGCCGGTCCAGGCGACTTCGTGACCGCGTGCGGTCAGTTCGGCGGCGATGCCCGCGGCCGGGTTGACGTGTCCGGTGAGCGGCGGCATCACCAGCAGGAACCGGGTCATCGGCGGTCCTCCTCGGGGAGCAGGGCCTGGAGGTCGGCGACGGTCAGCGCCTCCAGGGCGGCCAGGTCCAGTCCGGCCCGCAGGGCGGCCAGGTCGGCGGCGGGGCCGAAGCGTGCGGGCAGTCGGACGGCCAGCTCGGCGAGTTCGCACTCGTCCAGCAGCAGGTCGCCGTCCAGGCGGGCGTCCGGGGTCAGCCGGTCCGCCCAGGCGGGCGGCGCGCCGGCCACCTCGGCCAGCAGGGCGGCCAACACCCGGTTCAACGGCTGCGCGGGGAGGGCTGGTTCACGGTCTGACATGGGAGGTTCTCCCGTCCGGTCGACGGTGCGGAGTGGCGTGCGGAGTGGTGTGCGGGGTGGCGTGCGCAAGGGCGGTGCGGAGTGGGGTTGCGCGGCGGCCCCGGTGGAGCGGCCCGCGCGTGGCGCCGGCGGCCCGGGGAGGGCGGCTCCGAGGGCGTCCGAGGAGGCGGTCGCGCAGGAGAAGCGCCCGAGATCACTTGTGCGACCAGGCGGGCGTCGGAATACTAGCCCGGGTGACCGCACTGGAGGCAGTGGCCGTTCACCTCCCCCCACACGCCGTGCCCATCGAGGCGGTGGGCGAGCGCATCGGCCTGACCCCACGTCAACTCCGTCTCTTCCGCCGCTTCCACGGCCTGGACCAGCTGCGACTGGATCCGGGCGGGACGCTGCCCGACCTGCTCGACGCAACCCTCGACGACCTGCCGGAGCTGCGCGGACGCGAACAGCACGTCCGCTTCGTGATCCACGCCCGCAGCATGCCGGTGGCCGTGCCCTACCCGCTCAACCCCCTGCACGAGGTGCTCGCCGGCCGTGGGCTGGCGCACGCGAGCGCCTTCACCGTGACCCACCACGCCTGCGCGGTGGGCCTGTTGGCCATCGACCTGGCGGGCCGACTGCTGGCCGGCGATCCCGACCCGCAGGCCCTCGCCCTGGTGCTGGCGGGGGAGAAGACCTTCACCAAGGACGCCCAGGTGGTGCCGGAGACCGGGATCTTCGCCGAGGGCGCGGCCGCCTGCCTGGTCAGCGCGGACGGGCCGCAGCACCGGGTGCGCTCCTTCGCGGTGCGCCAGCGCCCGGAGTTCGACGGCCGGCTGGCCGAGGACGCGGAGCTGCTCGCCCGCTACCAGCGGGAGTACCCGAACGTCATGGTGGAGGCGATCGAGGCCGCCCTCCAGCAGGCCGGTCTGGACCTCTCCGACCTGGCCGCGGTGCTTCCGCACAACGTCAACCAGGCGTCGTGGCGGATGATAGCGCGGCGGATCGGCTATCCGCTCGACCAGGTGGTGCTGGACAACGTGCTGTCGGTCGGGCACAGTTTCGCTGCGGACAGCCTCATCAATCTTCACACCGCCACCACGCGGGGGCTGATCCGCCGCGGCGACCACTACCTGATCGCCGCCGCCGGTATCGGGGCCACCTTCTCCGCGATGGTGATGCAGTACTGACGATCCGTCAGTCGACCGCTCGAACCACCGGGCGCGTTTCCCACGTTGTCAATCCAGAGCACACTTCCCACACGCACGACGGGACGGGACACCCATGTCAGAATCACTGGTCCAGACCACTGACCCCGAGCTGCGCGAGCGGATCCTGCACGGCATCGGCGAACTCCTGCCACGCGTGCTCAAGCGCGAGCTGCCCGAGATCCCCGCGGACGCCTGCCTGTTCGACGACCTCGGCCTCACCTCGGCCGGCACCATCGAGCTCATCCTGGAGCTGGAGGAGTCGCTCGACATCCAGGTGGACGTGGAGCAGATCACCGAGGACGACCTGCGGTCGGTCACCAAGCTGGCCGACTACGTCGCCGGGCACCTCATCGCCGAGGACTGACCGGGTGCCCGTCGGTCCCCCCGGTTCCCCTGTCGGCGCTCCCGCTCCGGCCGGTGCGCCCGCCCCGGCCGGACTGCGGATCACCCGGGCCCTCGCCCGGTGCTCCGACGGCCGTTCGGAGGCCTCGCTCGACCCCGACCTGCGGGTCTTCGTCTCCGACCTGGTCCGCCCGTACGGCCTGCCGCTGCGCGAGGACCTGCTGCGCGAGGGCGTCGGCCACTCCTACGAGGAACTGGCCGCCGGGCTGCTGCGCGAGGCGGTGGGCGAGGACGAGCCGGTGGACCTGCTGATCCTCGCCTTCGACATCCCGGACGTGCGCCCCGGCGCACCGTCCTCGCTCGCGCTCAGCCGGTCCGTCCCCGGCGGGCCGCTGGCCTTCGCGGTCTGCGACCAGGGCAGCGCCGCGGCGTTCACCGCCCTGCGGCTGGCCGCCGAGTACCACCGCACCGGAGCCTGCCGCCGTGCGGTGGTGGTGCTCGCCGAACAGACCGCGCTGCACTACGAGCCGGCCGAGCCGGTGGCGCTGCCCCGGCGGCACGCCGTGGTGGTGCTGGTCTGCGAGGAGGAACCGGGCGAGGGACTGACCGTGCGGCAGCAGCACCACCCCGCCGACCGCCCGGCGTCCGCCGTCCGGGCCCGGACGGCGGAGCTGGGCCCCGGGGCGGCGGTGCTGGACGCGACCGGCGCCGACGACGGGCGCGCCGCGCAGCCGTTCACCGGCCCATGGGCGGAGCTCGCCGAGCGGCTGCCCGAGTGGCGGGCGCAGCGGCGCCCGCTGCTGGTCGCCGGGCTGGACCGCCGGCTCGGGGTGCTGAGCACCCTGGCCCAGCCGTGACCGCCGTCGACCTGCGGCTGATCGACGCCGATCAGCCGGCCGAGGTGGTCGCCCGGCTGTGGCGGACGCTGGACGCGGAGGAACGGGCCCGCGCGGTGCGGGCGGACGCCGTGCGGCGGAGCCGGTTCACCGTGGTGCGCGGCGCCGTCCGGGAGCTGGTCGCCGAGCGGCTCGGCATCCGCCCGGCCGAGGTGGTCTGGCGGCGGGGCCGGCACGGCAAGCCGGAGCCGGTGGGCGCGGGCGGGTTACGGGTGAACTGGTCGGCCGCGGAGTCGCTGGCGGTGCTGGCCCTGGCCGAGGGCCGGGCGGTCGGCGTCGACGTGGAGCGGCTGCGGGAGGCCCGGCTCGCCGAGCGGATGGCGGCCCGCTGGTTCCCCTTCGAGGAGGCGCGCTTCGTCGCGGAGGCGGCCGAGCCCGCCGAGCGGGCGGCCCGGTTCACCGTGCTCTGGTGTCGCCGGGAGGCTTGCGTGAAGGCGTACGGCGGGCGGCTGGTCCAGGCGCTCGGGGTGTCCGTGGCGGGCCCCTCCCCGCTGTCGGTGGCGGATCCCGGCCCGCTCGGGGCCGGTCCGGTGGGGCTGCGCGACGTGTCCGTCCCGGAGCAGTACCGGGCTGCCGTCGCTCTGCTCGGAGACTGTCCTGATCAGGTCAACTCCCTTGCCTGGTCAGCGAGTTGATTGACCGTCGGCTCGCCTGGACGATCACCGGCGGCCGCTGGTAGCGTCCGCCCGTACTCCCCGCTGAGACCTTCCCGGCGAGCCGAAGGGCACGTACGACGTGACTGCGCACCACGCTGCACCGCGAGCTGCCGACCCGCACGAGACCGACCCACACCAGACCGACCCGCACGACGCCGACCCGCGCGAGGCGGCACCGCACGGCCCGACCCGGGCGCACCGGCGGATCACCGTCCGCTTCGCCGCGACGAGCGGCGGCTCGGGGCCGCTCACCCGGGGCCAGGACAACATGATCCGGTGCATCCGGCGCGACGCCCCCGAGGCGATCAACAAGGAGTCGGTCTGGCCCGTGCCGCCCGGCGCCTCGCTCGCCGCCGGTCTGGACGCGCTGCGGCTGCTGGTCGAGCGGCACGAGTCGCTGCGCACCTCCTTCCCGCCCGGCCCCGGTCCGGACGCCTTCCCGGTGAGCCAGGTGGTGCGCGGGGACGGCCGGTTCGCCGTCACCGCGGTCGAGGCGGGTGGTCTGGATGTCCGTGAACTCGACGCACTGGCAGCCGAGTTGGGGCAGGCCGACGTCGCGGTGCCGGTCCCTCTGGACATCGTGCCGAGGATCCGCTTCACCCTGCTCGTCGACGGGCAGCAGCTGCTCCGGCTGATCGCCGTGGTCTGCCACGCCGGTGCCGACGGCGCGGCCACCGCCCTGCTGATCCAGGACTGGTACGCCCTCGCGGCCGGGAAGGAGCTCCCGCCCGTCACCGCCCCGACGCCGATCCAGATCGCCGCCGCCGAACAGAGCCCACAGGGCCGCCGCCGGGCGGCCGGTGCGTTGCGGCACTGGGCCCGGGTGCTGGGCAGCGGCCCGCAGGTGGTGTTCGCCGACTCCCGGATCACCGGCCCGCCGAGCGGCCCCGCCGCCCTGATGGTGCGCTCCCGCACCGCGGCCGCCGACCTCGCCGCGGTCTGCCGCCGCACCGGCGCGAGCCCCTCCGTCGTCCTGCTCGCCGCCTTCTCCGCCCTGGTCGCCCACCGGGCCGGGCGTGCGGAGCTGGCCGTCTCGGCGCTCTCCGCCAACCGCCAGCGCGCCGCGCTGCTCGACCACGTCGGCACCCTCGCCCAGGACGCCCTGATCCTGCTCGACACCGGCACCGCCGACCTCGACCAGCTGATCGGGCGTACCAAGTCGGCCTCGCTGAGCGCCTACTGGCACAGCATGCTGGACGCCGAGCAGGTCTGGCAGCTGGTGGAGGACGCCGCACACGTGCGCGGCTCCCGGTTCGCCCGCCAGGTGGTCGTCAACGACCTGAGCCTCACCATCCCGGCCGCCGTCGCCGACGCCCAGCCGGCCGCCACCGCCGACCCCGAACTCACCCCGCTGCCGGCCCCGCCGCTGCCCGTCCGGCTGATGTTCACCATCCTGCGGATCGCCGGGAGCCTCGACTTCGCCCTGATCTCCTGCCCCCAGGTGCTCGACCCCGAGGAGACCGAGCGCTTCGCCCGGGCCCTGCTCGACCTGCTCGCGAAGGCCGCCGTGGGGCCCGTCCCGCTCGCCGAGCTGCACGCGGCCCCCGGCCCGCCCGCTGCTGCTGCCGGCGGCGACGCGAGCGGCGGTGACTGGCAACTCGTCGACGGGGCCCGGATCGACCTGGCAGCCGTCCGCGGCCTGGTCGGTGCCGCACTCGACACCGCCCTGGACACCGGCCTGGACACCGGCCTGGACGCCGGCCTGGACACCGGCCTGGACACCGGACCCGGCGGCGGCCCCGACCCCGCTCCGTCCTTCCGCCCCGACTGTCGGGTCACGGTCGAGGACGGCAGGTTGACCGTCGACCTGACCACCGCCGACCCCCACCTGACCCCCGCCGACGTGCACCGCGCGGTGGTCGCCGCGCTCCCCGGCCGGGACACCGCGATGGCGCCGCAGCACTACCGGATCCACCACCTCGGCCCGGACGGCGAGCGGCTCGCCGCGGGCAGCGGCCGTGACCCGGAGGTCGTCGCCCGGTTCGCGGCACTCACCTGAACGTGGGACCGCGGGGCCGGCGGGGGTCGTCACCCCAACGGGTCCCGCCGGTCCTGCGGTTCCTCCTCGCCGAACGCCCGGGAGGGGTCCCAGGAGCACGCCGAGGTCGCGCCGGAGGTGAGCCCCCACGGGTTCGGCACCTCCTCCTCGTCCCCGTCCTGCAGCGGCAGCCGGTCGATCACCGCGACCAGCGCGGGCGGCAGTTGCGGGGCCAGCCCCCGGTGCACCCGGGCGAGGATGTCCCGCCGCGCGTCCTCCGGCAGCAGCGGCCGGCTCATCCGCAACGGCCGCGGCCCGGGTGGGCGTTCGGCCGTCGACAGCTGTTCGGACCAGGCCCGCCAGTAGTCGGCGTCGTCGGTCTCGCCGAGCATCAGGTGGTGCAGGTGGAGGCAGTACGCGGCGGTCCCGCTGCCCGAGCCGGCCGCGAAGCGCCACCAGAACTCGGCGCCCTCCTCCTTGCCGGTGGCGTACAGCAGGGCGCCGAACACCTCGGCCCCCTCGGGCTGGATCCGGCGGGCGTTGACCAGCAGGTCCAGCCCGCGGGAGGCACAGGGCGCGCCCAGCACCAGGGCGACCACCAGGCCGAGTTCGAAGGCGGCCTGCTCGTGCTCGGTGGGCAGGTGGGCCGGGGCGGCGGTGATCCGGGCCTGCCGCAGGGCCGCGATCCGCTCGGCGTGGGCACGTTCGGACCGGGGCACGTGGAACACCGCGCGCCCCCCGTCTGCCGTACGCTCCCCGCTCACCCCGTCGGCCGCACCCGTCCCGTCCCCACGTCGCTCCACCCCGTCGGCGTTCACGCTTCGCCGCCGCGGTCCGGCAGTTCACCCACCCCGAGCCGGCGGGCCAACCGCTCCCGGGCGTGCCGGAGGTTGGAGTGCACCGTGGCCACCGGCCGCCCCAGGTACGCCGCGATCACCTTGGCGTGCAGGCCCAGCAGGTAGCGCAGGATCACCACGTCCCGCTGCCGGTCCGGCAGTTCGAGGATCGCCGCGTACAGCCGCACCTCGTCCGCCTCGCTGTGCAGCAGCCCGTCGGCGACCTGCTTGAACGCCCCGATCACCGCCGCGAAGGTGACCGCCTCCACCTCGACCGGCTCCTCGGCCGAGACCCAGTCCCCGACGTGCCGGTTCGCCAACCGCCAGGCGTACGCGGCCGGTTCCTCGAACCGCAGCACCTGGGGCCAGCAGCGGGCCAGGTCGGCCTTGACCGCCTCGACCACCAGTACGGCGTCGGTCTGGCTGCCTATCCTGGTCAACGCGAGGGCGTGCCAGGCGGGTTCGTGGGTCTCGCAGAAGGCGGCGTAGGTGAGGTCCAGTCGCAGGCCCGGCTCCATCACCGCCATCCGCTCCACCCCTGCGGCACCGGCGTGCTCCACTGCCGTCCCGCCCCGGTACCCGCGCGCGGGGGCACCCCTGTCGATCGTCATCGAGCCTGCTTTCCGTGGCCGTCGGCTGCGCACCGGGCCACCCGAGGGTCGGGCTGTCCGCGCCCATCCTCATTCCATCAGGCTCGTCACTCCAGGCTGCAAAGCGAATACAGATTGTCATCCCATCCGATTCCATGCGAATTCGGGCCGGCCGGGGGACGATTGGCCCCCGGACGCGGTGGGCAGCAATCGGACGGTGTCCACGGAGCCGAGGGGGAGGGCCATGAGCCTCTACGACGGGGTCGACCTGCGGCTGAACGTGCCGCACTCGGCCCGGATGTACGACTACTACCTGGGCGGCTTCACCAACTTCGCCGCCGACCGCGAGGCCGCCGGCCACGTCCTCGCCATCGCCCCCTGGGTACGCGACGCCGCCCGGGCCAACCGCGGCTTCATGCACCGCTCGACCCGAGCCCTCGCCCAGGCCGGCATCGACCAGTTCCTCGACATCGGCACCGGCATCCCCACCTCGCCCAACCTCCACGAGGTGGCCCAGGGCATCCACCCCCACGCCCGGGTCGTCTACGCCGACAACGACCCGATCGTGCTCACCCACGCCCAGGCCCTGCTCACCGGCACCGCCGAAGGCCGCACCGCGTACGTCGAGGCCGACGTCACCGACGTCGCCGGGCTGCTCGCGGCGCCCGGCCTGCGCGAGACCATCGACCTCACCCGCCCGCTCGCGCTCTCGCTGAACGCGCTGCTGCACTTCGTCCCCGACGCCCGCGGCGCGTACGAGCTGGTCGAAGGCCTCAAGGCGGTGCTCGCCCCCGGCAGCGCGCTGGTGATGACCCACCTGACGCCCGACTTCGCCCCCGAGGAGACGGCGCGCATCGTCGGGGTCTACCAGGCCGCCGGCACCGCCCTCCAGGCCCGCACCCGGGTCCAGGTCGCCCGCTTCTTCGACGGCTGGACCCTGCTCGACCCGGGTGTCGTCCCGCTCCAGCACTGGCGGCCCGACCCCGGCGAGGCCCCCGTCCCCGCCGCCGACGCGGCCGGCTACGCGGGCGTGGCGCTGCGGCCCTGATCCCGCGGTTCGCCCCGGGTCGAACCAGGGCGAACCGGGACGGTCGGGACGCCGTCCACCCGTGCACCCCCGCCGCGCCGGGCCCAGACTGAGTGGTGAACCGCTGCCGCCCCGCGAGGGAGACGCATGCTGCTGGGACTCACCACCGCGCTGGTCGCCACCGTCTGCTTCGGCTTCGGGGCGGTGTTCCAGGCGCGCGGGGCGCGGTCGGCGCCGCGCGCGGACCGGGTGCGGGCGGGCCTGCTGGCCGCGCTGCTGCGGTCCTGGCAGTTCATCCTCGGGACGCTCCTGGACATCCTCGGCTTCGTGCTGAGCATCGTCGCCCTGCGCAGTCTCCCGCTGTTCCTGGTGCAGGCCGTCACCAACGCGAGCCTCGCCGTCACCGCCCTGGCCGCCGTCTGGCTGCTGGGCGCACGGCTGCGACGCGGCGACGCGGCGGGCATCGCCGCCGTCGTGGTGGGCCTCGGCCTGCTGGCCCTGGGCTCCGGCAAGGAGGGCCGGGAGTACGCCCCGGCGGCCTTCCACTGGGCGCTGCTGGCGACCACCGCCGTGATGCTGCTCGCCACCCTGGTCCTGGTCCGCCGGGAGGGCACCCCGGCCGCGGCCGGCCTCGGCCTGCTGGCGGGCGTCGGCTTCGGGATCACCAGCCTCGCCGTGCGGGTCCTGGACGCCTCCACGCTCACCGCCGTGCTCACCGATCCGGCCGCGTACGCCCTGGCGGTCGGCGGACTGGGCGGCTACCTGGCGTACGCGCTGGCCCTGCAGCGCGGCACGGTGACGGCGGCGACGGCGGCCGGGACGGTGGCCGAGACCTTCGGCCCGGCCCTGGTCGGGGTGGTGTCGCTGGGGGACTCCGCGCGCCCCGGCTTCGCCTGGTGCGCGCTGACGGGCTTCGCGGTCGCGGTGGGCGGCACCTTCCTGCTGTCCCGCTTCGGCGAACTGGAGGGCGGCCCGGCCGAACTGTCGGCCCCGCACCCGGACGCCGAGGCCCAGCCGGCCGTACCGCCCCGGTAGCCCGGACGGCTCCTCCGTGCGAAGGTGACGTGCCGGACAAAACGGACGGCAGAACGCCCACGGACCCGGCAGGTGCGCGATGACGGAGGAAGCCGTGACGTCGGAGGACGCCCAGGCCCGGCCCCGGCGCTCGGGGTCGACCGACCGCCCCGTCGCCCTGATCACCGGCGCCTCCTCGGGCATCGGCCTGGCCACCGCCACCCGACTGGCCGACGCGAACTGGCGGACCCTGCTCTCCGGCACCGACCGCACCCGCCTCGACGCCCTCGCCGAACGCACCGGCGGCGTCGCCCTCCCCGAGGACCTGAACAAGCCGGACGGCGCCGCCCGCCTCGCCGAGGCCGCGCTCGCCGCCGCCGGGCGGGTGGACGTCCTGGTCGCCAGCGCCGGCCTCGGCTGGCGCGGCCCGTTCGCCGACACCCCGTCCGACACCCTCGACCGGATGATCGAGGTCAACCTGGCCGCCCCGCTGCGGCTGATCCGGCTGCTGCTGCCCGGGATGCTGGAGCGCCGGCACGGCCGGATCGTGCTGCTCGGCTCGATGGCGGGCCAGGTCGGCGTGCGCGACGAGTCCGGCTACTCGGCCACCAAGGGCGGACTGACGATGTTCGCCGAGAGCCTCTGGTACGAACTGCGCGGTACCGGGGTCGGCGTCCGCCTCGTCCTGCCCGGCGCGGTGGACACCCCGTTCTTCGACCGCCGCGGCACCCCGTACCAGCGCGAACGCCCGCGCCCGGTCTCGGCGGAGCGGGTCGCGGACACCGTGGTCGCGACCATCACCACCGAGCGGGACCGCCTCTACGTCCCGCACTGGCTCGGCTTCCCGGCCCGGATCCACGGGGTCGCGCCCGGCGTGTTCCGCCGGATGGCCGCCCGCTTCGGGTGAGACCCCCGGCTCCGCCGGCCCCCCTGGCGACCCTGGCCCGTCGGGCGGGCACCGGCCTCGCCCTCGCGGCCGGCCTGGAGTTCCTGCACCTCGCCCCGGCAGCGGTCCGCCTCCCGCCGCTGCGCCGCACCCTGGCCCGCGGCACCGCCGGGTACGGCACCGCCCCGGGCCACCTCGCCCTCACCTTCGACGACGGCCCCGACCCGCGCAGCACCCCGTACGTCCTGGACGCCCTCGACGCCCTCGGCGCCCGCGCCACCTTCTTCCTGCTCGGCGGGATGCTGGAACGGGCCCCGGACCTCGGCCGGGACCTGGTGCTGCGCGGCCACGAGGTGGCCGTGCACGGCTGGCACCACCGGCAGCAGTGGTACCCGGCCCCGGCCCGCGACCTGCGCGAACTGCGCCGCGCCGCCGAGGCGGTGACCGACCTGTGCGGCGTCCGCCCGCACTGGTACCGCCCGCCGTACGGCGTACTGACGGCCGGTCCGGCGCTGGCCGCCCGCCGGCTGGGCCTGCGCACCGTGCTGTGGACGGCCTGGGGGCGGGACTGGACGGCCGAGGCCACCGGCGAGTCCGTCTACGCCACCGCCCGCCCCGGCCTCACCGCCGGCGCCACCCTCCTGCTGCACGACTCCGACTGCACCTCCGCCCCGGACTCCTGGCGCGCCACCCTGGCCGCCCTCCCGCTGATCGCCGCCCACTGCCGCGCCCGCGCCCTGACCCTCGGCCCGCTGCGGGACCACGCCGTCCCACCCCTTGCCCACGGCGCACGGTAGTTGGGACCATCGACGAGGTCGCGCCCACCACGGGGGCGGGCGCGCCGACAACGGGGGAGGCAGCCATGCCCGACTGGTCAGGCGGACTGGCGCACGCGATCGCGGCGGCCGGCATCGTCACGGCGGCCCTGAGCGGAGCCGTCGCGCCGGACGCCGACGCCCAGGCCCAGGCGGGCCCGGACCGCTACGGCACCGCCACCGCCACCGTCCAGGGCGCCCAGGACATCCGGGACACCCAGGGCCCGACCTACATCCCGGCCTAGGGTTCGCGCCCGGAAGTGCCCGGAAGCGCCCGGAAGCGCCCGGAAGCTCCTGGACCAGGGCCTTGCCGACGCTTTACCCTCCCTTGAAGCCGTCCGACCGCACCCGATGCGGTCGGCAATTCCAGGTGGGGGTCGGAGAGTTGTCGAAGCGGGTCGGTACCCGTGTCGGGCCGGCGGCCCTGGCGTCCGTGCTGCCGGTGGCGGTCGTGGGGGTGCTCGTTGCGGGGGCGCTGGTCTCGGGCTGCTCGTCGGCCGGCGGGGACGGTCCGGCCACGACCGCCCCGACCCCGGCCCGACTCCGCTCGGACACCGAGCCGTTGCAGCGCCGCTTCCCGGAGCTGGGCCCGCTGTCCGGAGCGACGTGGGTCGGCGCGGTGCTGGGCGGCGGGCCCGGTGACGCCCGGGCGGCGGTACCGGGCCCGACCGATGTGCGCGTGGACGGCTTCGCCGGGATCGAGCCCGCCACGCTCGCCGCGATCACCGGGAGCGGGAGCGGGGGCGGCAGCTGGCAGCCGGGGCCGCTCGGCTGCCCGGGCCTCCCGGACGTGCTGGAAAGGGAGTTGGGCGACGGCCGGCAGGCGACCTGGCTGCACAGCGAGGACTACGACCGCTCGGTCACCCACGGCCGGTACACCGGGTCGTTCTTCTTCGACCGGGAGCGCAGCCGGGTCTTCTTCTGCACGGTGAACCCCGAGGCCCACGGCGGCTGAGGGCCGCTCACCCCAGTCCCACCCGCTCCAGGGCCGCGCCGAAGCCCTTGCTCCAGGCGTCCGGGGTGGCGCCGGGCGAGGGGTCGGGCTCGGGTCGGCCCAGCGCGGCCAGCGCGTTGCGGACCACCTCGGCCGGGCGCGCGGTGGCCACGTCGGCATGGCCGAGCTCCAGTTCGTGCTGGAGGTTGTCCCGCCCGTGGCCCTGGACGACGTCGAGCAGCAGCAGCCGGCGCCCGAGGGCCCTGGCCTCGCTGCAGGTGTCGCCGGAGCTGGTGACGACCAGGTCGGCGGCGGCCATCAGGGCCGGGATCCGGTCGGTGTAGCCGAAGGCGTGCAGCCGCGGTTCCCGGCGGGCGGCCGCCCGCAGCCGCAGTTCCAGCTCCCGGTTGCGCCCGGCCACGGCGAGCACGTGCGGCCCGGTGGCGGCCAGCGAGGCGGCGGTGCGGGCGATCGGCCCGAGCCCCCAGGAGCCGGACATCAGCAGCACGCACCCGGCGTCCGCCGGCACACCCAGGTCGGCCCGGGCCTCGGCCCGGCCGGGCGGCCGGTAGAACGGCTGCCGCAGCGGCGCGGGCAGCACGGCGACGTCGGCGTCGGGCCGGTAGCGGCGCACGGCGCAGGCGGCGACCTCGGAGGTGACCAGGAACAGGTCGGTGCCCTCCTGCACCCAGAGCCGGTGCGGGGTGACGTCGGTGCAGAACACGAAGTGCCGGAACTCCCGCCCCGGCAGCCGGTTGACCGCCGAGCTGGCGGTGGCGAACACCGAGACCACCAGCTGCGGCCGCTGCGCCTCGACGAGCGCGCCGAGCGCTGGGACGAGTCGGCTGCGCGCGGCCGCGTCGGCGAGCAGGGCGAGCCGGGCGCCCGGGCGCAGCGCCGAGAAGTGGAACGCGTCGTAGACCCCGGGCAGGTCGAGCAGCCGCCGGAAGACGGCTTCCCCGGCGGCGCCCGACCGCTGCCCGAGCAGCGCCATCGCGTCCACGGTGGCGGTGCTCCAGCCGCGCTCGCGCAGGGTGTCGGCGCAGGCCTGGGCCATCACGTCGTGGCCCTGGCCGAGCGAGCCGGAGACCAGCAGGGCGTGCGGCATCGGGCGTTCCGGGTCAGCCGGCGGCGGGGGCGGCGGCGCCGGCCCGGTACCAGTCGGCGTAGCGGTGCACGCCGTCGGCGAACTGGGTCCTCGGCGACCAGCCGAGCAGCCGTTTGGCCTGGGCGGAGGAGATCCGCCGCCCGGTGTAGTCGGCCTTGCGCCCGTCGATGTGCTCGATGGTGACCGGCCCGAGCAGCCGGTCGACGGTGTCGGCGATGTCGCGCACCGAGACGGCCGTGGAGCCCTCCAGGGCGAAGGTCTGGTCCTCGGCGGCGGGGGAGAGGGCGCGGACGTGGGCGTCGGCGAGGTCCTCGACGTAGACGAAGTTGCGGCTCTGCCGGCCGTCCCCGGCGATGGTGATCGGCCGCCCCTCCAGCGCGGCCTGGACGAACCGGGCGACGACCAGTTCGTCGCGCATCCGCGGCCCGTACGGGATGCCGTAGCGCAGGATGGTGAAGTGCTGCCCGTAGAGCTCGCGGTAGCTGTGCACCAGCATCTCGGCGGCGAGTTTGGTGGCCACGTACAGGTGCCCGCTGTGTTCTAGCTCGATCGGTACGTGCTCGTCCAACTCCTGTTCCCCGCCGTCGAGTTGGTCGTCGGTGAGGGCTGCTCCGTAGACCCAGACGGTGCTCGCCAGGACGGTGCGGCTCAGTCCGCTGCGCCGGGCGGCCTCCAGGACGGCCTCGGTGCCGTCGATGTTGGTCCGCACCGCCCGGACGGGGTCGGCGGACACCTGCTCGACGTCGGCCATCGCGGCCAGGTGGTAGACCACCTCGCTGCCGGCCAGCGCCGAGGTCAGCGCGGGCAGGTCGAGGATGTCGAGGCGGGCGTGTTCGGCGTCGGGGTTGAGGTACTTGTCGGTGGTGTCCACGGCGAGCACCTCGTGGCCGGCCGCGATCAGGTGGTCCACGACGTGTGAGCCGATGAACCCGCAGCCCCCGGTGACGGCTATCCGCACGGTCTTGCTCCTTTCGGTCCGGCTGTCCGGTCTGTCCGGCTGTCCGGCTACGCGGCAGGCCGGCTAGCCGGCCATCCGCCGGTGCACGGTGGAGACGGCCTCGACGACCAGCTCCGTCTCGTCCTCGGTCATGTCGGAGTGCACCGGCAGGCAGACCTGCCGGGCGCAGACGTCCTCGGCCACCGGCAGCGGACCTCCCCGGTAGGGGGCGAGGACGGGCTGGAGGTGCAGCGGCAGGTCGTAGACCTCGCCGGACATCCGCACCCCGTACTCCTCGGCCACCGCCTTCTTGAAGGCGGCGCGGTCGACGCCGGGCGCCAGCAGCGCCACGTACTTGTAGTAGTTGCCGCGGCTGCCGGGCGGTTCGAGCACCGGCCGCAGGCCGTCGACGCCGGCCAGCGCCGAGTCGTAGCGGCGGGCGACGGCCCGGCGGGTCTCGATGAACTCCTTGAGCCGGCGCAGGTGCACGGCGCCGACGGCGGCGTGCAGCTCGCTCATCCGCCAGGAGTACCCGAGCCGGACGTGGTGGTTGGTGCCGAAGGAGCCCTTGCCCTGGTCGCGGTGGATCCGGGCCTCGTCGCGCAGCTCGGGCGACTCGGTGAGGATCATGCCGCCCTCGCCGCTGGTGGTGACCTTGGTCGGGTAGAAGGAGAAGGCCCCGGCCAGGCCGAAGGTCCCGGCGGCCCGGCCGCCCAGGCTGCTGCCGTGGGCGTGCGCGGCGTCCTCGACCAGCGGGATGCCGCGCTGGTCGCAGAGCTCGCGCAGGGCGTCCACGTCCGGCGTGACGAGCCCGCCGATGTGGACGAGTACGACGGCTGCGGTATCCGGGGTGAGGGCGGCGGCCAGGGTCTCCGGGGAGAGCGCCAGGGTGGCCGGGTCGACGTCCGCGAACACCGGGCGGCCGCCCGCGTGCACCACGGCGCCGGCCGTGGCGTAGAAGGTGACGGCGGGGACGACCACGTCGCGGCCGCGCACGTCGACACCGCGCAGGACGATCTCCAGGGCCGCCGTGCCGCTGCTCACCGCGACGGCGTGCGAGGCGCCGTGCTCGGCGGCGAAGGCCTGCTCGAACCGCTCGGTCCACGGGCCGAGGGTGAGGGCACCGGTGGTGAGCATCTCGGTCACGGCGTCGGCGACGGCAGCGCGGTCGTTCTCGTCGAACACGATGCGGGCGGCTGGCACGCCCATGGGGCACCTCCGGCGGCGGGCTGGGGTCAGCACCGATCGGGACGGGTCGGCCCGGACCGGGGCAAAACGGTCGGGCCAGTGGCCCATCACGCTACTGGGCCGGGGCGGTCGCGGCCCGTCGTCACCGGCCGGCCGGGTGACCCGGGACTGCTCCCGCCGCAGGCCAACGGGCTGCTCCCGGCTGCTCCCGGTGCGGGGCGTGCGCTCCTCCGTACGGGGGAGGGCCCTACTGCGTCCGCAGTACGCAAACGGCCTGCGCAGGGACGACGACGGAGCAGGGGTCGGCGATCAAGGATTGGTCATGCTGCGAGCGGACCGCCTCCGGGGGGCCCGTTCCCGCACCCGTCCCCTCCGCGCACCTGCTTCCGAATCCGAAGGAGCCCGTTCCCCCGTGGCAACGATCCTGTACCGCCTTGGCCGATGGGCCTTCGCCCGGCGCCGGCTGGTGACCCTGCTCTGGGTCGCCGTGCTGGCGCTCGCCGGAGTCCTGGCGGCGAAGGCGCCCGCCGCACCCGACGACGGATTCTCGATGCCCGGCACGGAGGCGCAGAAGGCCTTCGACCTGATGAACGAGCGCTTCCCCGGCGGTCACGCCGACGGCGCCTCGGCCCGCCTGGTGTTCGTCGCGCCCTCCGGGCAGAAGATCACCGCCGGGCCGAACCAGCAGGCCGTCGAGAAGACGGTCGCCGAGCTCGCCCACGGCGAGCAGGTCACGGCCGCGGTGGACCCGTTCAAGATGCCGGGCGCGGTCTCCAAGGACGGCTCGACGGCCTACGCGACGGTCAGCTACTCCGCCAAGGCGGGCGAGGTGTCCAAGGGCGCCACCGACGCCCTCCAGCAGGCCGCCCAGCACGGCCGGGACGCCGGGCTCAAGGTCGAGATCGGCGGCAACGCGCTGATGGCCAAGCCCGACGCGGGCGGCAGCAGCGAGGCGATCGGCATGGCGCTGTCCGCCGTCGTCCTGGTGATCACCTTCGGTTCGCTGGTCGCCGCCGGCCTGCCGCTGCTCACCGCCGTGATCGGCGTCGGCCTCGGCATGTCGCTGATCACCGCGTTCGGCAGCGTGCTCGGCCTCTCCTCGACCACCGGCACGCTCGCCATGATGCTCGGCCTCGCGGTCGGCATCGACTACGCCCTGTTCATCGTGTCCCGCTACCGGGCCGAGCTCGCCGAGGGCCGCACCCAGCAGGAGGCGGCCGGCCGGGCCATCGGCACCGCCGGCTCCGCGGTGGTCTTCGCCGGCCTGACCGTGGTGATCGCCCTCGCCGGGCTCTCCGTGGTCGGCATCCCGATGCTCGCCAAGATGGGCATGGCCGCCGCCGGGACGGTCGTCATCGCCGTGCTGGTCGCGCTCACCCTGGTGCCCGCGCTGCTGGGCTTCATCGGCCGCCGGGCGCTGCCCCGCAAGACCCGCAAGGCCCAGGCCGACGGCGACGGCGCGGCGCGGCCGGTCGGCGCCAAGGAGAACGGCGGCTCCCGCTGGGCCCGGTTCATCGTGCGCCGCCCGCTCGCGGTGCTGCTGCTCGGCGTGGTCGGCCTCGGCGTGCTCGCCGCTCCCGCGCTCGACCTGCGCCTCGGCCTGCCCGGGGACGAGGCCAAGCCCACCTCCACCACCCAGCGCCGCGCCTACGACCTGCTGTCCGAGGGCTTCGGCCCCGGCTTCAACGGGCCGCTGACCGTCCTGGTGGACGTCAAGGGCACCGCGGACCCGAAGGCCGCCGCCGGCGAGGTCGCCAAGAGCGTCTCGGCCGTGCCGGGCGTGGTCACGGTCACGCCGCCGATGTTCAACAAGGCGGGGGACACCGCCCTGCTCAACGCCATTCCGGCCACCGGCCCGGCCGAGAGCGCGACCAAGGACCTGGTCCACACCATCCGCGGCCAGGCGGCCGGCCTCAAGGCCTCCACCGGGGCGACGGTGCTGGTCAGCGGTACGACGGCGATGAACATCGACGTCTCGCAGAAGCTCAGCGACGCGATGCTGCCCTACCTCGCCGTGGTCGTCGGCCTGGCCGTCCTGCTGCTGCTGGTGGTCTTCCGCTCCGTCCTCGTCCCGCTCAAGGCGGCGCTCGGCTTCCTGCTCTCGGTGGCCGCCGCGCTCGGCGCGGTCGTCGCGGTCTTCCAGTGGGGCTGGCTGGCCGACCTGATCGGCGTGGAGCAGACCGGTCCGGTGATGAGCATGATGCCGATCTTCATGATCGGCGTGGTCTTCGGCCTCGCCATGGACTACGAGGTGTTCCTGGTCACCCGGATCCGTGAGGCCTTCGTCCACGGCGAGGAGCCGGGCGAGGCCATCGTCACCGGATTCCGGCACAACGCCCGGGTGGTCACCGCGGCCGCCTTCATCATGATCGCCGTCTTCGCGGGCTTCATCGGGATGAGCGAACCGATGATCAAGATGATGGGTCTGGGCCTCGCCGCGGCCGTCGCCTTCGACGCCTTCGTGGTCCGGATGACGATCGTCCCGGCCGTCCTCGCCCTGCTCGGCCGCCGCGCCTGGTGGCTGCCGAGCTGGCTCGACCGCCTGATACCCGACGTCGACGTCGAGGGCAGCAAGCTGCACACCGCCGCCCCCGAACCGGCACCGGCCAAGGAGCCGGTCACCGTCTAGGTCCTGTCCGGGCCTGGGCCCGGCGCCACCCGGCTCGGACAACGGTTCGAGCCCCACCCGTTACCGTTGCTGTCGGGGCCGCCGTCCGCGCGCAGGCCCCGGCTCGGCGTTCCGCACCCCGCACCGGGGCGCGGCGCGACACCGACTGGCAGAACCCGGCGAGGGTGCCGCCAGGGCACCCCGACCCGGAGAACAGGACGATGAGCGACACCTGGCAGCGCCTGCGCCGTGAGCACCCCCGGGCGTTCGACATCGCCGGCGGCACGGCCCTGATCGGGATCACCGCCCTCGGCGCCACGATCGACCAGAACAGCGGGCGCTTCGCCCCGGTCGACCTGCCCACCGGCCTGCTCGCCCTGATCGCCGCGGTGGTCGTGTTCTTCCACCGCCGCCACCCGCGCGCCGTGGTCGCCGTCACGCTGCTCTGCACGATGCTGCTCGCCGTGGTCAGCCCCCGGCTCACCCCGACGCTGGCGACCCCGCTGCTGCTCGCGCTCTACTCCCTCGCCACCCGTACCGACCGCGCCACCGCGCTGCGCGCCTCCATCGTCACCGCCGTCCTGCTCAGCGGGATATCGCTGTTCCTCGGCCCCGGCGGCCCGCTCGGCGAGCGGCTCGGCGTCCTCGCCTGGGCCCTGCTGCCCGGCGCCCTCGGCGATTCCATCCGCAACCGCCGCGCCCACCTCGCCGCCATCGAGGAACGCGCCGAGCGCGCCGAACGCACCCGCGAGGAGGAGGCCCGCCGTCGGGTCGCCGACGAGCGGATCCGGATCGCCCGCGACCTCCACGACGTCGTCGCCCACCACATCGCCCTCGCCAACGCCCAGGCCGGCATCGCCGTCCACCTCATGGACAGCCACCCGGTGCAGGCCCGCGAGGTGCTCAGCCACATCACCGACGCCACCGGTTCCGCCCTCCAGGAGCTGCGCGCCACCGTCGGCCTGCTGCGCCGCGCGGAGGAACCCGCCCCGCTCGAACCCGCCCCCGGCCTCGACCGGCTGCCCGAGCTGATCAACGCCTTCGAACGGGCGGGCCTGCCGGTGCGGCTCGCCGTCGAGGGGGAGGCCCGGCCGCTGTCGCCCGGCGTCGACCTCACCGCCTTCCGGATCGTCCAGGAGTCGCTGACCAACGTCGCCAAGCACGCCCACGGCGCCGACGCCGAGGTCACCCTCTCCTACAGCGGCAGCCGGGTCGCCGTCAGCGTCGCCAACAGCCGCCCGACCAGACCCGGGCGCCCCCGCACCGCCCTGCTGCCGCCGCCCGCCCCGGGCGAGAGCGGCTTCGGCCTGATCGGCATGCGCGAACGGGCCGGTGCCGTGGGCGGCCGCCTCACCGCCGACCGGCAGTCGGACGGCGGCTACCTGGTCACCGCCGAACTCCCGCTGCGCACCGGTGCCCGGGAGGACGTCGCGCCCCCGGCGGTGGACACCGCCCGGGCCGTGAGCACGCCCGGACCGGGCCACCCGGCCCCGAACGCCGCCAGGGACCGGCCCGCCCACGCCTTCTGGCGCGACTGCACCGTCCGGCCCGTCCGCCCCACCGGCTCCGGCCACCCCACGGACTCCGACCGCCCCACCGGCCCCGTCGGCTCCCCCGACCGGGCCGCCCCCGCCGACCCGACCCGACCCGATCACGCCATCCGGAAGGACAAGGACCGCGCATGACCATCCGCGTGCTGCTCGCCGACGACCAGGCCCTGCTGCGTGGCGCCTTCCGGATGCTGATCGACGCCGAGGAGGACATGGAGGTGGTCGGCGAGGCCGCCGACGGCCGGGAGGCGGTCGAACTCGCCCGGGCCACCAAGCCCGACCTCGTGCTGATGGACATCCGGATGCCCGGCGCCGACGGCCTCGGCGCCACCGCCGAGATCTGCGCCGACGAGGAGCTCTCCGGCACCCGGGTGCTCATCCTCACCACCTTCGAGATAGACGAGTACGTGGCCCAGGCGCTGCGCGCGGGCGCCGGGGGCTTCCTCGGCAAGGGCGCCGACCCGAAGGAACTGCTCGCCGCCGTTCGCACCGTCGCGGCCGGCGAGGCCCTGCTCTCGCCCGCCGCCACCCGCGCCGTGATCGAGCAGTTCCTCGCCCAGCCCGACCCGGCCGCCGCCGCGTCCGCCGAGCGGCTGGCCGTGCTCACCGCCCGTGAGCGCGAGGTGATGTCGATGGCCGCCACCGGGCTCACCAACGAGGAGATCGCCGAGCGGATGTTCGTCAGCCCGTTCACCGTCCGGACCCATGTGCACCGGGCGATGTCCAAGCTGGACGCCCGGGACCGCGCCCAGCTCGTCGCGATCGCCTACCAGTCCGGGCTGGTCCCGCCCGGCCGCCCGGCCTGACGCAACGTCAATCCTCCGTCGCGGAAGCCGTTCAAGATCCGGTCCTGGCCGAAAACCGACGCCGAACTGGTGTATCAGCGAGTAGTCTTCCGATGACTCAGAATGAGGAGGATGTTCGTGGAAACCAAGGACACGGCCGGCGAGGTGCGGATTCTCCAGCCGTTGCCCGAGCGCACGGGGGGCGGGTCGCAGGCGTTCGAGCTGCGGCTCGCGCGTCTGCTCCGCGTGCTCGGGGCCGAGGTCGCGACGGGGGCGGACTACGCCGGTGCGGCCCGATGGGAGGTCCACAAGGCGCTCACCGGCCGGTCCGAGCTGCCCGAGGAGTACTTCGAGCCGCTGTTGGAGGCGGCGGTCCACGACCCCAACCCGAGCTTCAACCGCCGCTTCGTCGAGCCCGCCCTGATCGCCTTCGGCCAGCGCCGGGTCCGGCTGGCCCTGCTCGACTACCTGCGGACCGGCACCAACCCGGAGCGGGCGGGCGCCGCCCGGGCCTGGTACTGGACGGCGCTGACGGTCCGCGGTGGCCGGCACGCGACCGCCGACGAGGGCGCCACGGTCCGCGACAGCTGGAACCGGGCCGCACTGCGGGAGTTCGTCGGCAACGAGGACCTGGACGTCCGCCGCTGCATCCTGCCCGGCCTGCCCCTGGTGCCGCGCGCCTACCCGGCCGACCTGCACACCCTGGTGGAGGCGGCGGTCACCATCGCCCGCTCCCACCCCGACGAGTACATCCGCCACCGCGCCGAGGTCCAGACCGCCCTCTGACCCTCCGGCCCTCTGCCCCGCCCGCTCCGGGTGCGCGCGGACCGACACGCGCCCCCGGAGCGCCGGCGCCCCCGGCCCGGGGCCGGTCAGCCGGTCTTGACGGTGATGTCGCCGATGTCCGTGCCCAGGTCCAGCTTGTACTTGCCGTTGGGGTCGTTCTGGACGCCGATGTGCTTCTCGCCGATGTCCGTCCCGGCGCTCACGTGGTAGGAGCCGGCGGGGACGGTGACGTGGATCTCGCCGTTGGAGGTGCTGGCCTTGATGTCCTGGGCCTTGCCGGGGGTGAGGTTGATCCCGCCGTTGTCGGTCTTGGCCTGGATCCGGTCGCCCTTGAGCGAAGTTCCCTTGATCTCACCGTTGTTGGTGCGCACGTCGACCGAGCCGGCGGCCTGGTCGACGGAGATGTCCCCGGCGTCGGTGTGGACGGAGACCTCGCCGATCTGGGAGAGGTGGATCCCGCCGGCGGAGGTGCCGCCGCTGACCGGCAGTCCGGCGGGCAGCTCGACGGTGTAGTCCACCGAGCAGTTGTGCCCGCAGCCGCCGAGGACCAGCACCCCGCCGTCGACCCGGGTGCTCGTGCCGGGCTTGCCGCTGTGGTACGTGATCTTCCGGTGGACGGAGACGCCCCCGGTGCCGGTCCTGCCGTGGACGGTGACGTCCCCGGAGGAGTTGTCGAGCTTGACCGCGGTGACCTTGTCGGACACGGTCGCGTCGTCGCTGAACGAGGTGCCGACCGGATCGCAGGCGGTGAGCACCGCGGTGGCGAGCCCGGCGGCCAGGACGACCCCGGCGTAGCGGTAGGTGAGTCGGTGGACGTGGCGGCGGTCGTGGACCATGGTGGTTCCCCCCAAGTCATGCGCGTGCGTGGCGTGCTGACCCCGTGCGACCGCCCCGCTCCGGAGCCGTCCCGACGACAGTAGCCGGGGCCCCGGGGCCGGGGCGGTGGTAAAAACCCCCCAATCGGCACTCCGGCCAGCACCACCCCGTTCCACCGCACCGCATGTGACGCCGGGTCAGGTCTTGCGCGCCACCGCGCCGTACATGCTCACCCGCTCCGCGCCCGGGGCCGGTTCCCCCTCCGGCCGCCAGAGCGGAACGGTGACCACCCCGGGCTCCAGCAGCTCCAGCCCGTCGAAGAACTCCCGCACCTGCTCCCGGCTCCGCCCGACCAGCGGCGCGGTCGCCTTGTCGTACACGCCGGTGACCCGGTCCCGCACCGCGGCGGGGATGAAGTCGGCCGTGCCGTGCGAGAGCACCAGGTGGCTGCCGGACGGCAGGGCGGCGAGCAGCGTGGCCACCGCCCGGTACGGCTCGTCCTCGTCGCGCAGGAAGTGCAGCACGGCGGCGAGCACCAGCCCGACCGGCCGGGAGAAGTCGAGCAGCCCCTCGGCCCGGACGGCCTCCAGCACCGCCGCCGGCTCCCGCAGGTCGGCCCGCAGCACGGTGGTGCGTCCGGGCCCGGAGCCCGCCATCAGCGCGCGGGCGTGGCTGAGCACGATCGGGTCGTTGTCGACGTAGACGACCCGGGCGGCCGGGTCCACGGCCCGGGCGATCTCGTGGGTGTTGCCGGCGGTGGGGATGCCGGTGCCGACGTCGAGGAACTGGTCGACGCCCAGCCCGGCGACGCAGCGCACCGCCCGGGTCAGGAAGCCCCGGTTGGCCCGGGCGGTGGAGCGGAACTCCGGGTTGGCGGCGAGCGCCTTCTCGGCGGCGGCGCGGTCGGCGGGGAAGTTGTCCTTGCCGCCCAGGTAGTAGTCGTACATCCGGGCCGGGTGGGGCGTGTCGGGCCGCAGGTCGGCCGGTATCCGGGGGTCGCCGGACTCCCACATGCTCGTGTACCCCATGCCTGCCGCCCCTCTGGCCGTCCCGGCCGGGGCGCTCCCCGGGCGGGCTGTTCCCGAACGTCGGCGGACAGCCTAAAGCCCAGGTCAGTGCCCTGGTGGCGGTTGGCCGGCTCGCCCCCGTATGTCCCTTTCGTGGTGCCCCGGCGGCGGTCCCGGCGGAGGATGGGAACTCCGGGGGCCGGCGGCAGGGGCCGACGGCAGTGGCAGCGCGTGACACGGGAGGTCCGGGTCCATGGGAATCGCTATGGCAGACATCCGCGAGTGGCGGGGCCAGGACGTGGTCGACGAGAACGGCAAGCGGATCGGCACGCTGGAGTCGGTCTACGTCGAGACGTCCACCGACGAGCCGTTCTTCGCCACCGTCACGATCGGCGTGATGGCCAAGCGCCGCCTGGCCTTCGTCCCGCTGGAGGGGGCGGTGGCCGGTCCGGCCTACCTGCGGGTGGCGCACCCGCGGAGCAAGGTCAAGGACGCCCCGGCGATCGGCACCGACGACATCCTGCCCGCCACCGACGAGCCCGAGGTGTTCGCGTACTACGAGCTGCCGTACGCGACGGGCGCCGCGGGCGAGCGGCGGCTGGCCCGGCGCTGATCCCGCCGCCCGCTGCGGGACGATCTTCGTCCAGCCGGGAATGAATACCCCACCGGGTACACTTGTCCATCGACAGTCGAGGTGAAAGGCGGCCCGGACATGCAGGTGGACGAGGAGGCGGTCGGCGCGGTCCTGAACCGACTGCGTCGGGCCCAGGGCCAGTTGGCCGGGGTGATCGCGATGATCGAGGCGGGGCGGGACTGCAAGGACGTGGTCACCCAGCTCGCCGCCGTCTCGCGCGCCCTGGACCGGGCCGGGTTCAAGATCGTGGCGAGCGGGATGCGCCAGTGCATGGCCGCCGCCGACGAGGACGGCGCGCCGATGAGCGAGGCCGAACTGGAGAAGCTCTTCCTCGCCCTGGCCTGATCGCCCCGGCCCGAGGCCCCGGCCTCAAGGCCGCCGCAAGGCCGCACCGCGAGCCCGCCCCCGAGGGCCGCGACGGATCACCCGTCGCGGCCCTCCGCGCATGTCCGGAGCCGGTCGCGCCACGGAGTTCCCGAACCGCCCGATGCCCCGTCACGCGCCGTTCACGTCCCGGTCGCTGACCTTCGGATGAATGAGCCCGCCCCTAGTTGTACAGCCAACTGCGGGCATCCTCCCTCCCAGCCTCCGTGACCAGCCGCGTGCGGCCCCGGCGCCGTCCCCCGGCGGACCGGGCCCGTCGGCGGCGGACAGGACAACCGTGGCCGCAGGCAGCGCCCTGACCCCGACCTCATCCGGCAGCCCCGCCGAAGGCGACCGGCTCACCTTCCACTGGACCACCGATGCCCCCGACGCCAAGAACTGGGTCGGCATCTACGACGGCAGCCGCCAGCCCGGCACCGGCTCCTCGCTGCTCTGGAAGTACACCCCCGGCACCTCCGGCGACGTCCAGCTCGACACCTCCGCGCTGACCGGCGGCCCGTACACCGCCTACCTGCTGGCCAAGGACGGTTACGGCGTCCTGGCCCGGACCGCCCCGTTCAGCTTCCGCCCCAAGCCCCCGGTGGTCCGCCCGCACGCCGTCGTCGACTCCTTCACCGCCACCCCGGTCGCCCCCGGCGCGGCCGTGCGGATCCGGCTCGGCGGCCTCTGGTCCCGCCCGGCGGGCAACGCCCCCGGCTCGGCCGCCTACCGCAAGCTCGGCGGCGCGGCCTGGGCCTCGGTCGCCGCCGACGGCACGATCACCGGCACGGCGCCCGCCGCCGCCCGCAACCCCGAGCTGGTCGTGGTCGGCGTCAAGGACAGCACCGGCGCCACCGACACCGTCACCGTGCTCGTCCCCGTCGTGGACCAGGCCGCCCCGCCGCGGCTCAAGGCCGCCAGCTGGAACCTGCACGACGCCGGCAACGGCTGCACCGACGCGCTGGAGAAGCAGCTGCGGGTCGTCCTCGCCCAGGGGCTGGACGTGCTCGCCCTCCAGGAGACGGCCGGCGAGCGGGCGAAGACCCTGGCCGACGCCCTCGGCTGGTACTCCCTCCAGAGCCCGGGCAGCGTCGGCATCCTCAGCCGCTACCCGCTCACCGAACCGACCGCGGCCACCGCCGAGTTGCCCGCCGTCGCGGCCACCGTCCAGCTGCCCGGCGGCCGCGCCGTCCGGTTCTGGGCCGCACACCTCGACGAGGCGGGCTACGGCCCGTACGCCGTGCAGGACGGTGCCACCGCCGCCCAGGTGCTGGCTGCCGAGAACGCCTCGCTGCGGCTCAAGCAGGCCAAGGCGCTGGCCGCCGCCGTGCGCGCGGACGCCGCCCGGCGCCTCCCGGTGGTGCTGGCCGGCGCGCTGTCCTCGCCCTCCCACCTGGACTGGACGGCCGCCACCGCCGCCGCCCACCAGGGCGTCGGCGCGCTCGCCTGGCCGGTCACCAAGGAACTCCAGGCCGCCGGGCTGACCGACACCTTCCGCGAGGAGAACCGCGACCCGGCCAAGGTCCCGGGCGCGACCTGGTCGCCCACCCGCAAGCGCCGCGGCGACCGCCCCGAGCCGCAGGACCGGATCGACGTCGTCCAGTACACCGGAGCGCTGAAACTGGTCGAGGCGCACACCCTGGTCGCCGACTGGCCCCAGCCGGAGCCGAACACCGCCGCCAACGAGTGGCCCTCCGACACCGCCGCCGCCGTCGCCACCTTCCAGCTCTGAGAGGCCAGTTCGTGATGTCCGAGCTCTCCCGCCGCACCTTCGTCGGCGCCTCCGCGGCCGTCGGCGCCACCGCCCTGACCGGCCTGGCCGCCACCCGGGCCGACGCCGCTCCGGCGGCCCCCGCCCCGGCCGCCGCGCCCGCCACCGCCCTGACCGGCACCGTGAAGGACGTCAAGCACGTCGTCGTCCTGATGCAGGAGAACCGCAGCTTCGACCACTACTTCGGCACCCTGAGCGGTGTCCGCGGCTTCGGCGACAAGCAGGCGCTCCAGTTCCCGGACGGCACCGACGTGTTCCGTCAGCCCGATGCCCGCCGCAGCGACGGCGGGGCGATGCTGCCGTACCGGATGGACACCTCGAAGTACAACGCGCAGAACGCCGGCGGCCTCGCCCACGACTGGGCGACCGGCCACCAGGCCATCAACAACGGCGCGATGAACAAGTGGATCGCCGCCAAGGGCGAGCGCACCATGGGCTACTTCACCCGGGAGGACATCCCCTTCCAGTACGCCCTGGCCGACGCGTTCACCCTCTGCGACGCCTACTTCACCTCGCTGGCCGGCCCCACCGACCCCAACCGGCTCTACCTGTGGACCGGCACCTCCGGCCCCGGCCGCGACGGCACCACCGGCCCCTGGATCGACAACACCCCGGTCACCGACAACCCCGTCGCCGACTGGACCACCTACGCGGAGCGCCTCCAGACGGCCGGCGTCAGCTGGCGGGTCTACCACAACCCCAGCAAGGACGACCGCACCGGCGACTACGACGACAACGCGCTCTCCTACTTCAAGCAGTTCCACAACTTCCCGCAGGACGACCCGCGTTACGTCAACGCGATGACCAAGTTCGACCCCACCGACTTCGACCGCCACTGCAAGGACGGCACCCTGCCGACCATCTCCTGGCTGGTCGCGCCGTACCTGTTCTCCGAGCACCCGGAGGCCGGCCCGGCCTACGGCGCGCACTGGGTCAACCAGGCGCTGCAGTCGCTGATGTCCAACCCCGAGGTCTGGCAGCACACCGTCTTCCTGGTCATGTACGACGAGAACGACGGCTACTTCGACCACGTCGTCCCGCCCACCCCCGAGCCCGGCACCCCCGAGGAGTTCACCCAGGGGCGCGCCATCGGCCTCGGCAACCGCGTCCCGCTCTGGGTGGCGTCCCCCTGGTCGCGCGGCGGCTGGGTCAACTCCCAGGTGTTCGACCACACGTCGGTGCTGCGCTTCATGGAGGTGGTGACCGGCGTGGCCGAGCCCAACATCTCCGCCTGGCGCCGGGCCGTCTGCGGCGACCTCACCAGCTGCTTCGACTTCGCCGCCCCGGACACCTCGATCCCGAAGCTGCCGGACACCAACGCCCTGATGGCCAAGGCCGACGCGGGCACCAAGCTGCCCGGTGTCGCCCTCCCCGCCACCGGTGCCCAGGCGATGCCCGTCCAGGAGCGCGGTGAGCGCCCGCACCGCCCGCTGCCCTACCAGCCCTGGGCCGACGTCGCGGTGGACCGCAGGAGCGGCAAGGTCACCTGCACCATGAGCAACGACGGTTCGGTGGCCTTCCCGTACACCGTCTACCCGAACATCCTGCTCCCGTTCGCGGGCACCCCGTACACCGTCGCCCCCGGCGCCAACGCCACGTACGTCTGGGACGCGGCCGCCACCGACGGCCGTTACGACTTCACCGTGCACGGCCCGGACGGCTTCGTGCGCCGCTTCGCCGGGACGGTCGTCCGGGACGGGCAGGACGGCCAGAACGACATCGGCGTGCCGATCGTCACCGCCGACCTGCACGGCAGCCTCAAGCTCACCCTCCAGGTGGCCAACGACGGTCTGACGGACGTGGCGTTCACCGCCGCGCCCAACGACTTCGCGGGCAGCCCGCAGACCGTCTGGGTCAAGCCCGGCAAGCAGGTCGACCTGTCCTGGCCGCTGGACAAGCAGGGCCGTTACGACGTCGTGGTCACCGCCCACACCGGCCAGCGCTTCGTCCAGCGCTACGCGGGCTGGGTGCACTGACCCAGGGGCGTGCCGAGACCGGCCGGGGGCGCCGAACCGGTGACCCCCGGCCGTGGCTCGGCCGCGCTGTCGGAGCCCGCCGCTACCGTCGGGCCCATGCAGAAAATCACCACCTTCCTCTGGTTCGACGACCAGGCCGAAGCCGCCGCCGCCCTCTACACCTCGCTGTTCCCCGGCTCCGCGATCACCAAGGTCACCCGCTACGGCGAGGGCGCCCCCGTGCCGGCCGGCACGGTGATGACCGTCGAGTTCGAACTCGCCGGCCGGCCCTACACGGCGCTGAACGGCGGCCCGATGTTCCGTTTCACCGAGGCGATCTCGCTCCAGGTCGAGTGCGAGGACCAGCAGGAGGTCGACGACCTCTGGACCAAGCTCACCGCCGACGGTGGCGAGCCGGGCCCGTGCGGCTGGCTCAAGGACCGCTACGGCCTCTCCTGGCAGATCACCCCGCGCATCCTGCTCGACCTGGTCGGCGGCGAGGACCGGGCCAAGGCCGACCGGGTGACGGCGGCCATGATGCGGATGGGGAAGATCGAGATCCAGCAGCTGCTCGACGCGGCCGGGGGCTGAGGCCGTGACCGCCTTCCGCCACCGCAGCACCGTCTACCTGCGCGCCACCCCGGAACGGGTCTGGCACGCGCTCACCAACGCCGACGAGTCCGGCCTCTACTGGGGCCACCGCAACGTCTCCACCTGGCTGCCCGGCGAGCCCTGGGAGCACCGGCGCACCGACGACTCCGGGATCGCCGACGTGATCGGCACCGTCGAGGTGGCGGACCGCCCGCACCGGCTGGTCACCACCTGGGGCGGACCGGAGGGCGAACGCCCCGGCGGGCCCTCCCGGGTCACCTTCGAGCTGCGGCACTGGCAGGACCTCACCCGGCTCACCGTCACCCACGAGGACCTCGCCGACGAGCCCGAGCGCGCGGACGCCGAACGGGGCTGGTCGGCGGTGCTGTCCAACCTCAAGACCTACCTGGAGACCGGCCACCCGCTGCCGCAGCAGCCTTGGCTGATGCCCTGACCGCAGCCGCCTCCCCGTCGCCCCCTTGCTCCCTCGCCGCCCCCTCACCCCCCATCAGCGCCCGGCCCCCGCCGCCGGGCGCTCCCGTTCCTCCCGCCGCCGGCCGCGGCGCAGCCCGGTGAGGCGGGAGAACCGCTCCCGGCCGGCCAGCGACGCCCGGTCCAGCTCCTCCATCAGCCGCCGACTGCGGTGCTCCAGGTCCAGTTCGTCCAGGATCCGGTCGACCTCGGCCAGTATCGCGCCGTGCAACTGCCAGGCCTCCGGGTGCTGTTGGACCTTGCGCAGCAGGACCTGGGCGACGTTCTCCCGGCAGGTCCAGGCCGCCGCCAGCTCGGCGGTCAGCCGTTCCTCCGCCTCCTCGGCGTTGCGGCTCACCTGGGTGGTGACCAGCACCGCGAAGCTGACCATCGCCCCGCCGACGTGCGCCAGCAGTTCCTCCAGCCCGACCGCGACCTCCGGCGGGAACAGCCGCTCCGACGGTCCGCGCCGCTTGGCCAGGTCGGTGACCGAGCGGGCCAGCACCCGGATCACCACCACGCAGATCTCCAGGGTGTCCAGCCCGGTGCGCAGCACCAGCCGGGAGAGCAGGCCCTCGCTGATCCGGGGGTTGAGGCGCAGGCTGTCCTCGGCCTGGCGCAGCGCCGCGTCCACGTCCGCGATCGCCTGGTCGAGCCGCCGGGCCTCGTGCAGCCGCTCGGCGGCCCGGGCCACCGGGGTGGGGCGGCCCAGCTGCTCGGAGATGTCGACCAGCAGCTGACGGGCCCGCCGGGCCAGGTCCTCGATCGACTCGCCGGCGGTGTCCACCCAGACCGGCGGGGCGAACAGCAGGTTGAACAGCAGGCCGACGGCCGCGCCGATCAGCGTCTCCAGCACCCGGTCCCAGGCCTGGGAGGTCAGTTTGGTGACGCCGAGGATCAGCATCGCGCTGATCGCGACCTCCTGGACGAACTCCTCGACCCGGACGTAGCGCCCGATCACCAGGGAGGCCAGGATGATCAGCCCGAGGCTCCACCAGGAGAGCCCGACCACGGCACTGAACCCGATCGCGATCAGCACCCCGACCACCACCGAGACCACCCGGCGGACGCTGGTCTTGAGCGTCGAGTAGACGGTGACCTGGACCACCAGCAGCGCGGTGAGCGGTGCCGTCAGCGGCGCGGGCTCGCTGCTGAGCCGCGTGGCCACCGCGTACGACAGGGTGGCGGCCACGGTGGCCCGCAGCGTCTGGACGGCGAACGGGTCCCGGGCGGCGCGGCGGACCAGGGTCGTCAGGGACTCCGGGAGAAGGGCCATGACGGCCTTGTTCCCCGCACCCGCCGCCCGCACCGCCCGCCGCGGCCGGGACTACTCGTTCAGGCCCCCTGGCCCTCGCGGTTGAAGCGCAGCTTCCAGGGCGCGAGCGCGGACTCCACCTGCACCCCGATGCTCATCTTGGAGGCGCCCTCGATCCGCTCCTCGAAGCGGATCGGCACCTCGCGGATGGCCAGTCCGTGCTGGACCGCCCGGTAGTTCATCTCGACCTGGAACGAGTACCCGTTGCTCTGCACGGTCGGCAGGTCGATGGCCCGCAGGGCGCTCGCCCGCCAGGCCTTGAAGCCCGCGGTGGCGTCCCGGACGCCCAGGCCGAGGATCGCGTTGACGTAGAAGTTGGCCCAGGCGGAGAGCGCCTTGCGGTGCCAGGGCCACTCCGCGGCGGTCGAGCCGCCGGGCACGTAGCGGGAGCCGAGCACCACGGCGGTGCCCTGGTCGGCGAGCAGGGTGCCCACCATCGCGGGTATCGCGGAGGCCGGGTGCGAGAGGTCGGCGTCCATCTGGACCACGACGTCGGCGCCCTCGTCCAGCGCCCGGGCCATCCCGGCCAGGTAGGCGCGGCCGAGGCCGTCCTTCTCGGTGCGGTGCAGCACGCCGACGGTGCCCGCGGAGTCGGCGGCGAGCTTGTCGGCGATCTCGCCGGTGCCGTCGGGGGAGTTGTCGTCGACCACCAGCAGGTGCAGGTTCGGCACCGCGAGGTCCGTGAGGAGCCCGGCGAGGACCGGAAGGTTCTCCCGCTCGTTGTACGTGGGGACGACGACAACGACCTTCGGGGAGGCCTCGACCATGTTCTGTTTCCCTCGTGCCCTCGCCGGCCGGCACCCCGTGCCGCACCGGTCGGTTGTCCTGGACGACCTTCGCTGCTGTCAGATCGTGCGAGTGTAGCCGGGGCGACGGCCCCTTCCCGCCCGGGGGCGGCGGGGCGGAGTCCCGGGCCCGGGGCCGTGGGCCGGTTCGATCACGATGGACCGCGGGGCAGGTCCTACGCCGTGCCGTAGACGGTGGCGAGGTTGTCGCGGGCGGGGTGGGTGCGGCCGGCCGGACCGGCGGCGAAGAGGCGCAGGACGTTCTCGGTGACCTTGCGGACCACGTCCCCGGCGTGGGCGTCGATGCCGTGCACGCCGCTGCCGTGGGCGTCCAGGGCCTCCACCCAGCGCATCGTGCCGGTGGCGAAGACGCCCGCGCCGCTGGGCACGGTGTAGTAGGCGGTGTCGGAGTGGGAGCGCCGGCCCTCGCAGACCACGGGGGAGTGGGCGATCACCTCGATCGGGCGCGGGGTGGGGAAGGCGGTGTCGACCCGGTCGTACTCGACGCCGACCAGGTGCGGGAAGGACGCCCCGGCCGTCACGCCCGTCCCCTCGAAGGCCCAGTGTTCCGGCGAGGTGACCACGTACGGGGCGTCCACCGGGTAGCCGTCGTAGATCACGCCGAGCAGCGAGCTCTCCGGGTCGGCGCCCGGGCCGGTGCGGAAGTCGGTGGTCGCCGGGGCGCCCGCCTGGTGGCCCGGGTCCTGCGCCCAGGCGTCCTTGTAGCAGACCACGGTGCGGTCCGGCCCGAGCTCGCCGGGCTCGAAGCGGACCCGGCGGAAGCAGCAGTTGGCGCCCAGGATCACCAGGTTCGTCCCGGCGTCGCGGGCCGCCGTCACGTGGGCGCGCTGCTCGGGGGACCAGTACTCGTCGTGGCCCAGCGAGAGCAGGGCGCTGGCACCGTGCAGCAGGCCCGGCTCGCGGGCCACGTCGATCCCGGTGGTGTACGCCAGCGGCAGCCCGAGCCGCTCGGCCAGGGCGATCAGCGGCGCCTCGTAGACCAGGAAGCGCCCGGCGCCGTGGTCGTAGTCGTGCGGCCGGTCGAGGACGACCCGCAGCGAGCGGGTGGCCAGGGTGCCGGTCGGGCCGTTGTAGAGGCTGTAGCCGCCCCACTCGTTGTAGGCCTGCCAGGTCGCCGGGGCGCCCATCACCACGGTTCTTCCGGCGGTGGTCGCGGAGCGGACGGTGAGCGGGACGTAGCTGCGGCCGGAGCCGTCCTCGGCGTCCAGCCGCAGCAGGTAGGCGCCCTCGGGCCAGCCGGCGGTGTCCACGGCGAGGGTGCGCTGCCAACCGGTCAGCACGGTGCGGGTGGCCGGGTCGACGTGCGGGGCGGCCTGCTTGGCGCCGGGGACGTGCGCCCGGCGCCAGACCAGCCGGCCCCGGGCACCGCCGTACCAGCCCATCCGGTACGCGGAGACGGTGAAGGCGGCGGCCGCGGTGGAGACGTGCAGGCCGAAGCTCTCGCCGGGCAGCACGCTGACCCGGTCGGCGAAGCCCTCGACGGCGCCGGGCGCGCCGGGGTCGGTGATCTGCCAGTCGGCGTTGCCGGGCAGGGACTGCTCGTCCGGGGCGGCGTCCTCGGGCCCGGGGTGCCGGGCGCTGGAGGGGTCCGCCGGGCCGGGGGTGCCCGGGGCGTCGGGCGTGGGGTGGGCGGCGGCGTCGGAGCGCTGGGTGCCGCAGGAGGTGACGGCGGCCGCCATCAGGCCCAGGCCGAGGATCCTCCGCCGAGTCGGTTCCGTCACCGCTGTCTCCCTGCCGTCCGTCGCCGTACCCCTGGGCGCGCGGGCTCCGTGGGTCAACCCGGTGGGTCAATCCGCTGAGTCAACGCGCGCGGACATGTCTACCCCGTTCGAGGAGGCACCGGACACCGCCGCGCCGCTGGCGCCGGGCACGGCCGGGGGCTGGCCGTAGGCCGGCAGGGCCGTCCGGGCGCACCCCGGCGTGTTGGGCCGCGCGGCTGCCCGGCCGCTCCGGCCCGGTCCCCTAGCCTGGCCCGGGCCCGCCGTCCGGCGGCCTTGGGGGTCCGGAACCGTGCGGCGGCCGGCCGAAGTCGTGGACAGGGGTGTACGTGGTCTCCTCGGGTTCGGCCGAACCGGGAACGGCGCCTTCGACGCGGGGCACGAGGTTCCGGGCGTGGATGCTCGAAGGCCTCTCGGACATGGCCAAGCAGCACCCCGGCCCGCACGTGGAGGCACCCGCCGAGAAGGGCACGCGCTGGTGGCGGGTGATGTGCCTGACCGGCCTGGACTACTTCTCCACCCTCGGCTACCAACCCGGCATCGCCGCCCTCGCGGCCGGCCTGCTGTCACCGATCGCCACCGTCGTCCTGGTGCTGGTCACCCTGTTCGGCGCCCTGCCGGTCTACCGGCGGGTCGCCGCCGAGAGCCCGCACGGCCAGGGCTCGATCGCGATGCTGGAACGGCTGCTGTCGTTCTGGCAGGGCAAGCTCTTCGTGCTCACCCTGCTCGGCTTCGCCGCCACCGACTTCATGATCACCATTACCCTGTCGGCCGCCGACGCGACCGCCCACCTCATCGAGAACCCGCACCTGCACAGCGCCCTGTCCGGCAAGCAGGTGATGCTCACCCTGATCCTGGTGGCCCTGCTCGGCGCGGTCTTCCTCAAGGGGTTCAGCGAGGCCATCGGCCTGGCCGTCGTCCTGGTCGTCGTCTACCTCGCGCTCAACGTCGTGGTGGTGGCCAACGGCCTCTGGCACGTGTTCAAGGAACCGCACCTGTTCGGCGACTGGACCGACGCCCTCACCGCCGAGCACGGCAACGCCTTCGCGATGATCGGCGTCGCCCTCATCGTCTTCCCCAAGCTCGCCCTCGGCCTGTCCGGTTTCGAGACCGGCGTCGCCGTGATGCCGCTCATCGAGGGCGACCCGGACGACACCGAGGAGAAGCCCACCGGCCGCATCCGCGGCGCCCGGCACCTGCTCACCACCGCCGCCGTGATCATGAGCGCCTTCCTGATCTCCACCAGCATCATCACCACGCTGCTCATCCCCAAGGACGCCTTCAAGACCGGCGGCCCGGCCAACGGGCGGGCCCTCGCCTACCTCGCCCACGAGAACCTGGGCAGCACCTTCGGCAGCGTCTATGACCTGTCCACCATCGCCATCCTCTGGTTCGCCGGCGCCTCCGCCATGGCCGGACTGCTCAACCTGATGCCCCGCTACCTGCCCCGCTACGGCATGGCCCCGCACTGGGCCCGGGCGGTGCGGCCGACCGTCATCGTGCTGACCCTGATCGCCTTCCTGGTCACCTGGATCTTCGACGCCAACGTCGACTCCCAGGGCGGCGCCTACGCGACCGGCGTCCTGGTGCTGATCAGCTCCGCCGCAGTCGCCGTCACCATCGCCGCCCGCAAGGCCGGGGAGCGGCACTGGACCGTCACCTTCGCGGTGATCGCCGCCGTGTTCCTCTACACCACGGCCGTGAACATCGCCGAGCGCCCGGACGGCGTCAAGATCGGCGCCTGCTTCATCGCCGGCATCATGCTGGTGTCCTTCCTCTCCCGGCTCAAGCGCGCCTTCGAACTGCGCGTCACCGACGTGGTCCTGGACGACGTCGCCGAGCGGTTCGTCCGGGACTACACGTACCGCCCGCTGCGCCTGATCGCCAACGAGCCGAACAGCCGGGACCTCGCCGAGTACCGCGACAAGGTCCACCAGATCCGCCGGGACAACGACATCCCGCCGGAGGACGACCTGGTCTTCGTCGAGGTCACCGTGCTCGACCCGTCCGACTTCGAGGCCGAACTGACCGTCCGCGGCGAAGTGCTGCACGACCGCTACCGGGTGCTCTCGCTGCAGAGCTCCAGCGTCCCCAACGCGCTGGCCGCCCTGCTGCTCCAGGTGCGCGACCTGACCGGGCAGCAGCCGCACATCTACTTCGAGTGGACCGAGGGCAACCCCTTCGCCCAGTTCCTGCGGTTCTTCCTGTTCGGCCAGGGCGAGATCGCCCCGGTCACCCGCGAAGTCCTCCGCGAGGCCGAACCCGACCGCACCCGCCGCCCCGCCGTGCACGTGGGCTGAGCGGGGTTCAGGCCTCGTCGAACGGTTCGTCCGACCACCGCCACGACGCCCGGTCGCCACGTATGTGCAGCAGGAACTCGGCGACCGGGCCGCTCGGGGACGCCAGGGTGAGCGCACCGTCGATCCGGTCGTACGCCCGCTCGAAGGCCTCGTAGTCCTCGGCGTCGACGAAGGCGGCGGACTCGTCGAACCACGGCTTCACCTCGGCGAAGCCGTCCCGGGGGACGAATCGCCCGTCCAGCCAGGGGAAGTCGGCGCCGTCCACGACGATGTCGCCGAGCGGCGCTCCCTCGCGTAGCAGTTGCCAGCGGTCTCCGATGGGCATCGCGCGCCCCTCCCGTCCGGGCCCGTTCGGTGGGCCCGGACAGGAGTCTTGCAGCTGCCACTGACAATCCCGGCGCGGTGCCCGGTCAGCGGGAGGTGCGGTTCTTGGACCAGGCCGGGGCGACGAGGGCCACCAGGGCCACGGCGAAGCCGAGTTGGAGGATGTGACGGATCCAGTCGATGCCGGAGGTGTGGCGCACGCCGATCCAGCCGGAGACGGCGTTGCCGAGCCAGGCCCCGGCGGCGCCGAGGAGCATGGTCAGCCACCAGGGGATCGACTGCGGCCCGCGCAGGATCAGCTTGGCGAGTACGCCGAGCACGAAGCCGATGAGCAGAATCCACAGGAGCTGGAACATCGCGGTCCACCTTCCGGGCGCCGCCGGAATGGACCGGCGCGCCGTGTCGTCGAAGACGCGGTTCGTCCCATGATCACCCGGTTCCGCCGAACGGGCACGTCGGCGGGGAACCTCGCAGGTCCTGGCGCGGACCGGCCCGGACCCACGGGCGGGTGCCCCGGGCCGACAGGTGGGCGGCCGGAGGCCTCAGAGCGTCCGGACGTCCGCGACGGCCTCGCGGACGTCCGGGTGCGGGTCCTCGGCGAGGGCGTCCAGCAGTTCGGCGACGCCGGGCGTCGACCAGCCCTGGACAGCCCAGACCAGTTCGCGGCGGACGGTCGGGTCGGGGTGGGCGGCGAGTCGGGCGAGGCGGTCCACCGGGCCTCGGCGGCGCAGGCCGAACCAGTGCAGGGCGTCCCGCAGGGCGGCCGGATCGCCGGGGTCGCCCGCGGCCTCGATCCGGGCGAGCAGGACGGGGACGGGCGGTGGCGGCCCGTCCAGCGGGTGCGGGTGGCGTTCGCGCAGCCGTCGGCCGCCGTACTCGCCGCGGATCCGGCAGCCGAAGCAGGTGCAGGGGCGGGTGCCGTGGGCGCCGGGGAGGTAGCGCCAGCCGGCCACCTGCGGCACGGCGCGGATCCGGTGCACCTCGCGCGTGCCGATCGCCCTCGGTACGACCACCTCCCAGCCGCGCGGGTCGGGCTGGGCGGCGACCCGGGCGACCGCCTCGGCGGCGGTCAGCCACTGCTGGGCGTCCTTGGCGCGGTCGCGGTAGTGCCCGACCAGCACCTCCTGCGCGTCGTCCAGCCGGACGTGCACCGCGGACAGCGCGCCCTTCGGCCCGAACCGGGCGAGTTCGCGCAGCCACTGGTGGGTCAGGGTGTAGGAGGGCAGCACGGGGAAGCAGTACACCCCGCGCACCCCGCCCTGGCCCCGGCTGTCGGCCCGGATCCCGGCGCGGCGGATGCGCGGCGTGTTCGCCGCGGCCGTCAGGTGCACGAACATCGCCATGGGAGCGGATGCTAGCCGCCTGCGCGGCCCGGGCTCGACGGGTTTTCGGCCGACGGCGCGGTTCGTCGGGGGCCGGCGGGTTACGGGCGGGTGCGCCGGTCGATCAGGGCGGCCAGGCCGTCCAGGATGCGGGCCAGGCCGAAGTCCAGGGCCTGGTCGCGGCCGTCCGGGTCGGCCATCGCGGCGGCCACGGCGGGGTAGCGGTCGGCGTGCCGGTGGACCACCGTGCCGAGGGCGGCGAGGAGTTCGGCCTCGGGGGAGCCGTCCGGTCCCACCGCGCGGGCCTGTTCGGCGATGGTGCGCACGTGTCCGGCGAGCAGGACGGCGGCGTCCATCCGCTCGGCGCCGGTCAGCCCGTGGCCGTCGAGGGCGGCCACCACCCCTTCCAGCCAGGCGAGTTCCCGCGGGCCGGGGACGCGGGGGCCGAGGGTGGCGTCCAACAGCCACGGGTGCCGGGCGATGGCCTCGGACAAGTGACGCGCCCAGGCGGTGAGTTGCTCCCGCCAGTCCGGTGCGCCGACGACCCCGGGCGGCTCGCCGAAGGCCGACTCGACCATCAGCGCGACGAGTTCGGCCTTGCCGGGGACGTACCGGTAGAGCGACATCTTGGTGAAGTCCAGCAGCCCGGCCACCTTCTGCATGGAGACGGCGCCCAGTCCTTCGGCGTCCGCGACCTCGACGCCCGCGGTGGCGATCCGCTCCAGGCTGAGGGCCGGCTTCGGCCCGCGGGTCGGCCGTGCGGGCTGTTCCCAGAGCAGCCGGACCGTGTCGTTCGCCGCCTCGCCCATCGCCTGCTCCCGTCCCGGGGGTTGCCCGTCCGCGTCAACTGTGTCTACCGTACACAGCAATGAACTGTGTCTCATGGACACAGTTGTCGGATCCTCGAACGGAGTGGTTCCCGTGAGTGCTTCCGCGCGCACCAGCGTGCTGATCTCGGGCGCGAGCATCGCCGGCCCCGCCCTGGCCCACTGGCTGGGCCGGTACGGCTTCGACGTCACCGTGGTCGAACTCGCCCCGGCGCTGCGCGGCGGCGGGCAGAACGTCGACTTCCGCGGGCACACCCACCTCGGCGTGCTGGAGCGCATGGGCGTGCTGGAGGAACTGCGCGCCCTGGACACCGGCGGCAGCCCGATCACCTTCGTCGACCAGGACGGGCGCCGACTCCTGCACCTGCCCGCCGAGTTCGCGGGCGGCGAGCTGGAGATCCCGCGCGGAGAACTGGCCCAGGTGCTGCACCGGCACAGCGGAGCCCGCGCCGAGTACGTCTTCGGTGACTCCGTCGAGGCCCTGGAGCAGACGGCGGCCGGGGTGCGGGTCGCCTTCCGGCGGGCCGCGCCGCGCGAGTTCGACCTGGTGATCGGTGCCGACGGGCTGCACTCCACCGTCCGGCGGCTCGCCTTCGGGCCCGAGCAGCGGTTCGTCCGTCACCTCGGCTACTACGCGGCGACCTGGCAGCTGCCCGCCGGTGGCGCGCTGCCGGCCGGCGGGACGGCCCTGAACGTCCCCGGCCGGCTGATGTCCGTCGGCGCCGACCCGCGCGACCCGGACCGGGCGGGCGCCTTCTGCCTGTTCGCCTCGCCCGAACTGCGCTACGACCGCCACGACACCCGACAGCAGAAGGAGCTGGTCCGCACCGCCTTCGCCGGCCTCGGCTGGAAGGTCCCGGAACTGCTGCGGAGCCTGGACGAGGCGCCCGAGCCGTACTTCGACTCGATCAGCCGCGCCGACGTCCCCGCCTGGTCCACCGGCCGGATCGCCCTGCTCGGCGACGCCGCCTGCGGGGCCACCATCGGCGGGATGGGCACCGGCACGGCGGTGGTGGCCGCGTACGTCCTGGCGGGCGAGCTGGCGCTGGCCCGCGGCGACCACCAGGCCGCCTTCGCCCGGTACGAGGGGCTGCTGCGCGACTACGCCCGGGGCTGCCAGAAGGGTGGGGACCGGACCGGCCCGTTCCTGGCGCCGCGCACCGCGGCCGGGCTGCGGCTGCGCAACGGGCTGCTCAACCGGCGGTGGGTGCTGAACCGGATGCTGGAGCTGGGCAAGCAGGTGTCGAGCGTCGAACTGCCGGACTACGGGGCGCTGTTGGCGGGGCGGTTCAGTGCGGCGGGGTGATCCGGTTGCCGTTGTCGAGCAGCGCCTCGACCTGGACGGTGCCGCGGGCGGGCCGTTCGACCGCGAGGGTGTGGTCCGGGGCCGGCCGGTCGGCCGACCAGTCCGGGCCCTTGACGGTCAGCCGGGTGACCCGCCGGCTGCCCGCCGCGAGCAGGTAGTCCGCGCCCTGCGGGGAGTGCCACCATGCCCAGGCGACGGTGTCCTGCTCGAACCGGCTGCACCCGCGGCCCGGCCCGCCGCCGGTGCGCTGCGGGCCCCGGGCGGTCGGCAGCAGCACGGCGGTGGCGGCGCTGCCCTCGCCCGTCCAGCGGTCGGCGCGCAGGCAGTACCAGGCGGCCGCGCCGGCGTTCTGCGGCAGCGGCTGCACCGCGAAGGCCCACAGGTTGAGCTGCTTGACGCCCGGGGTGCCGTCCGGCACGGCGCAGCCGGCCCGTGCCCAGGCCACCAGGGCGTCCTGGCCGGTGGACTCGCGCGGCGAGCGGGCGGGCTGGGTGCGGTCCGGCGGCGGGGTGTAGGTGAGGTGGGCCGGGACGAGGCCGCCGAGGTCGGCCAGCAGGAAGGCGTGCTTCTCGGCGATCACCGAGGAGGAGCGCAGCTGGAGCACGGTGGCACCCCGGCAGTCCGCGAGCCCGCCGCCCGGTGCGGCCGGGGTGACCCCGTCGGGGTGGTCCAGCGGGCGGGCGGCGGTGTCGGGCTGGTCGATCCGGCGGGTCTCGGCGGTGTCCACCCAGGGCGCCAGCAGGTAGCGCAGGGCGGTGCCCCGGCGGCTCAGCACCACCGCGCCCGCCGTGGTCACGTCGGAGTCGTCGGCCCGTGCCAGGTCGAGCCCGCCGTCGTGCCCGTCGGTCCAGCGGGCGATCCGGCGGCCGTCGTACAGCACGGCCACGCCGGTGCCGTCGACCGTCCCGGCGTACAGCAGCTGCGGCGGGGTGTCGGGCGGTGCGGTGTCCGTACCCGGCTCGGCCCGGGTCTGCGGGCCCGGCTGGGCCCAGGCGGCCAGGGCCCGGCCGAGCAGGGCCGCGTCCGCGCGCCGGTCGCCGCGGGCGGGCCAGGCGGTGAAGTCGATCCGCGCGGTGTGCTGCCAGGCGTCCGGGCCGACCCGGACCAGCCTGGCCGGGTCGGTGACGGCGCCCGGGGGCCGCAGGGCCGACCGCAGGGCGCTGCTCGCCGGGGCGGAGCCGCCGCCCAGCACCGCGGCCGTCGTGGTCAGCCCGAGCACCCCGACCGCCAGCGCGGCGGTCAGCGTACGGCGGCGGCGCAGCAGGTCGGTGGGCTGGACCCGGACGGCGCACGGGTCGAAGGCGAGCGGCTCGTCCTCGGGCCCGGCCGGGACTTCGGCGGCCGCCGCGAGCGCCTCGGTGGGCCGCTCCACTCCGGCGGCGCGCAGCACCTCCAGCGCCTCCGGGCCGTCCAGCCCCTCGACCACGTGCAGGGCGAAGGCGGCCCGGGCCGGGGCGTCCAGGGCGGCGAGCGCGTGGTCCAGTGCCGCGTCCCGCTCGCCGCCGTGCGGGGTGAACAGCCGCAGGCCCCAGACCCGGGGTGCCAGCAGCCGCGCGGCCGGGCGCGGGCGCAGGGCGGTGCGCAGCACCCGTAGGCGCAGCGCTGCGTACACCGGGTCGGGGTCGGGGTCGGTGCCGGGGTCGGTGCCGGTGGTCGTCGGCGCGCGGCCGGCCAGATCGGCGGAGGCGGGAGTCGGGGGAGGGGCGGAGGCAGGGGCGGTGCGGCGGGTCCAGCGGAACGGCAGGGCGCGCTGGACGGCCGCGTGCGCGGCGAGCACCCGGCTGTGCCGGTCCCGGTCGGCGGGCAGGGCCAGGTAGGCGAGCCGGACCAGCCTGCGGTAGTGGTGCACCAGCGCGGCCTCGGCCTCCGCCACCGGTCGCGCCGGGACGCCCCGGGGCGCCGGTTCCGCGCCCACCGTCCGTGCTGCCAACGGGCCCTCCCGGTGCCGATCGCTGTCGTGGTGGACGGTCCAACGAGTCGATCATGTGATGGTTGCGCCGTTCGGGGTGTGCGGCGGGCTGCCGCGCGCCGTCGGACGCGTCGGATCGTCGGCCCGGGCGGGCGCGGCGGCCCCCGGGGGCACAGAGGCTCCGGGCGGGGAGCCCCGGGTGCGCCGGCCCCGGGTGCGGTGGCCGGGCAGTCTCCCGTGTCGGAGGTGTGTTCGCAGGTCAGGGCCCTTGGTCCCACCCGTTCGGCCCCTTGGCCCCTGGCGCTCCGCCCGGCCGGGGGCCATGCTGCCGGTACCGGCCGGGACGATCCGCGCCCGATCGGACCAGCATCGTTGGACGAGGTGAACCGGCGTGCGGCATGCCACCGTCGAATCTGTGATGACCAGCCCCGTGGTCCGGATCGCGCCCGAGACCGGCTTCCGGGAGATCGTCGCGCTGCTGACCGAGTACGACATCACCGGGGTGCCGGTGGTGGACCCGGACGGCCGGCCGCTGGGTGTGGTGTCGGAGGCGGATCTGCTGCGCACGCTGGCGGCGCAGGAGGACCCGGGCAGCCTGCTGCCCGCGCCCGAGTCGGCGAAGGCCGGGCCGGGCGGCGAGGTCACGGCGGCGGAGCTGATGACGGCGCAGCCCGTCTGCACCACGCCCGGCACCAGCGTGGTCGCGGCGGCCCGGCAGATGAGCCGGCACGGGCTCAAGCGGCTGCCGGTGCTGGACGAGGAGGGGCGGGTCGTCGGCATGGTGAGCCGCGGCGACCTGCTGCGGGTGTTCCTGCGCGAGGACCGGGTGATCCGGCGGGAGATCGTCGAGGAGGTGCTCGGGCGGATCGACGGGGTGAGCCCGGCGGAGATCGGGGTGGAGGTCGACCAGGGGCGGGTGGTGCTCAGCGGCAGCGTGCCCGAGGCGCACCTGGTGCCGATCGTGCTGAACCTCTGCCGCTCGGTGGACGGGGTGGTCTCGGTGACCGACCGGCTCCGGGCCGGGGGCGCCACTGCGTCGGTCGGCTGATCGGCGGGGCCCGCTCGGCCGCGGCGGCCCGGTCAGGAGCCGGACGATTTGCTTCGCATACTGCGGAGGGTATCGGGTAACTCACTCTGTGTGCCCGGCGGTTCGGACTGCCGGGGCGACGGAGCACTCGGGAGGCGGCCGTGGCGGTCGTGTTCGACGCGGACTTCACTTCGACCGGGCAGTGGGTCGCCGGGCGCAGCAGCGCATACCCCCGGATGGGGCCGACCAACCGGAGCGACCACAAGCTCGACTACCTGAGTCACGACTACTGCCCCGGTGGGCAGTTCACCGCCGTGCGGCGGCGCACCGGCGGGCTGTGGACGTGCAACCTGCTGACCACCGAGGGCAGTCCGGAGGGCTTCCAGGTCCGCACCGGGGACGTCCTGTCGGCGCAGGTGACGCTGCCCGTCCAGTTGGGCGCCTGGCCGGCGATCTGGACCTGGCGGGACGGCGGCAACGAGGTCGACCTCTTCGAGTACCACCCGGACAACCCGGACCTGCTGGAGATCTCCAACCACGTGCGCGGCGGCTTCCGTTACTGGCACGGCGGCGGCGTCGGGGTCGGCCCGGGGGCGAGCATCGGCCTGCGGGTGGTGCTCGGCGCGAACTCGGTGGACTGGTACGTCGAGGAGGAGCTGGTCTACGCGGACCTGCACGGGGTCGGGGCCGGCTGGCACGCCTACCTGATCGTCAACATGTCGGTGTCGGACGGGACGTACCACGCCCGGCCGCCGTTCGACGGGCCGAACCGGCTGAGCTGGGTCTGCGAGAGCCTGACGGTGGAACGCTGAGCGGCCCGGCGGGCCCGGGCCGTCGGGAGTGCTCGCGCTGTCGGGGGCGCTCGCGCCGTCCCGTGCGCCTGGGTCGTCCGCCGCGCCGCCGTTACGGCGCGAAGGTGGCGGTGATCGGGCCGCCCGGTCCGAAGCGGTGGAACCAGACCGCGCGGCGGTGGGTGCCGATGTGTGCCGGGTCGGTGACGTAGAGGTCGTCACGCGGGGCGCGTTCGTTGCCGGGGGCCAGGGCGGCGTCCACGGCCCGGTCGGCGAGCGCGCGGAGCAGGGCGGCGGCGGTGGCCTCGGCCGCGGTGGGGGCGATCGCCAGGGCGGCGAGCTCGGTCCAGAGCTCGGTGGCGACGTAGGAGATCGGCGAGTGGTTGAGCGCCGGGTGGGGATGCCCGTCGGTGGTGCGGCGGAGCAGCCCGGCCGCGACCAGTTGCTCGGGGGAGCGGCGGTCGTCGGGCGGATGGTGGTTCATGGACGGAAACGCTACCCCGGTGCGCGGGGCCGGTTCCGCAGGAACGTTTTCTCAGGCTTTCTTCACGACGCTTTGACCCGTCGCGGGCGCACGATGGTGGTAAGGCGCTGGTCACCCCGGGCAGCGCGGCAGCTCAGGCCGTACGACGCCCCGGTGGTCACGGCGTCGATCACCTCGGCGGGCCCGCAGGGTCGGAGGAGGAGGACCTGATGAGGCACTGGCATTGGCACGGCTACGGGCCCGGCCACGGTCCGGGCGGCTGGGGCATCGCCCTGATGGCGATCGTCTCGCTGCTCGTCCTGGCGGTGCTGGTGCTCCTGGCCGTCGCCCTGTTCCGCTACGTCTCGCGCTCGCGGCAGCCCGTCCCGCACGGACCGGGCGGCGCGGGGGTCACGGGTGCCGGTCCCGGTGGACCGCACGGCTGGGGGCACGGCCCGACCCCGGAGCAGGTGCTCGCGGAGCGCTTCGCGCGGGGCGAGATCGACGCGGAGGAGTACCGGCACCGATGGGAGACGCTGCGTTCGCCGGGTGGCCCCGGTGGGCCGGGCGGCACGAACGGCCCGGTCGGGCCTCCCAGCAGCTGACCGGGTGCGAGATCGGGGCACTGGACCGGGGGTTTCCGGGGGCAGGGGGCGGGGGGACCGGCTGAGGCCCGCCCCCCGGGGGGGGGGGGGGGCCACGGCCGGTGTAGTTTTAACAACACCCCGCCCCCCAGAACGCGC
>NZ_JBHJWG010000011.1:179340-182322 GCF_042266305.1 Kitasatospora sp. NPDC056076
CCGCCACCCGGCCCCCCCCCCCCGGGGCGGCCCCGGGCGCGGGGGCGGGGCCGCCCCCCCCCGCCCCCCCCACCCGCCGCGCCCCGCGCCCCCCAGCCCCCCGGGGGCGTGGCCAGGCTCCGGGCGGATCGTTGGGCCCCGCCCGGAGCCTGCCCGTTGCCTGTCCGGGGTCCGCCCCGGGGCGGGTGTTGCCCGGCGGTGTTACTCGACGACCAGCTCGACCGGGATGTTGCCCCGGGTGGCGCGGGAGTACGGGCAGACCTCGTGCGCCTGCTTGACCAGCAGCTCGCCGCCCTCGCCCGCGAGCGCCTCGGGCAGCTCGACGCGCAGCACGACGGCCAGGCCGAAGCCCGCGCCGTCCTTGCCGATGGACACCTCGGCGGTCACCGAGACCTCGCTGGTGTCCACCCGGGCCTGCCGGCCGACCAGGCCGAGGGCGCTGGCGAAGCAGGCGGCGTAACCGGCGGCGAACAGCTGCTCGGGGTTGGTGCCCTGGCCGCTGCCGCCGAGTGCGGGCGGCATCGCCAGGGCGAGGTCCAGCTGGCCGTCCGAGCTGACGGCGCGGCCCTCGCGGCCGTTGGCGGTGGCGGCGGCGGTGTAGAGCGCGTCCATGGTGGGTCCCTTCGTGGTGCGCGGTCCGCGGTGCGTCGCGGTGCGCGGGGGCGGGCGGAGTCGTCCTGTTCCGGCGGCCGTCCGGTCCTCCGCGGAGGACCGGCTGCCGACTGCTCCATAAGTAGAGCACGCAATTCAGTTGTGCACAACTAGATGGCGCGACGGCGATCGGTACCATGGGGTCATGACCACGCTCCCCGGCATGGCGGACGAGGAACTGCTCCGCCTCGACCAGCAGATCTGCTTCTCGCTCAACGCCGCCTCCCGCGCCTTCGGCGGTGTCTACCGGGTCCTGCTCCGGGACCTCGGGCTCACCTACCCGCAGTACCTGGTCATGCTGGTGCTCTGGGAGGACGGCGAGCTGCCCGTCAAGCGGATCGGCGAGCGCCTGCGGCTCGACTCCGGCACCCTCTCCCCGCTGCTCAAGCGCCTGGAGGCGGCCGGACTGGTGCGCCGCGAGCGCAGCCCGGAGGACGAGCGGTCGGTGACCGTCAGCCTCACCGCCGAGGGGGCGGCGCTGCGCGAGCGGGCCGGGCAGGTGCCGCGCCGGCTGCTCACGGCGACCGGGCTGCCGGTCGAGGACCTGGCCGCGCTGCGGGTGCTGCTGGAGCGGGTGACCGTCGCGCTGGACTCGGCGGACGTGCAGCCGGCGCCGTAGGGCGGTCGCCGGGGCTTGTCAAGCCGCCATCCGAACGAGTGTGATCTGGGTCACTCCGGGGTGGTCGGGCGCCCGCTCGCGCCCACGAACGGGCAGGTCAGCGGCCTGGTTCGAAAGTGAACAGAATTGTTCCCAAATGTCCGCCCGATCCGGTCGACAACCCGCCCCTCCCGGACGGTTACACCACGAGCCCCGAAACGGGCCGTCGGCGTGCCAACCGGTGGGCCGGCCAGCTGACCCAGGAGAAGGGGGCGCGTGTGAACACTCCCGGGCCGGGGGAGGAGCGGGGCCTTCGGGCGGACCCGCTCGACGACCTGCCGAACGACTTCGAGGCGTTCTTCACCCGCGAGAACACCGGCTACCTCCGCTACGCCCGGCAGCGCCTGCGCCACCGCGAGGACGCCCAGGACGCCGTGCAGAACGCCGGCACCACGCTCTACCGGAACTGGCGCCGGGCCCTGGCCAGCGCGGACCCGCAGGCCTTCGCCTTCAAGATCGTCAAGGACGCGGTGGTCGACGTCCTGCGCGAACGCGGCCGGGCCGAGCGCAAGCGGCTCCGGGTGATCGCCCAGCGACGCCCCGACACCAGCCAGGACGAGCTGGAGGAGCTCGCCGAACTGGACGCCCTGGACTGGGCGATGGACGCCCTCGCGCGCGCCGCGCCCGTCCAGGCCGACGTGGTCCGGCTACGCCAGGCGGGCACCTCCTACCCCGACATCGGCCGGGCGCTCGGCATCGCCCACACCACCGCCCGCACCTACTACAGCCTCGGGCGGCGCCACCTGGAGTACCTGCTGGAACACCCGGACGACGGGCAGGCGACATGAGGGTCACCGAGCTGCTGCGCGCGCACGCCGCCGAGCTGGACGAGGAGTTCCGCGACCACGACCCGGTGGCCTTCACCCGTCGGCTGGCCGAACGGCTGGCCGCCGCCCGCCGGGCCGCCCCGACCGGCCGCGAGCGCCCCGCCCGGCCCCCCGCCGTCGCCCGGCCGCCGCACGCCGGGGCCGCCGGGGACCACCTCCGGTCCGGCGGGCGGGCCGAACTGCGGCGGGACCTGCGCCACCTGTGCGCGGGGGTGGCGGGCGCGGTCGAGCCCGGCGAACTGGCCCTGGACCTCGAACTCGCCGAGAAGGCCGCCTTCCGCACCCTCGGCTGCCTGCTCTACGGCATGGGCCGCACGGCCGACGGGGTCTTCTGGTGGCGGATCGCCGCCCAGTACGGCGACCAGCTGGCCGTCCACTGCCTGGCCGTCCACTACGCCGCCGAGGGCGAACGGGGCGACGCGGCGCGCTGGGCCGCCGAGGCCGAGGACCTCAGCGACCCGGGGCGGCTGCCCGAACTAGCCCCGGCGGTGCGGCCGGGCTGCGCCGCCGAGCTCACCCGGCTGCTGGCGGAGCGGTACGACGGGGAGATCCTGCTGACCCTGCGGGACACCGTGGCGGCGCCGCCGACTGGGCCCGGGGCGGGAGCGGGGGCGGGAGCCGGGGCGGCGGCCGGGCCGCTGGGCGCCCACCCGGTGCGCGGGCGGGGGGCGACGCGGATCCGCTGAGGGGTGCGGTGCGGCCGGGGGTGCGGTGCGGCACAAGACGCGGGAACGGTCGGGCGTGCGGGAACGGCCGGGGGCCGCCGCGCCCGGGTGGGGGGACGGGCCCCCGGCGGTGCGGGCCGGGGGCGGGGGGGTGCCCGGCGGGCGGGGCCCGGGGGGGTGC
>NZ_JBHJWG010000012.1:0-181351 GCF_042266305.1 Kitasatospora sp. NPDC056076
CGCCCGGTTACATTCCGAACCCGGAAGCTAAGCCTCACAGCGCCGATGGTACTGCAGGGGGGACCCTGTGGGAGAGTAGGACGCCGCCGAACAATTATTCAAGGCCGCGGCCCCAGCGATTCGCTGGGGCCGCGGCCTTTTTGTGTTTTGCGAACTTGCACGAGACCGGCAGGCCGGAACTTCCGCCCAGGAGCGGACGCTTCCGACATGCCGGACAATGGAGATGGTGTGCGGCCAGGAGGCCGGCGCCGATACCGCGTGACGGCACTGACGTTGCCCAGTCCGCGGTGGAGATGAAGCAGCAGAAGGAGTCACGAGGATGTCGAACCAGCCCGAGGGCCGTCCCGAGCGTCGATCGGACGACGGCCGAGGCTACGAGCCCCGGTCGCGTGGGGGCTGGTCCAACGACCGTGGCAGCTTCCGTCGTGACGACCGTGACGACCGTCCGCGTCGTGACGACCGTCCGTCGTTCCGCGACCGTGACGACCGCGGCGGCGACCGTGGCGGCTTCCGTCGCGACGACCGTCCGCAGGGCGGTGGCTTCAACCGCGACCGCGGTGACCGTCCGCAGGGTGGCGGTTTCAACCGTGACCGTGGCGACCGTCCGCAGGGTGGTGGCTTCAACCGTGACCGTGGCGACCGTCCGCAGGGTGGTGGCTTCAACCGTGACCGTGGCGACCGTCCGCAGGGTGGTGGCTTCAACCGTGACGACCGCGGCGGCGACCGCGGTGGCTTCCGTCGCGACGACCGCCCGCAGGGTGGCGGTTTCCGCCGGGACGACCGTCCGGGCGGTTTCCGTCGCGATGACCGTGACGACCGTCCGCGTCGTGACGACCGTCCGTCGTTCCGCGACCGTGACGACCGCGGCGGCGACCGTGGCGGCTTCCGCCGTGACGACCGTCCCCAGGGCGGTGGCTTCAACCGTGACGACCGCGGTGGCTTCCGCCGTGACGACCGCCCGGGCGGTTTCAACCGCGACCGTGGCGACCGTCCGCAGGGTGGCGGCTTCAACCGCGACCGCGGTGACCGTCCCCAGGGTGGCGGCTTCAACCGTGACGACCGCGGCGGCTTCCGTCGCGACGACCGTCCCCAGGGCGGTGGCTTCAACCGCGACCGCGACGACCGCGGCGGTTTCAACCGTGACCGTGGTGACCGTCCGCAGGGTGGCGGTTTCAACCGCGACCGTGGCGACCGTCCCCAGGGTGGCGGTTTCAACCGTGACGACCGCGGCGGCGACCGCGGCGGCTTCCGTCGCGACGACCGCCCCCAGGGCGGCGGCTTCCGCCGGGACGACCGCCCGAGCGGGTTCCGTCGCGACGACCGTGACGACCGTCCCCGTCGTGACGACCGTCCGTCCTACGGCGACCGTGGCGACCGCGGCGGCGACCGCGGCGGTTTCAACCGTGACCGTGGCGACCGTCCGCAGGGTGGTGGCTTCAACCGTGACCGCGGTGGCGACCGTGGCGGCTTCCGCCGGGACGACCGCCAGGGTGGCGGCGGCTTCCGTCGCGACGACCGTCCGTCCTACCGCGACCGTGACGACCGTGGCGGCGACCGCGGCCGTGGGGACTACGACGACCGTCGTGGCAACTTCGAGCCGGTCAAGCGCCTGCCGATCCCGGAGGACGTCACCGGCTTCGAGCTGGACGCGGACGTGCGCCAGGAGCTCAAGAGCCTGCCCAAGACCCTCGCGGACGACGTCGCGCGCAACCTGGTGATGGTGGCCCGGCTGCTCGACGGCGACGCGGAGGAGGCCTACCAGTACTCCCGCGTCGCGCTGCGGCTGGCGTCCCGCGTGCCCGCCGTCCGTGAGGCGGCCGGTTTCGCCTCGTACATGACGCAGCGTTACTCCGAGGCGCTGACCGAGTTCCGCGCCGCCCGTCGGATGACCGGTCGTGCCGACCTGTGGCCCGTGATGGCCGACTGCGAGCGCGGTCTGGGCCGTCCGGAGCGGGCGCTGGCGATGGCCGGCGAGCCCGAGGTGAAGCAGCTGGACAAGGCCGGCCAGGTGGAGATGCGCCTGGTCGCGGCCGGTGCCCGCAGCGACATGCAGCAGTTCGAGGCGGCCGTCGTCACCCTGCAGAGCCCGGAGCTGGCCTCCAGCGCCGTGCACTCGTGGACCGCGCGCCTGCGGTACGCCTACGCCGAGGCGCTGATCGCGGCCGGCCGTGGCGACGAGGCCCGTGACTGGTTCGCCAAGGCCGCCGAGGCCGACACCGAGGGTTCGACCAACGCCTCGGAGCGCCTGGCCGAGATCGACGGCGTGGAGTTCACCGACGCGCTCGACCCGGAGCTGGCCGACGAGGACGTCGACCGCGCCGAGGCCCCGGCGAAGAAGCGCGGCGGCGACGTCTCCGACGACCGTGTGATCTTCGAGGACGAAGAGGACGTCGAGGAGTTCTACGACGAGGACGACCTCGAGATCGACGAGGACTTCGACGGCATGGTCCCCGAGCGCGCCGCGGACGCCAAGGCCGACGAGGCCGAGAAGGCCGAGGCCAAGGGCGACGCCCAGGCCTGAGCGCCCTGAAACACGCCGTGAGGCCCTGCCGATGCCCCTTCGGGGGAGATCGGCAGGGCCTCACGGCGTCCGGGGGTTCCTGCTGCCCGGCGGGCCGGCCGCTGGACCGGCCCCGGCGGCCTAGCCCAGCGGAAGGCTGCGCAGCACCAGCCCGGTGGCCGGCTTCGGCCCGAACGAGGTGGACTTGCGCGGCATGGTGACGCCCTGTTCGGCCAGCCTGCGTACCACGCTCTCCCGGACCGGGTGCAGCAGTACGGCGGTGCCTCCGGTGCGGGCGGCCTCGCGCTCGGCGGCCGCGGCGGTGTGCAGGTAGCCGATGTCGTCGGGGCCGTCGGGGACGTGCCAGGTGTGGTCGAGCAGGGTGGCGTGCAGCACGGTGGCGTCCAGGCGGCGCCACTCCTCGGGCCGGTCGTGCGGCACGGTGGCCCCCAGCAGGGCCTCCTCCGGCTCGCCGAGCAGCCAGAACACGCCGTCGCCGCCGGTGAGGACGAAGCCGTTGCCGCCGTGCCGCTTCTGCTCGGCGAGGGCCTGGAGGGCGGCGGTCAGCGGACCGGGGACCTCCTTGACCTTCCACTGGTCGCCGAGCTTCTCCAGGGCCTCGGCCACCGGCAGCCGGTACAGCACCCGGTGGATGGCCCGGACCCGCAGCGGGTAGCGGGCGGTGTCCACCAGCAGCACCATGCCGCGGTCCCACGGGCTGCGGGGCAGGTGGCGGTGTTCGCGCTGGAGCCGCAGGTACATCTCCCAGCGGTGGTGGCCGTCGGCGATCAGGGCCCGGCAGGTGGCCAGGTCGCGGCTGATCTCGCCGAGGTCGGCGGGGTCCGTGACCGCCCACAGGCGGTGGTGGGTGCCGTCGGTGGTGGCGGTGGAGAGCAGCGGCTCGCCCTCGACGGTCCGCTCGATGACGCCGGAGGCGCCGCCGTTGCCGCGGTAGGTGAGCAGCAGCGGTTCGAGGTTGGCCCGGGTGGTGCGCATCAGGCCGACCCGGTCGGCGACCGGCCGGGGCATCACGTCCTCGTGGGGGAGGACGACGCCGGCCTCGGGGCCGCTCACCGCGAGGGCGCCGATCAGGCCGCGCTGGAGCAGCTCGGGCGTGTCACCGTTGCCGGGGACCCGCTGCTCGTAGACGTAGATGGCCGGCTCCCGGTCGGCGGCGAGGACGCCCTCGCGCTGCCAGGCGGCCAGCAGCCGGGCGGCGTGCCGGTACTTGGTGTCGCGGTCGGGGCGGTCGCCGACGTCCTCGGGCTCCGGGCGGGGCAGGATCAGCCGGACCACGTTGTGCGGGTCGGCGGTCTCCAGGTCGAGCCGGCGCCCCGGGTCGACGACGTCGTACGGCGGGGACATCACCGAGGCCAGCGCGCCGACCCGGTCGGGGACGTAGCGCAGGCCACGGAAGGGGGACAGGGACAGGCCTGCGGTGGCGACGTGCCCGGGATCGCCGGGGCCGCCCACGGGAGTCTCGACTCCGTCTTCTGCACTGGGTGTGCTCATTCTGGGCATCGTAACCGGGTACGCGTTGTTGAGAGATCGGAATCCCCGTGCCGAACGGTCGGACGGGTGTACGACCGAGGGCGAGGTACGGCATGGAGGACGGGCAGGAACGGTTGGACGGCGGTGCGTCGGGGGAGCGCGTGCCGACGGGCGGCGTGCCCGCCCAGGGGCGGACCGGGGAGCCGGTCGGGGACGTCTACGACTGGTTCCGCCGGGGCGCGAAGCTGCTGGCCCAGGGGCACCCGGCGGCGGCCGAGCAGTTGCTGGCCCGGGCGGCGGAGGCCGAGCCGCACTCGCGCAGCATCCGGGAGGCGCTGGCCCGGGCGCAGTTCGACGCCGGTTCGTACGCGGCGGCGCTGGAGAACTTCCGGGCGGTGGCGCAGGCCGATCCCTCGGACGACTACGCTCAGTTCGGGTGGGGGGTCGCGGCGGCCCGGCTGGGCGACTTCGAGACCTCCGCCGAGCACCTGGCGCTGGCGGTGGCCATGCGGCCGGGGACCGACCACTACCAGGCGGCGCTGCGGCAGACCAGGGCGACCCTGGCGGCCCGCGCCGGGGCCTACGGCCCACTGCTGCCGGGGGCGCCCGGCTACCGTGGGCCGGGGGTGCCCGGGCAGGTCGGGGGAGGGCCCGGCGGCGTCGACGAGGACGCCTGACCGGGTGGGCAGTGACGAGCAGACGAACCGCGGTGAACGCGGACGAACCGCAGTGAATGAGGTAGGGCAGGCATGACCGAGACGGCCACCCCCGCGCGACGGACCACCCCCGGCGGCAGCGACCGCCCGCTGACCGAGGCGTACGACACGGCACTGCTGGACCTGGACGGCGTGGTCTACGCCGGCCCGCACGCGATCGAGCACGCGGTGGACTCGCTGGCGACGGCCCGGACGGCCGGGATGCGGCTCGCGTACGTGACCAACAACGCCTCCCGCCCGCCGCGGGTGGTCGCCGAGCACCTGACCGAGCTGGGTGTGCCGGCCGAGCCCGCGGACGTGATCAACTCGGCCCAGGCGGCCGCCCGGGTGGTCGCCGAGAAGGTGCCGGCCGGGGCGAAGGTGCTGGTCGTGGGCGGGCTGGGCCTGGAGGAGGCGCTGGCCGAGCGCGGGCTGGTCGCGGTCCGCTCGCTGGCCGAGGAGCCGCTCGCGGTGGTGCAGGGCTTCGACCCGTCGGTCGGCTGGGCGCAGCTGGCGGAGGCCGCGTACGCGGTGCGCGGCGGGCTGCCGTGGGTCGCCTCCAACACCGACATGACGGTGCCGACGGCCCGCGGCATCGCGCCCGGCAACGGGACGCTGGTGGCCGCGGTGCGGGCGGCGGCGGGGGTGGACCCGGAGGTGGCGGGCAAGCCGCTGCCGCCGATGCACCGGGAGACGGTGCTGCGGACGGGTGCGCGGCGGCCGCTGGTGGTCGGGGACCGGCTGGACACCGACATCGAGGGCGCCTTCAACGGCGGGGTGGACAGCCTGCTGGTGTTCACCGGGGTGACCACCCCGGTGCAGCTGCTGGCGGCCCCGGTCGAGCACCGGCCGACGTACCTGGCGGCCGACCTGCGCGGCCTGCTGGTCGCGCAGCCGGCGGTGACGGCGGCGGGCGGCGGCTTCGGCTGCGGCGGCTGGACGGCGGTGGCGGAGGGCGGTGTGCTGCGGCTGACCGGTGCCGGGGACCGCTGGGACGGCCTGCGGGCGCTCTGCGCGGCGGCGTGGACGGCGCTGGACGCGGACGGCGGGCCGGTGGACGGGCGGAAGGCGCTGGCCGAGCTCGGGTTCTGAGGTCGCTCGGGACGGTCGTCCGGAACGTTTGTCCGGGACGTTTGTCCGGGACGTTTGTCCGGGACGGTCGTTCGAGACGGCCGTCCCGGACGTTCGTCTGAGTCGTACGTCCGATTCAGACGTCCAGGGCGGGGCCGGGCATCCAGGGCAGGGCCTTCGCGGCGGGCGTCTGACACGGACGTACGAACTGTTCCTCGGTACGGACGTCCGTGTCAGACGCCCGGCCCGGCTCTCAGAGCAGGGTGCGCAGCCGCAGCAGGTCCCGGAGGCCGGCCTCCAGCTTGATCCGGCCGCTCGCCCACGCGGAGGCGAAGTTGAGCTCTCCGCCGACCAGGGCGAGCAGGTCGTCGCCGGCCATGGTGAGCCGGATCGCGGCCTTCTCGGTGGGCGGGCCGGGCGCGGCGGACACGTCCTGGATCCGGCCGTCGCGCAGCTGCCCGGTGAAGGTCAGGTCGAGGTCGGTGATCCGGCAGCTCAGCGAGCGGTCGAGGGCGGCGGCCTTCCGGACGTCGCCGGTGGCCTTGGCCATGTTCCGGCTGAGCTGCTCCAGCGCCTCCCGGCACTCCTCGGCGTTCGCCACGGCGCTCGCTCCATCCCCAGGTCACTACGGTGCGGACTGCCGGGCCACGGTACCTCAGGAGGGTTTTGGCGGTAGCGTCGTCGGTGGGGTGCCCGGAATCGCCCGGGTGCCGAGGGCGACGGAGCGCGGCGCGCTGTGCGCGCGCAGGCGCGGAGGAGGCACCCGGATGCTGCCGAGGACGGTGCGGGGAGCGGTGGCGGCCGCCGCCGTGGTGGTGGAGGAGGTCGGCAAGCGGGTCGTCGACACGGCGGCCGCGGTCCTGGAGAAGACCGGCGTCGACGTGGCCGAGGTCGAGCGCAGGCTGGGCGGCCAGTTCCCGCCGTCGGCGAAGACGCTGCAGACCCTGGCGGAGGAGGCCGTCACCGCCGGGCGGGCCGGGGTGGACCTGGCGGTCGGGGTGGCGCGCAACGAGGTGGAGAAGGCCTTCGAGAAGGTCGGGGACCAGGTGACCAAGGTCGGCGTGGTGCTGGCGTACCTGGAGAGCAAGCTGCGCGAGGTCGAGGAGGAGCCCGTCGCGGCCAAGGCCGGGCCGGGCCCGGCCTCGACCGGGTACCCGGCGGAGGAGCCGGTGCCGGCGCCCCGGGCGGATGACCTGTTCGGACGCGGCTGGGAGTTCGAGGACGAGCGTGTGGCGGCGGAGCCGATAGTGGCCGAGCGGGTCGAGGTGGACGAGCCGGTCGAGGTCGATCCGCCGGTGGCGCCGCCGGAGAAGGCCGCGGGGGAGAAGAAGGCCGCCGCCGCGAAGACCACTGCCGCGAAGACCACTGCCGCCGCGAAGGTCGGCGCGGCGAAGAAGGCGACCACGGCGAAGAAGGCCGGCACGGCGAAGAAGACGGCCGTCGCCAAGAAGGCCACGGTGAAGAAGACGGCCACCGCGAAGCGGACCGAGGCGGACGGCCGGGCCGGGACGGCGGCCAAGCGCACGGCGACCAGGAAGACCACCGTCCGCAAGGCCAGCAGCACGAAGAAGCCCGATGACCGGGACGAGTGAGCCGGGCGCACCGGCCGAGCCCGCCCAGCTCGTCGAGCCCACGCGGCCCACCGAGTCCACCGAGCCCACTGAGCCCACCGAGTCCGCCGACCCCGCCGGGTCCGCCGTGGCGGAGGGGCCGCTCGGCGTCGAACTGCTGCCCACCGGGCACCCCGGAGTGGATGCCGGGCTGGCCCGGTTGGAGGCTTTGGACGGGGTCCCGGCCGAGGCGCACGTCGCGGTGTACGAAGATGTTCACCAGCGGCTCGCCGACGCGTTGGCCGCGCTCGACCAGGAATGATCCGCAGGACCCGTAGGAGCTGAAACACCAGTGGCAGTGGCACGACGCCGACTCGACGCGGAGCTGGTCCGCCGCAAGCTGGCCCGGTCGCGTGAGCACGCGTCCGAGCTGATCGCGGCCGGCCGGGTGACCGTGGGTGGCACCACCGCGACCAAGCCGGCCACCCAGGTGGAGACCTCGGCGGCGGTCGTGGTGGCCAAGGACGACAACGACCCCGACTACGTCTCGCGCGGCGGGCACAAGCTGGCCGGGGCGTTCGCGGCCTTCGTGCCGCAGGGCCTGGTGGTCGAGGGCCGCCGGGCGCTGGACGCGGGCGCCTCCACCGGGGGGTTCACCGACGTGCTGCTGCGGTCCGGGGCGGCCCACGTGCTGGCGGTGGACGTCGGCTACGGGCAGCTGGCCTGGTCGCTGCAGAGCGACGAGCGGGTGACGGTGATGGACCGCACCAACGTCCGTGAGCTGACCCTGGAGACGATCGGCGGCACCCCCGTCGACCTGGTCGTCGGTGACCTCTCCTTCATCTCGCTGGGCCTGGTGCTGCCCGCGCTGGCCGCCTGCGCGGCCGCGGACGCGGACCTGGTGCTGATGGTCAAGCCGCAGTTCGAGATCGGCAAGGAGCGGCTCGGCAGCGGCGGGGTGGTGCGCAGCCCGCAGCTGCGCGCCGAGATGGTCCGGCAGGTCGCCGGGCAGGCGTGGGAGCTGGGCCTGGGCGTGCGCGCGGTCACCGCGAGCCCCCTGCCGGGGCCGTCCGGGAACGTCGAGTACTTCCTCTGGATGCGCCGGGACGCCCCGCAGCTGGACCCCGCGGACGCGGACCGGGCCGTGGCGGAGGGGCCCCGATAGGGTGCTCTGCGAGCGTCCGGCCCGTCATGCTGGATGGCGCGGCCGCACCGGGCCGAGGGCGACCCGGCAGGCGTAGGGAGAGGGCAGCGGCATGAGCGATGGAGAACGCACGGTCTTCCTGATCGCGCACACCGGCCGGGAGGCGGCGCTGCGCAGCGTCGAGGCCCTGGTGCACGGGCTGCTGAAATCGGGGCTGCGGATCAGGCTGCTGGAGACGGAGGCGGTGGACCTCGACCTGCCGGACGGGGTCGAGAAGGTGGCCGAGGGGCCGGGCGCGGCGGACGGCTGCGAGCTGATCCTGGTCGCCGGCGGGGACGGCACGCTGTTGCGCGGCGCGGAGTTGGCGCGCTCGCACGGGCTGCCGATGCTGGGCATCAACCTCGGCCGGGTCGGTTTCCTGGCCGAGGCGGAGCGGGACGACCTGGCCGTGGTGGTCGAGCGGGTGGTGGACGCCGACTACGAGGTCGAGGAGCGGATGACGATCGACGTCATCGTCCGCACCAACGGCGACGTGGTGCACGAGGACTGGGCGCTGAACGAGGCGTCGATCGAGAAGGCGTCCCGGGAGCGGATGCTGGAGGTGGTGACCGAGGTGGACGGCCGTCCGGTCTCCAACTTCGGCTGCGACGGGGTGGTCTGTGCGACGCCGACCGGTTCGACGGCGTACGCCTTCTCGGGCGGCGGGCCGGTGGTGTGGCCGGAGGTGGAGGCGCTGTTGATGGTGCCGATCTCCGCGCACGCGCTGTTCGCCCGGCCGCTGGTGACCTCCCCGGACTCGGTGCTGGCGGTCGAGGTGCAGCCCAAGACCCCGCACGGGGTGCTCTGGTGCGACGGGCGCCGCTCGGTCGAACTGCCCGCCGGGGCGCGGGTGGAGGTGCGCCGGGGGAAGACGCCGGTGCGGCTGGCCAGGCTGCACCGGGCGCCGTTCACCGACCGGCTGGTCGCCAAGTTCGCGCTCCCGGTGACGGGTTGGCGCGGCCGCTCGAACACCCCCTGCTGACGGTCCGCCGGATCGTCCGGGCGGCTCAGACCGCCAGTGCCTGGCCCTCGTCGGCCGCGCCGAGCCGGCCGCCCGCGGTGGCGCGGGCGGCCACCGCGGCCAGCCTCCGCACGGCGGCGGGGACGGCGGCGGCGGGCACGGTGAGCGGGATCCGGATGTGGTGTTCGAAGGCGCCGTCCGAGCCGAACCGGTTGCCGGCCGCGATCCGGACCCCGGCCCGTTCCCCGGCCTGGGCCAGCGCCGCGCCGGACAGGCCGTCGGTGGTGACCCAGAGCGCGAGGCCGCCGGGCGGCAGCGGGAAGCTCCACTCCGGCAGCTGCTCGGGCAGTGCGGCGGCGAAGGCGTGCGCGGTGGCCCGCAGCCGGTCCAGCTGGTGGGCGCGGACGGCCGGGAGCGGTTCGCCCAGCAGCTCGGCGGCGATCAGCTGGTCGAGCACCGGGGTGCCGACGTCGCTGTAGACCCGCTCGGTGGCCAGCCGCCGGACCAGCGCGGGCGCGGCCCGGACCCAGCCGATCCGCAGGCCGCCCCAGAGCAGCTTGCCGGCCGAGCCGACGGTGACCACCTGGGCGGCCCGGTCCAGTGCCGCCACCGGGCGCGGCAGCGGCGTGGACTCCGGTACGCCCCAGCCCAGTTCGGCGGTGGTCTCGTCCACCAGCACGATGCTCCCGGCGGCCCGGGCGGCGGCCAGCAGCCGGCGCCGCTGGTCCTCGTCGATCAGTGCGCCGGTCGGGTTGTGGAAGTCCGGGATGACGTAGGAGACCTTGGGGGCGGCCCCGCGCAGCACCCGCTGCCACTCCTCCAGGTCCCAGCGCCTCGGGGCCGCGGAGGCGTCGTACGGGACCGGCACCAGGCGGGCGCCGGTGAGGCGCAGCGCCTGGAGGGTGTGGGCGTAGCTGGGGGCCTCGACGGCGACCCGGTCGCCGCGGCCGACCAGGACCCGCTGGACCAGGTGCAGTCCGCCCATCGCGCCGGTGGTGACGAGGATCTGGTCGGGGGTGGTGGGCAGGCCGCGCTCGGTGTAGCGGCGGGCGACGGCCTCGCGCAGCACCGGGACGCCGGTGGGGTAGTGGCCGTGCCCGGCGGCGTACTGCGGCAGCAGTTCGACGGCCCGGGCGGCGGCCCGGCCCAGCCAGGGCTGGGGGGCGGGCAGGGCGGCGACGCCGAGGTCGAGGATCCGGCCCTGTTCGTCCGGCGGGACGGGGTGCAGGGCGTCGCTGGGTGGCGGGGCGCCCTCGGGCAGGGCGGTCCAGCTGCCGGCGCCGCGCCGGCTGAGCAGGTAGCCGTCGCCGCGCAGGGCCTCGTAGGCGGTGGCGACGGTGGTGCGGCTGAGTTCCAGGGCGGAGGCGAGTTCGCGTTCGGCGGGCAGTCGGGCGCCGACCGGCAGCCGGCCCTCGGTGACCAGCAGCCGGATCTGCCCGGCCAGGGTGCGGTAGGCGGGGCGGCGGGCGGTGGCCGGTTCGGGCAGTCGCGCGGTGGCGAGCAGCCGGGCCAGCGCGGGCGGGGTGACGGTGGTGTGCCAGTCGGCCATCGCTGATCAGTCCACTTGCTCGGAATTGGCCCTGTCGGGGGCCGTATTGGCTCTCTCATCATGGCAGTGCGGCCGTCGAGTCCGCCACCGTCGGGCGCGACCCGGGGGTGCAGCACCACCCGCAGGAGCACCAGTGGCCACCACGACCGCACCCACGACCGCACCCACGCCGCCGCCTGCCGTCGGGCCCCGCCCCGGCCTCGCCGTCCGGGTCCTCGGCGACACCCACGCGCTGGGCCGCCGGCTCCCGCAGCTCGCCGTCGGCCTGGCCCTGTACGGGGCGAGCATGGCGCTGATGCTCCGCTCCGGCTTCGGCCTCGACCCCTGGGACGTCTTCCACCAGGGCCTGCAACGGGTGTTCGGGCTCACCGTGGGAGCCTGGGTGACCGTCTGCGGCGCCCTGGTGCTGCTGCTGTGGATCCCGCTGCGCCAGCGTCCGGGGGTGGGCACCGTCGCCAACGTGCTGGTGATCGGCGCGGCGATGGACCTCACCCTGCGGGTGGTCGACGGCCCGCAGGGGCTGCCCGCCCGGGCCGCGCTGACGGCCGCCGCGGTGCTGCTCAACGGCGTCGCCTCCGGCCTCTACATCGGCGCCCGGCTCGGCCCGGGCCCGCGGGACGGCCTGATGACCGGACTGCACCGGCGCACCGGGCGCTCGCTGCGGCTGATCCGCACCGGCATCGAGGTCACCGTGCTGGCCGTCGGACTGCTGCTCGGCGGTACCGCCGGGGTCGGCACGGTGGTGTACGCGCTGCTCATCGGCCCGCTGGTGCAGCTCTTCCTGCCGTGGTGCACGGTGCCCACCGCCGCTCAAACGCCCCGGAAGGAGTGAACCCGGCGGCACGGAGTTGCCGCGCGCCGTTGCCGCTCGTCGCGCTCCGGGTGCGGAACCTCGTAAGGTCGTCTCCGTGTTGGACGAGATGCGGATACGGGATCTTGGGGTCATCGACGATGCGGTGGTCGAGCTGGCTCCCGGCTTCACCGCCGTGACCGGTGAGACCGGCGCCGGCAAGACCATGGTGGTGACCAGCCTCGGCCTCCTGCTCGGCGGCCGCGCCGACCCCGGCCTGGTGCGCCACGGGGCCGGCCGCGCCGTGGTGGAGGGCCGGCTGGAACTGCCCGCGGACTCCCCGGCGGCGGCCCGCGCCGTCGAGGCCGGGGCCGAACTGGACGACGGAGCGCTGCTGATCAGCCGGACCGTGTCCGCCGAGGGCCGCTCCCGGGCGTACGTCGGCGGGCGGGCCGTCCCGGTCGGGCTGCTCACCGAACTCGGCGAGGACCTGATCGCCGTGCACGGCCAGACCGACCAGCAGCGGCTGCTGCGCCCGGCCCGCCAGCGCGGCGCGCTGGACCGCTACGCGGGCGGGACGGTCGCCGAGCCGCTGGCCCGCTACCGGGAGACCTACCGCGCCCTGCGCGAGGTCGCGGCCACCCTGGAGGAGCTGACCACCCGGGCCCGCGAGCGCGCCCAGGAGGCCGACCTGCTGCGCTTCGGCCTGGACGAGATCGCCGCCGCCGAGCCGGTGGCCGGGGAGGACGTCGAGCTGGCCGCCGAGGCCGAGCGGCTCGGCCACGCCGACGCGCTCTCCTCCGCCGCGACCCTCGCCCACGCCGCCCTGGCCGGCGACCCGGCCGACCCGGAGGCGCTGGACGCGGGCACCCTGCTCGCCCAGTCCCGGCGCGCCCTGGACGCCGTGCGCCACCACGACGAGCGGCTGGCCGCCCTGGCCGACCGGTTGAACGAGGTCGGCTACCTGCTGGCCGACGTCGCCGGGGACCTCGCGGGCTACGCCGACGACCTGGACGCCGACCCGGTGCGCCTCGCCGCGGTCGAGGACCGCCGGTCCGTGCTGGCCCAGCTGCTGCGCAAGTACGGCGGCGAGGACAACGACCTCGCCGAGGTGATCGCCTGGGCCGAGGCCGGCTCCGCCCGGCTCGCCGAACTCGACGGCGACGACGAGCGGATCGACCAGCTCGGCGCCCAGGAGACCGAGCTGCGGGCCGAGTTGGCCGAGCTGGCGGCCGAGGTGTCGGCCGCCCGGCAGGCCGCCGCCGGGCGCTTCGCCGAGGCCGTCTCCGCGGAGCTCGCCGAACTCGCCATGCCGCACGCCCGGGTGACCTTCTCGATCACCCGGGTCGACGATCTGGCCGGCATCGAACTGGACGGCCGCACCGTCGCGTACGGGCCGTACGGCGTGGACGAGGTCGAGGTGCTGCTCGCCCCGCACCCGGGTGCCCAGCCGCGCCCGATCGCCAAGGGCGCCTCGGGCGGTGAGCTCTCCCGGGTGATGCTCGCCGTCGAGGTGGTCTTCGCGGGCGCCGATCCGGTCCCCACCTACCTGTTCGACGAGGTGGACGCGGGCGTCGGCGGCAAGGCCGCGGTCGAGATCGGCCGCCGGCTGGCCAAACTGGCGGAATCCGCCCAGGTCGTGGTGGTCACCCACCTCCCGCAGGTGGCCGCGTTCGCGGACCGGCACCTGGTGGTGGAGAAGACCCACGACGGCACCGTGACCCGTTCCGGGGTCAAGGTGTTGAACGACGAGGAGCGGGTGCGGGAACTCTCCCGGATGCTGGCCGGCCTGGAGGACTCGGAGCTGGGCCGGGCCCACGCCGAGGAGCTGCTGGCCGCCGCCCGGGCCCCTCGCCACAGCTAGGCCCGGTCCGGCCCTGGCCAGCGGATCTCGGCGGATCGGCCCGCCGGGACCGGCCGGACGGGGTCGGCCGGAACCGGCGGTCCTCCCCGCCGGGACGGCGACGCGCCCCCCGTGGCGCCGACTGTCCAAGAGGGCCGCCGACCTGGCATGGTGGCGGCTGGACACTGGCTTTCCAGTCCCGAGCGCCGCCGGGCGGGCAATCCTCGCGAAGCGGCGCGCGAACCTGATCGAGTCGGATGCGAGACGACGTGGACCATTCCGCCGCCCGGGCCACCGCGGCCGCCCCGGAACCGGGGCAGCTGCACGTGGTACTCGTCCTGGCCGCCAGCACCGGCGGCATCGGTGCGCACGTGCGTTCCCTGGCCCAGGGCCTGGTCGCGCACGGGGTGACCGTCACGGTCTGCGCACCGGCCGGCACGGACGCGCTGTTCGGTTTCTCCCGCACCGGCGCGCGGTTCCACACCGTCGACATCACCCCCACCGCGGGGGCCCGCAGCGACGCCACCGCGATCGGCGAGCTGCGCCGGGCCTTCACCGGCGCCGACGTGGTGCACGCCCACGGGCTGCGGGCCGGCCTGCTGTCCGACCTCGCGCTGCGCACCGCCGGCCGCTTCCCGGGCCTGCGCCCGGAGACCCCGCTGGTGGTCACCTCGCACCACGCGCTGCTGGCCACCGGCATGGAGCGGCGGCTGCAGCGGTTGATGGAGCGCCGGGTGGCGCGCGCCGCCGACCTGGTCCTCGGCGCCTCCTCCGACCTGGTCGCCAGGGCCCGTGAACTGGGCGCCACCGACGCCCGGCTGGGCCCGGTGGCCGCCCCGCCGATGCCCGAGGGGCGGCTCGGCCGGGCCGAGGCGCGCGCCGCGCTGCTCGGCGACGGCCCGGACCGCCCGCTGGTGCTGGCGGTCGGCCGGCTCGTCCCGCAGAAGGCCTTCGGGACGCTGCTGGACGCCGCCCAGGAGCTGTCCGCGCTGGACCCGGAGCCGCTGCTGCTGCTCGCCGGGGACGGTCCGGAGGCGGGCCCGCTGCGCGAGCGGGTGGCCGCCGAGAAGCTGCCGGTGCGCCTGCTCGGCTACCGCACCGACGTCCCCGACCTGTTGGCCGCCGCCGACGTGGTGGTGGTCTCCAGCCGCTGGGAGGCCCGCTCGCTGGTGGTCCAGGAGGCGATGCGGGCCGGCGTGCCGGTGGTCGCCACCGCCGTCGGCGGCATCCCCGAACTGGTCGGCGACGCCGCCCTGCTGGTGCCGCCGGGGGACCCGGCGGCGCTCGGCCGGGCGGTGCGCGGGCTGCTCGCCGACCCGGCCCGCCGGGAACAGCTGGTGGCGGCCGGCCGGCAGCAGGCCGAGACCTGGCCGGACGAGGCCGCCACCGTCGCCCAGGTGCTCAGCACCTACGACGAGTTGGTGCAGCGGGGCTGAGCACCCCCGGCGGTGGGCCTCAGACGCCCGCCCGCTCCACCCGCTCCGCGGCCCGGTCGGCCTCGGCGCCGTCCGGCTGGGCCGACAGGTAGGCGGCGCCGCAGGCGGTCAGCCGCAGGGCGGTGTCGATCAGCGGGACGTGGCTGAACGCCTGCGGGAAGTTGCCGACCTGGCGCTTGAGCCGAGGGTCCCACTCCTCGGCGAGCAGCCCGAGGTCGTTGCGCAGCGACAGCAGCCGGTCGAACAGTTCGCGGGCCTCCTGCACCCGGCCGATCATGGCGAGGTCGTCGGCGAGCCAGAACGAGCAGGCCAGGAAGGCGCCCTCGTGGCCGGACAGGCCGTCCACGTTGTTGCCCGACTCGTCGTGGGTGGGGTAGCGCAGCACGAAGCCGTCCTCGGTGGACAGTTCGCGCTGGATCGCCTCGATGGTGCCGATCACCCGCTTGTCGTCCGGCGGCAGGAAGCCGACCTGGGGGATGAGCAGCAGCGAGGCGTCCAGCTCCTTGCCGCCGTAGTACTGGGTGAAGGTGTTGCGCTCGGGGTCGTAGCCCTTCTCGCAGACGTCCCGGTGGATGGTCTCGCGCAGCACGCGCCAGCGCTCCAGGTGGCCGTCGGAGGGGGCGTCCTCGGGGGTCTGCTCCAGCAGCTTGATGGTGCGGTCGACGGCGACCCAGGCCATCACCTTGGAGTGGACGAAGTGCCGGCGCGGGCCGCGGACCTCCCAGATGCCCTCGTCCGGGTTCTGCCAGTGGTCCTCCAGGTACTCGATCAGGCGCAGCTGGAGGTTGTGGGCGTGGTCGTTGCGGACCAGGCCGGTCATGTGGGCCAGGTGCAGGGCCTCCACCACCTCGCCGTAGACGTCGAGTTGGAGCTGTCCGGCGGCGCCGTTGCCGATCCGCACGGGCAGCGAGCCCTCGTAGCCGGGCAGCCAGTCCAGCGAGGACTCGGTGAGCTCGCGCTCGCCGGCGATGCCGTACATGATCTGCAGGTTCTCCGGGTCGCCGGCGACCGCGCGCAGCAGCCACTCGCGCCAGGCGCGGGCCTCCTCGCGGTAGCCGGTGCGCAGCAGCGAGGAGAGGGTGATCGCGGCGTCGCGCAGCCAGGTGTAGCGGTAGTCCCAGTTGCGCTCGCCGCCGATGTCCTCGGGCAGCGAAGTGGTGGGGGCGGCGACGATGCCGCCGGTGGGGGCGTAGGTGAGGCCCTTGAGGGTGATCAGCGAGCGGACCACGGCCTCGCGGTAGGGGCCCTGGTAGGTGCACTGGCCGGCCCAGTCGTGCCAGAACTCGGCGGTGGCGTCGAGCATCGCCTCGGCGTCCGGGACGGCCGGCGGCTCCAGGTGGGAGGCCTGCCAGGTGAGGGCGAAGGCGATCCGCTCGCCGGCCCGGACGGTGAAGTCGGCGTAGGTGGTGAGGTCGCGCCCGTAGGTCTCGGCCTCGCCGTCCAGCCAGACCGAGTCGGGCCCGGCCACGGCGACGGTGCGGTGGCCGCCGTCGGCCTGCTCGACCCGGTGCACCCAGGGGACGATCCGGCCGTAGGAGAAGCGCATCCGCAGCGCCGAGCGCATCCGCACGGTGCCGGCCACGCCCTCGACGATCCGGATCATCTGCGGCACGGAGTCCTTGCCGGCCAGCGGGCGGGGCGGCATGAAGTCGATCACCCGGACGGTGCCGCCCTGGGCGTCCCACTCCTGCTCCAGGATCAGCGAGTCGCCCCGGTAGCGGCGGCGGTCGGCGGGCACGGCGGGGGCGGCGGCGGTGGGCGGCGGGACGCGCGGGCCGGCGGTGTCGCCGAGGCGGGGCAGGGCGGCCTCGGCGGGGGCGGCGGCCGGGGCGGGGAGCTCGGTCGCCACCGCCTCGGCCGGTCCGATCCGCCAGAAGCCGTGTTCATCGGTGCCGAGCAGGCCGGCGAACACCGCCGGCGAGTCGAAGCGGGGGAGGCAGAGCCAGTCCACCGCCCCGTCCCTGCTGACCAGGGCAGCGGTCTGCATGTCCCCGATGAGTGCGTAGTCCTCGATACGGCCGGCCACGTGGATCTCCAGTTCGCAATGTGGTCAGGGCATCGGCGAACCAGGGAGCGAGCGGGTCTGCGGGGCCGGGGGTTCACCCCGGGACGTCCGGCCCGCCGGGGGGTGGTGGCGGGCCTTGCTGGAGTGTCCGCGCGGGGCTCGGTCGAGCCCCTGGGGGTGGGTGGGGAGGAGCTGGATAACGGGGAGGTCCGGTCGCGCATCGGGGACCGGGAGTGTCCTGACGCTCCCACGCCCTCCGCGTGCTCGTGCTGTCGCGATGCGTCCGTGCAGCTTACGACGGACGAAAGGGGCGAAGCACGCGGGCGCAGCCTCGTGTGGCGCCGCAATTCGGCGGAAATGCCGTGCATCGCGGGGGCGCGGCGCAGGATGGTCCGGAAGGATCAGCTCCGGGTGGCCGTAACGGAGGGGCTGGCATGGCCCGGTCGGAGTACCCCGGCTGGCCCGGTCCGGTGGGTGGTGCGACCGGTGTGACGCGTGCGGCGGATGGTGCGCCGGTGGTGCGCCCGGCGCACGCTCCCGGAGTGCCGGGCGCGGGCCGAGCGCGGGCCGAAAGGCGTCCCGGTCAGGTCACTGTTACCCTGGTATCCCGTGGACCGGCGGGATCAAAACGCCCCGGACCAGCCGAACCGACGACCCTTCGAGCGCCGCGCAGCCTGCCGGCCTCCCGTCGCCCGGCGAGCCCCGAGCCTCCCGCCCACGTCACTTTCGACACGCGACCCACGGGAGCCCCCTCTTGGCACAGCCCCATTCCGGCAAGGCAGCGAACGGCCGCGCCGTGACGACCAAGCACCTCTTCGTCACCGGGGGTGTTGCCTCTTCGCTCGGAAAGGGGCTGACCGCCTCCAGCCTCGGCGCGCTGCTCAAGGCCCGCGGCCTGCGCGTGACGATGCAGAAGCTCGACCCGTACCTCAACGTGGACCCGGGCACCATGAACCCGTTCCAGCACGGTGAGGTCTTCGTCACCGACGACGGCGCCGAGACCGACCTGGACATCGGCCACTACGAGCGGTTCCTCGACACCAACCTGCACGGCTCGGCGAACGTCACCACCGGCCAGGTGTACTCGACGGTCATCGCCAAGGAGCGCCGCGGCGAGTACCTGGGCGACACCGTCCAGGTCATCCCGCACATCACCAACGAGATCAAGTCCCGGATCCGCCGGATGGCGACCGAGGACGTCGACGTCGTGATCACCGAGGTCGGCGGCACCGTCGGCGACATCGAGTCGCTGCCGTTCCTGGAGGCCGTCCGCCAGGTCCGCCACGAGGTCGGCCGGGACAACGTGTTCTTCGTGCACGTCTCCCTGCTGCCGTACATCGGCCCCTCGGGCGAGCTCAAGACCAAGCCCACCCAGCACTCCGTCGCCGCGCTGCGCAACATCGGCATCCAGCCGGACGCGATCGTGCTGCGCGCCGACCGCGAGGTCCCGCAGGCGATCAAGCGCAAGATCTCGCTGATGTGCGACGTGGACGAGGAGGCCGTGGTCGCGGCCATCGACGCCAAGTCGATCTACGACATCCCGAAGGTGCTGCACGGCGAGGGCCTGGACGCCTACGTGGTGCGCCGCCTGGACCTGCCGTTCCGCGACGTGGACTGGACCACCTGGGACGACCTGCTGCGCCGCGTCCACGAGCCGCAGCACATCGTCAAGGTCGCCCTGGTCGGCAAGTACATCGACCTGCCGGACGCCTACCTGTCGGTGACCGAGGCGCTGCGCGCCGGCGGCTTCGCCAACAACGCCCGGGTCGAGATCAAGTGGGTCACCTCGGACGACTGCGAGACCCCCGAGGGCGCCCGCGAGCAGCTCGGTGACGTCGACGCGATCTGCATCCCCGGCGGCTTCGGCGACCGCGGCGTCAACGGCAAGGTCGGCGCCATCACCTTCGCCCGCGAGAACAAGGTCCCGCTGCTGGGCCTGTGCCTGGGCCTGCAGTGCGTGGTCATCGAGGCCGCCCGCAACCTGGCCGGCCTGCCCGAGGCCAACTCCACCGAGTTCGACGCCGCCGCCAAGCACCCGGTCGTCTCCACCATGGCCGAGCAGCTGGCGATCGTCGACGGCAAGGGCGACCTGGGCGGCACCATGCGCCTGGGCCTCTACCCGGCCAAGCTCGCCGAGGGCTCGATCGTCCGCGAGGTCTACGGTGGCGAGCCGTACGTCGAGGAGCGCCACCGCCACCGCTACGAGGTCAACAACGCCTACCGCGCGGACCTGGAGAAGACCGGCCTGCAGTTCTCCGGCCTCTCGCCCAAGGGCGACCTGGTCGAGTACGTCGAGTACCCGCGCGAGGTGCACCCGTACCTGGTGGCCACCCAGGCCCACCCGGAGCTGAAGTCCCGCCCGACCCGCCCGCACCCGCTGTTCGCGGGCCTGGTCAAGGCCGCCATCGAGATCAAGACGGCCCCGGCCGCGGAGTAGTCCTCCTGCTCCCGGCCCCGGTCGCGCACCGGACGGCGGCCCCGCGATTCCCGCGGGGCCGCCGTTCGGCGTTAGATTGTGTCGTACTGACGAAAAGGGGAGAGCGATGGACGAGCAGAGCGACCTGGTGATCGCCGACACGGCCGAGGAGTGGGAGGTCCGGGCGAGCTCGACGCCGTTCCAGGGCCGGGTCACCGGCGTGCGCAGCGAGGAGGTCCGGATGCCCGACGGCAGCTGGTCCCGGCGCGACTACCAGACCCACCCCGGCTCGGTCTCCGTGCTCGCCCTGGACGACGAGCAGCGGGTGCTGGTGCTGCGCCAGTACCGCCACCCCGTCCGCCAGCGGCTCTGGGAGCTGCCGGCCGGCCTGCTCGACGTACCCGGCGAGAACCCGTGGCACGCCGCCCGGCGCGAGCTGTACGAGGAGGCCCACTGCCGGGCCGACACCTGGCGGGTCCTCGCCGACTACTACACCTCCCCGGGCGGCACCGACGAGGCGCTGCGGATGTTCCTGGCCACCGACCTCGCCGAGGCCGAGGGCCGGCGGTACGAGGCCGAGGGCGAGGAGCAGGAGATCGAGGTCGCCCGAGTGCCGGTGCCCGAGCTGATCCGGCTGATCCAGGCCGGGCAGCTGCACAACCCGACCCTGGTCACCGGCGTCCTCGCCGTGCACGCCGCGCTGACCTCCCCGAACGGCCTGGACGGGCTGCGCCGCCCGGACGCGCCGTGGCCGGCCCGCCCCTTCGAGGTCTGACCGCCCGTCGGGGCGTGGGCGAACCAGCGGGGTTGATGCCTTGGGGTGATTCACCGGTTCGTACGACCGGATGTCACCTCCGATCAGTCGGACGGTCGAACTACGCTTCGCAGACAGGGCGCCCGTCCCGGGCCGCCTCCGCCGAGCGCAGCGGGCCTTCCGGCCGGACGCCGGGCGCGGGATGACGTCGGGAGTGGCACGGGTGGCGAGGAAGACGGCGACGATGGACCCCGGCCCCGACGCGCCCGCCGGCGCCGTCCCGGGGCTCGACCGGCTGCCCGCCGGGCCCGCCCTGTTCGCCGGGCGGCGCACCGAACTGGCCGCGCTGCGGGCGGCCGCGACCCGCCGGGTGAGCGGCCGCTGCCCCGTCCTGGTGCTGGCCGGGCGCCCCGGCTCGGGCCGCACGGCGCTCGCCGCCCGCTTCGCCCGGACCGCCGCCGCCGACTACCCGGACGGCGTGCTGTTCGCCCGGCTGTCCGCCCCGGACGGCGGGCGGGTGCCGCCGGGCCGGGCCGCCCGGCTGCTGCTGGAGCAGCTCGACCCGCAGGCCGCCGTACCACTGCCCGGCGCCGTCGAGGACGGACGGGACGAACCGGGCGGCGTCGCCCTGCGGGAGGCCCTGGCGGGACGCCGGGTGCTGCTGGTGCTGGACGACGTCCGGGACGCCGGGCAGCTGTGGCCGCTGCTCGCCGACGAGCCCGGCTGCCTGGTGCTCGCCACCACGGCCGGGCCGCTCACCGGCATCGAGGACATCGATCCGGTGATCCTCGGCGGGCTGGACCGGCAGGCCTCCGGGGAACTGCTGGCCGACCTGGTGGGCGGCACCCGGGTCTCCTGCGACCCGGTCGGCGCGGCCGACCTCGCCGAGGCCTGCGCCGCCGGGCCGGCCGCGCTGCGGCTGATCTCGCGGTGGCTGCGCGGCAACCCGAAGATCGCGGTCACCGACGCGGCGCGCGAGCTCACCCGGGCGGTGGGGGAGGAGTCCGAGGCCTCGGGCGCCAAGGGCGCCGGGCGCGGCCGGGCGGGGAAGGCCGGGAAGGGCGCGAGGACCGCGAAGGCCGGCCGGACGCCGAGGACCGACGCGGCACCGGAGAAGAAGGAGGAGGGCGCCCAGGCGCAGGACGGGGCCGCGGAGCCCGCCGCCGCGCCCGAGCCGGCCGGCGACCCGTCGACCTGGGTCAAGCCCGAGCCCGCGCCCGCCGAGCCGGTGCCCGTCCCCGACAACGACCCGCTGCTGGGCGCCTTCACCCTGCTCTACCGGGGACTGCCGGCCGCCCAGGCACGGATGCTGCGCACCCTCACGCTCGCCCCGGCGCAGACCGCCGACCCGCGCACCGCCTCCGCCCTGGTCGGCTGCCCGGCGCCGGAGGCGGCCGCGACGCTGGCCGCGCTGGCCGAGCGGGAACTGCTCGGCGAGGAGGCCCCGGCCGCCGACGGCACCCCGCGCTACCGGGTGCCCGGGCGGCTCTACCAGCGGCTGGTCCGGCTGCGGGAGCAGGAGGACCGGCCCGCCGAGACCGAGCTCGCCCGGGCCCGGCTGCTGGAGCGGCTGGTCCGGCTGACCGAGTCGGCCCGCGCCCTGCTGGACCCGGCCGACGGCCCGGCCCCCGACCCGCTGCCCCCCGCGCTGCGGCTGGACTCGGCCGGGCACGCCCGGGACTGGCTGACGGCGGAGCGGGAGCTGCTGCTCGGCGCGGTGGCCGACGCGATCGGCCAGGGCGACCTGGACGGCTCGGCCGGCCGGCTGGTCACCGCGCTGCTGCGGGCCCTGCCGCTGACCGGCACGGCCGCCCCCGCCGACCTCTACCGGCTGCACGAGCTGGTGCTCACCGTCGCCGAGCGCAACGGGCGCCCCCGCCGGGCCTCGGCGGCGCTGCTCAACCTGGGCGACCTCCAGGCCTCGGCGGGCCGCTGGGAGCAGGCCGCCGGGCACTACCGGGCCGCCCTGGAGCACGCCCGGGAGGTCGGCGACGAACCGCTCTGCGCCCGGGCCCTGGAGGGCGCGGCGGGCTGCCACCGGGCGCTCGGCGACGCGGTGCGCGCCGCCGACTGGTACGGGCGGGCGCTCGGGCTGCGGCGGTCGCTGGGCGACCACGCGGCCGAGGCCCGGCTGCTGGCCCGGGTCGCCGAGGCGCACACCGCCCAGCGCCGCTTCGAGGAGGCCGACCGGGAGTACCGGGCCGCGCTGGCCGTGCTGCGCCGGATCGGCGACGAGCGCGGCCGGGAGGCGGTCGGCAGCGCCCTCGCCGACCTGCGGGAACGCGTCGACGGCGGGTGGTGAGGGCGGTTTCGGAGGTATCGTCGAAAGTGCCCTGTTACGACACCTATGACAGGTAAGTTCCAGTGGAAGCCTACGAACCTGCCAATGCCTTCGGCGAAATTGTTAGATTTGGAAGGCTGACAGGCCGCCTGGGCTTCATTACACTCGAACCCAGTCGCGCAGCGTTCCCCTGCCCCGGCATGCCCGGAGGCTTCCCCACGTGCGCGTCGCCCACCGGTCTTCTCCGGTCGGGACCCCCATGGCAAGAGGACGTGTTCAGTCGTGAAGGTCGGCATCCCCCGCGAGGTCAAGAACCACGAGTACCGCGTGGCCATCACGCCCGCCGGCGTGCATGAGCTGGTCCGCAACGGCCACGAGGTCTACATCGAGGACAACGCCGGTCTCGGCTCCTCGATCCCCAACGAGGAGTACGTGGCCGCCGGCGCCACCATCCTCGCCACCGCCGACGAGGTGTGGGCCACGGCCGACCTGCTGCTGAAGGTCAAGGAGCCCATCGCCTCCGAGTACCACCGGCTGCGCAAGGGCCAGACCGTCTTCACGTACCTGCACCTCGCGGCCGACCGGGCCGGCACCGACGCGCTGGTCGCCTCCGGCACCACCGCGATCGCGTACGAGACCGTCCAGCTGGGCAACGGCGCGCTGCCGCTGCTCGCCCCGATGTCCGAGGTCGCGGGCCGGCTGGCCCCGCAGGTCGGCTCGTACCACCTGATGCGCCCGGCCGGCGGCCGCGGCGTGCTGCCCGGCGGCGTGCCCGGCACCCACCCGGCCAAGGCCGTCGTCATCGGCGGTGGCGTCTCCGGCTGGCACGCGGCCACCATCGCCATCGGCATGGGCTACGACGTGACCCTGCTGGACCGCGACATCAACAAGCTGCGTGAGGCCGACCGGATCTTCGGCACCAAGATCAAGGCCATCATGTCCAACTCCTTCGAGCTGGAGAAGGCCGTCCTGGACGCCGACCTGGTCATCGGCGCCGTGCTGATCCCGGGCGCCAAGGCCCCGAAGCTGGTCACCAACGAGCTGGTCTCCCGGATGAAGCCGGGCTCCGTGCTCGTCGACATCGCCATCGACCAGGGCGGCTGCTTCGAGGACTCGCACCCGACCACGCACGACGACCCGACCTTCCAGGTCCACAACTCGGTCTTCTACTGCGTGGCCAACATGCCGGGCGCCGTCCCGAACACCTCCACCTACGCGCTGACCAACGCCACCCTGCCGTACGTGCTGGAGCTGGCCAACCGGGGCTGGAAGGAGGCGCTGCGTCGTGACGCCGCGCTCGCCAAGGGCCTGAACGTCCACGAGGGCCAGATCACCTTCCCGGCCGTGGCCGAGGCCTTCGGCCTGGAGTCGGTCACGCTGGAGAGCGTGCTCGCCTGAACTCCCTGACCGCACGGCGGTCGTTCGCCCCCGACCCGATGCCCTCGGGTCGGGGGCTTCGCCGTGCCCGTGAACAGCGGGTGGACCGGGCGGGTCGCTCTGTCGTCAATTTCCGTCGGTGGTGTCACCCGACCCTCGGCGTCCCGCAGAAACGTTAGGGTCATGGGCCTGCTCATCCCTTGACAGCAGCCCGCCCGATAGTCGACACATCGTGCCCACTACCGTGGATTGTGTTGCTGCGAACGCCTTGAACGGCCTAGAGTCGCAAACCGTCGGCATGCTGCCACGCTGACGAATCGACATAGAGTCCTGGATCCCCAAGGAGGTAAGACGACTTGTGAATGAGTCGACAATTGCTCCCGGGGGTGGTCAGCCAGGACTGGCGGAGCTCACCGCCGGCCAGCCGAGTGAGGAGCCCGGGGCCCGGCAGGCATCCGTGGGCTCGGCCGAGGTCGGCTCGGTCGCACTCCGTACCTTCGAAGCACGCCAGAACACAGCGCAGGTGACCACGGTGACCGATCACGACGCCGACTTGGCGGCCTACGGCCTGGCCTACGGCGAGTTCGCCTACGGCGCCTACGACGACCCGGACGCCGAGTACGAGCCGGACCCGGAGTACGCCGCCACGCTGGCCCCCGACGCCGCGCGCCAGCGCCGCGAGCGGGTCGGCCCGACCGGCCGCCCGCTGCCGTACTTCCCGATCCCCGCGCCGGTCGCCGAGCACGGACCCGCCCAGATCATCGCCATGTGCAACCAGAAGGGCGGCGTCGGCAAGACCACGTCGACCATCAACCTGGGCGCGGCGCTGGCCGAGTACGGCCGCCGGGTGCTGCTCGTCGACTTCGACCCGCAGGGCGCGCTCTCGGTCGGCCTCGGCGTCAACCCGATGGAGCTCGACGTCACCGTCTACAACCTGCTCATGGAGCGGGGCCTGACGGCCGATGAGGTGCTGCTCAAGACCGCCGTCCCGGGCATGGACCTGCTGCCCTCCAACATCGACCTCTCCGCCGCCGAGGTGCAGCTGGTCAGCGAGGTGGCCCGGGAGTCCGCGCTGGCGCGCGCCCTCAAGCCGCTGCTGCCGGACTACGACTTCGTCATCATCGACTGCCAGCCCTCGCTGGGCCTGCTGACGGTCAATGCGCTGACGGCCGCTCACAGCGTGATCGTCCCGCTGGAGTGCGAGTTCTTCGCACTGCGCGGGGTCGCGCTGCTGACCGAGACCATCGAGAAGGTGTGCGAGCGGCTCAACCCCGAGCTGCGCCTGGACGGCATCCTCGCGACCATGTACGACTCGCGCACCGTACACAGCCGCGAGGTGCTGGCACGGGTCGTCGAGGCGTTCGGCGAGCACGTCTTCCACACCGTCATCGGGCGGACCGTGCGCTTCCCGGAGACCACCGTCGCCGGCGAGCCGATCACGACCTACGCCACCAACTCGGTCGGGGCCGCCGCCTACCGCCAGCTCGCCAGGGAGGTGCTCGACCGGTGCCGCCCCGCCGAGTGAGTCTCCCGGGTGCCGACGAGCTGTTCCGGACCACCGGCGGGATGGCGCTGTCGCCGTCCCTCGCCCCGCGTCCGGCCGCCGAGGCATCCAGACCGGAGACCGCGCGGACCGTCAACGGCACGGAGGGCGCCGAGGGCACCGAGGCCGCCCAGGGGGCCCAGGACGACCGGCAGGCGCCCCAGGAGCAGCACCAGGGCGCCGCGGTGCCGCCGCCCGGCCAGCCGCCCGTCCAGCGGGCCGCCGGGGGCCAGGGCGCCGCCCCCGCGCCGGCGGGCCGCTCCCACGCCGGCGCCGCCGAGGAGCAGGCCGGCGCCGCCGGACGCGCCCGGCCGCGCGGCCGCGCGCCGCGCCGCCCGAGCGGGCGCGAGCGGCACGACGAGAAGATCACCGTGTACGTGTCCGCCGAGGAGCTCATGGACCTGGAGCACACCCGGCTGGTGCTGCGCGGCGAGCACGGCCTGGCCGTGGACCGCGGGCGGATCGTCCGGGAGGCCATCGCGGTCGTCCTGGCGGACCTGGAGCAGCGCGGCGAGGCCTCGATCCTGGTCCGGCGGCTGCGCGGCCGCTAGGGCCTGTTGCCCAGGTCTGTTTCCCGGGCCCGTCCGTCGGGCCTGCCCCGGCCGCCGGTGGCGGCGTGCCGCGGGTCCGTGGCGGGCCGGTCGGCGGCGTGTCGCCGGGCCCCGTGGCCGGACGGCCGGTGCGGGCGGGTGAAGATGGACCGCCATGCCGAGCACCGTCGAACCAGCCGCCAGCGCCGTGAACGCCACCGCCGTGAAGGCCACCGAGGAGGAGCCCCGGGGCGGCTTCCGGGTACGGCTGGACAACTTCGAGGGCCCCTTCGACCTGCTGCTCGGCCTGATCGCCAAGCACAAGCTGGACGTCACCGAGGTGGCCCTGGCCACCGTGACGGACGAGTTCCTGGCGCACATCCGGGCGATGGGCCCGGACTGGGACCTGGACGCGGCAACCGAGTTCCTGGTGGTGGCCGCCACCCTGCTCGACCTCAAGGCCGCCCGGCTGCTGCCGGTGGCCGAGGTCGAGGACGAGGCGGACCTCGCCCTGCTGGAGGCGCGTGACCTGCTGTTCGCACGGCTGCTGCAGTACCGGGCGTACAAGCGGGCGGCCGCGCTGTTCGGCGAGCGCTGGGCGGCCGAGCTGCTGCGCCGCCCCCGGGCCGTCGGGCTGGAGCCCCGGCACGCGGAGCTGCTGCCCGAGGTGGTCATCACCGTCGGCGCGGAGCGGCTCGCCCAGCTGGCGGCCAAGGCGATGGAGCCCAAGCCCGAGCCGGTGGTGTACGTGGACCACATCCACGCCCCGCCGGTCAGCGTGCGCGAGCAGGCCGCGCTGGTGGTCGGGCTGCTCACCGAGCTCGGCGAGGCCTCCTTCCAGCAGCTGGTCGCGGACGCGCCGGACACCCTGGTGGTGGTCGCCCGGTTCCTGGCGCTGTTGGAGCTGTACCGGGAGCGGGCGCTGGACTTCGAGCAACCGGAGGCGCTCGGGGAGCTGCGGGTGCGCTGGGTGGCCGAGGAGGGCCGGGGCCCGGTCGAGGTGACGGACGAGTTCGACCGGCCCGCCGACGGTGCGGAGCGGGCCGAGGAGGAGGACGGGCGGCGATGAGTGGTGGCGAGGGCGTCGGGAAGGGCGTCGGGAGGCCGGTGCGGCGCCCGCTCGGGCTGCCGGGGCAGCCGCGGGCGGAGGAGTGGCTGGAGCCGGCCTTCGAGCTGCTGCCGGAGCCGGTGGCGGCTCCGGTGGCGCAGGCCGCTCAGGAAGCCCCGGTGGCGCCGCCGGGTGCCGCCGCGGAGTCGGGGGACGGCGGGCCCCGGGTGGTGCACCAGAAGTCGGGCCCGTCGACTTCCGGTGCGACGGAGTCGACTGGAACGGAGTCGACCGGCGCGGAGGCGGTCGGAACGGATCCGCTGGGGCCCGGAGCGGTCGGGCCGGGGCTGCGGGCCGAGCTGGAGGCGATCCTGATGGTCGTCGACGAGCCGGTCGGCGAGGAGCGGCTGGCCGGGGTGCTGGAAAGGTCGCGGGCCGAGGTGGGCGCTGCGCTGCGCGGCCTGGCCGCCGAGTACACCGCCCAGGGGCGCGGCTTCGACCTGCGGCTGGTGGCCGGCGGCTGGCGGTTCTACAGCCGGGAGACCTGCGCCGAGGCGGTCGACCGCTTCCTGCTGGACGGCCAGCAGGCCCGGCTCAGCCAGGCCGCGCTGGAGACCCTGGCGGTGGTCGCCTACCGGCAGCCGGTGTCCAGATCACGGGTTTCCGCCGTCCGCGGTGTGAACTGTGACGGCGTGATGCGTACCCTGGTACAGCGAGGACTGGCGGAAGAGGCCGGATCCGAGCCCGAAACAGGTGCGATCCTGTATCGGACGACGAACTACTTCCTGGAACGGATGGGGCTCCGCGGCTTGGACGAGCTGCCGGAGCTCGCTCCCTTCCTGCCCGAGGTCGACGACGTGGAAGCGGAGTCCCTGGAGGGCACGATGATCGCGGAGGCGGTCTCCGCCGCTGCCGCGCAGGCCGCGGACGGCAGTGGCGAGGCCGATCGGGCAACGCCTGATCGGTAGGGGGAGGTGAGGTCGGCCGAGACGACCGCACATCCCAGACGGAACGACGTACGGACACTTTGATGCGTAGCAGTGGCAACGGCAGGAACGGCAGCGGCGGCGGTAGCGGTCGCGGCGGACAGGGCGGGGGTCGGGGCGGCTCCTACGGCGGCGGCAGCGGCGGCGGTCGCGGCGGTTCGGGCTCGGGCTCGGGCTCGGGTTCGCGCGGCGGTTCGTACGGCGGTGGCTCGTACGGCGGCGGCTCGGGTTCCGGTTCGGGTTCGCGCGGCGGTTCGTACGGTGGCGGCTCGGGTTCCGGTTCGGGCTCGCGCGGTGGTTCCTACGGCGGCGGTTCGGGCTCGGGTTCGCGCGGCGGCGGCTCGTACGGTGGCGGCTCGGGTTCGGGTTCGGGCTCGCGCGGCGGTTCCTACGGGCGCGACGGCGGCCGTCGGGACGACCGTCGGGACGACCGGCGTGACGACCGCCGCTTCCCGGACCGCCCGCTGCGGCCCGAGGAGCGCAAGTACGACCGCCCCGAGTTCGGTGGCGGCCCGAACGCCACCCCGGCCCGCGGCGGCTTCACCGGCCGGCGTCCCGGCCCGGCTCCGCGCCCGCGCCGGGAGGGCCAGGGCGCCCCGGGCGACCCGCGCCGCCAGCCGCAGCGCTCGCGCGAGCTCCAGGCCAGGATCGAGGACGCCGTGCTGGCCCGGCACGACAAGCCGGCCGTCAAGCTGCCCAAGACCTTCGGCGAGCCCGAGGGCGAGCGCCTGCAGAAGGTGCTGGCCCGGGCCGGCGTCGGCAGCCGGCGCGCCTGCGAGGAGCTGATCGAGCAGGGTCGGGTCTCGGTCAACGGCAAGCAGGTCACCGAGCAGGGCAAGCGGGTCGACCCGGAGAAGGACGAGATCAAGGTCGACGGCCTGACCGTCGCCACCCAGTCCTACCTGTTCTTCGCGCTCAACAAGCCGGCCGGTGTGGTCTCCACCATGGAGGACCCGGACGGCCGCCAGTGCCTGGGCGACTACGTGACCAACCGGGAGACCCGGCTGTTCCACGTCGGCCGGCTGGACACCGAGACCGAGGGCATCATCCTGCTCACCAACCACGGCGAGCTGGCCCACCGCCTCACCCACCCGAAGTACGGCGTGACCAAGACCTACCTGGCCGCCATCCAGGGCCCGATCCCGCGTGACCTGGGCAAGCAGCTGGCCAAGGGCGTGGAGCTGGAGGACGGCTACGCGCGCGCCGACAGCTTCAAGGTGATCTCCAACGTCGGCAAGAACTACCTGGTCGAGGTGACTCTGCACGAGGGTCGCAAGCACATCGTCCGCCGGATGCTGTCCGAGGTCGGCTTCCCGGTCGAGAAGCTGGTGCGCACCCACTTCGGTCCGATCGCCCTGGGCGACCAGAAGTCGGGCTGGCTGCGCCGCCTGACCAACCCCGAGGTCGGCCAGCTGATGCGCGAGGTCGGCCTGTAGGACCCCGGCCGTACGGCCGTCGTTCGTCGGAGGGTCCCCCGCCCGTGGTGGCGGGGGACCCTCCGACGTGTGTGTGAGCCGGGACGCAACCGCTGGTCACGGCCTTGTCAGCGCCATGATCCGTGGCCGAGGATGGCCACCGGACCACCGCCCCGCCGCGTGGCGGGACCGCGCCAGTACGGGCGGCCGGAGGGGTGTTCCGGAGCGAGCAGGGGGAGACGGCGTCGTGTCCGATGCAGCACTGGGGCGGTCCGCCGGACACGCGCTCGGCCCGTTGGGCCTGGCCGAGCCGGACGGGCAGGTGTACGCGGCACTGGTCGCCAACCCGCAGTCCACGGCGGAGGAGCTGGCCGAGAGCTGCGGCCTGACGCTCCAGCAGGGCGTGCGCGCGCTGGACCGGTTGGCGCAGCAGGGGATGGCCACCCGGGCCCCGGTGGACCGGGAGCGCTACCTGCCGGTCGCCCCGGACGTGGCGATAGGGACCCTGATCGGCCACCGGGAGTCCGAGCTGCGCAGCGCCCGGGCCGAGATGCACCGGCTGATGGACGCCTTCCGGGAGGCCTCGCGGTACACCGACCCGGCGCACTCGGTGGAGGTGCTGACCGGCGGCGAGGCGATCGCCCAGCGGCTGGAGCACATCACCGGGAGCAGCCAGTACCAGGTCCGCGGCTTCGACCGCCCGCCGTACATCCAGGACCCGGTTTCGGCGATGCCGTTGCAGCGGCGGCGGCTGCGGGAGGGCCTGCGGTTCCGGACGATCTACGACCGGGAGGCGGTGGCCTGGCCCGGCCGCCTGGAGCGGAACATCCTGGTCGGCGTCGCGGACGGCGAGGAGGCGCGGGTGCGGCCGACGCTGCCGATGAAGATGATCATCTCGGACGACCGGATGGCGATCATCCCGATCAGCGTCGGCGACAGCGTGCTGGACGCGGCCTACGTGATCCACCCCTCGGCGCTGCTCCAGGCACTGGACACGCTGTTCGAGGCCGAGTGGGAGCGGGCCGTGCAGTTGCAGGCCGCGATCGGCACCGGGGACGCCTCGCCGGAGCCGGACGCCGACCACCGCAAGCTGCTGGGGCTGCTGGCCGCCGGGCTGACCGACGAGTCGATCGCCCGTTCGCTGGGCTGGAGCGCCCGGACCACCCAGCGGCGGTTGCAGGCCCTGATGCGCTCGCTGGGCGCCACCACCCGCTTCCAGGCCGGGATGGCGGCCCGGGAGCGGGGGTGGCTGTGAGGCGGGTCGGCTGTGATCCGGGGTGGCTGTGGGGCGGGTCGGCCGCTCAGCTCCAGGGGCTGAGCGAGGCCCAGTGGCCGTCCGGGCCGCGGTCGACCTTCTCCAGCCCGACCACGGCGGACCGGTTCAGCCGCCCGTAGATGTGCGGGAACAGTACGCCGGGGGTGGCGCCGGGCGGCGGGGCGCCGTGGGCGGCCTCCCACTTGACCATCGGCTCCACCAGTGCCTCCTCGATCAGCAGCACCATCAGCGGGTCCGGGGTGTCGGCGAAGAAGGAGTTGGCCACCGCGAGCGCCGTCCGCTCGTCCGCCGAGCAGTGGATGAACCCGTCGGTGAGCAGCGACGCGGTGGCGTACGGGCGGCCGGGGTCGGACAGCCAGTCGTCCAGGGGGGCGAGATGGAGGATCATGTTCCTTTTGTACCCGCTTTCCGGTCCTGAGCGGTCGTCACGGGGCCTCCGGCGTCACAGCCCGGCCACCTTGGCGGCGGCGGACACCTCGTACACCAGGGTGAGGCTGCGGCGGGCGCCCGGGCCGAGCGGGACGTCCCAGCGGACGATGCCCTCGGCGTCGAAGGCGTCCGGAGCCGGGGAGCACTCCTCCTTGCGCAGCCGCACCTCGACCTCGGCGACCTCGGAGACCGGCACCCGCTCGCGGACCGTGACCAGCTGCTCGTCGTGCTCCTCCGGGCCGGAGAAGCGGGACAGGTGCAGCCGGACGGTCCGGGTGGTGGTCCGGCGGCCGCTCAGGGCGGTGGTGCCGCTGCGCTCCTCGGTCTCGCGGACCACCCGGTAGCCGTCCGTACTGCCGAAGGACAGTTCGGCGTCGGCGCCGGCGGCGGTGAAGCGCAGCTCGCCGCGGCCGGTGAAGCCGCTGCCGCGGACCAGCTCGACCGGGCCGGCCAGCAGCGGGTGCCCGGCCGCGTTGCGGAACCGGACCACCCGGGTGACCAGCGGGGACAGCTCCGGGGCGCAGGCGAACTCGCTGCTCGCCGGGCCGGTGAAGGCGCCCAGCGGGACCCGGTGGGCGCGGCCGTCGGAGGGGACGGTGGCCGGGGCGGGGGCGGGCAGCACCCGGACCTCGCCGCCGTCGTCCAGGCCGGGGACGGCGGCGTCCGGGCCCAGGGTGCTGACCTCCTCCTCGCGCAGCTCGACCTCGACCGTGCGGCGCTCCTCGTCGGTGCGCTCGCGCAGGACCAGCAGGTCCTCGGCGAGCACCGGCGGGTCGGTGGCCAGGGCGGAGCGGGCGGTGGAGAAGGTCAGCCGGGCGCCGGTCCAGTCCTCGCCGGTGCGCTGCCAGACCACCGCCTCCGACTCCAGGCGCAGGCCGTCGGAGTCCAGCGTGGCGCGGTAGGAGGGGCGCCACAGCGCGCAGGGCACCAGGTGGTGGACGGTCAGCTCGGCCGGGCCGGGGCGCTCGGCCTCGACCGTGAGCTCCAGGTGGGCGTGCAGCTCGGCGGGCTCCTCCTCGGCCTCGTCCAGGGCCAGCAGGGCCTGGGAGCGCTCCTCGTCCAGGCGGCGCAGCCGGGAACGGGTCGCGCGCAGCTCCTCGCCGTGGCGCTCGCGCTCGGCGTCCACCCGGTCCAGCTCGCGGGCCCAGCGGGTGCGCTCGATCTCGCCGACGCCGGCGCCCTCGCCGACCTCGCGCAGCAGGTCCGCGGTCAGCTGGGCGAGCAGGGCGAGCCGGGCCTCCAGCCGGGCGCGGGTCCGGTCCGCGAGGCGGTACTCGGCCTCCAGCCCGTGCAGGCGGTGGCGCAGCGCGGAGTCCGCCGGGCCGGGCGGCAGCGGCGCGCGCGGGGACCAGGAGCGCACCAGCCGGGCCTCCAGCACCCGGGCGCCGGGGGTGGCGGACTCGGCGCGCAGGGTGCGGTCCACCGCGAGGGCGGTGAGCGGGCCCAGCCGCAGCCGCTGGACGCCCGCGGTGAGTCGGACGGTCACCGAGCGCTCGACCTGGGCCCGGTCCTCCAGGCAGGTGACGGCGGTGACGGGGAGGGCGGCGGTGACGGGGAGAGAGGGGGGAACGGGGGCGGTGGGAACGGGGAGGGCAGCTGGGAGGGGGAGGGGAACGGTCTCTTCGGTCATCTGGTCAGTTCCTCCGGTTTCCGCCGACGATGGCCTTTCCGGCCGGGATCTTGATCTGGTAGCCGCCGTCCAGCTCGGTGCGGCCACCCGGCGCCAGCTCGACCCGCCAGAGCCGGGTGCCGACCGGGCACTCCGGGGTGGGGACGGCCGGGGCCTGCCAGTCCGCGCGCTCCTCGATCCGGATCTCGGTGTCCGAGGCGACCGGCACGCGCTCGCGGACCTCGACCGTGACGGGGCGGCCGAGGCGGTTCGCCAGGTGGACGTGCACCCGGTGGTCGAGCACGGTGCTGTTGCCCTTCAGCATGCCGGTGGCGGACTCGCGCAGCTCGGTGCGGCGCGCCACCTCGACGCTCTCGGTGACGCCGATGCCCAGGCTCCGGGTGCCGCCCGGGGCGAGGGTCGGCAGGGCGGCGGTGAGCAGGAACTCGTCGTCCACGGTGACCTCGACCGGGCCGGCCAGCACGGCGCGGTCGGTGCGGTTGGCGAGCACCAGGGTCGCGTACACCTTCTCCTCGACGGCCGGGACGGTGACGTACTCGGGGCTGACGGAGAGCGGGATCTCGTCCACCGTGACGGTGTGCCAGGTGCCGTCGGAGGGGACGTCGGCGGGGGCGGCGGCATCGAAGCGGTGGTCGAAGGAGCCGGCCGAGACGCGGGGCGGGACGGCGTGGCGGGGGAGGGCGAGGCCGGTCAGGCGGATGCCCGGGTGGATCTGCTGCCAGGTTTCGTGTTCGAGCCGGGCCGGGTCGGGGCGCAGGGTGCCGCGGCGGTCGGCGGGGGCGTCGGGGCCGGCCAGCTGGAGGTCGGGGTAGTCGAGCAGGTCGGCCGCCGGGACGAAGCCGGTGTCGGGCGGTGGGGTCGCGCCGCGGCGGCGCGCGGAGCGGAGGGCCTCGGCCGGCGGGGCGCCGCCGAAGGCCTGCGGCATCGGGGCCCCGGCGGGGGCCGGGGCGCCGGGGGCTGGGGCGCCGGGGGCGGGTGGGCCGCCGTAGCCGGCGAAGCCGGGTGCCACGGGGGCGGGGGGTACGGGGGGCATGGGCACGGGGGCGGGGGCGGAGAACGCTGGGGCGGAGGGCGGCTCCGGGACGCTGAGCATTCCGCCGCCGGACGGGCCGGCGGGCGCCGCTTCGTCCGCGAGGAACTCGGCGCGGGGCCCGGCCTGGCGGGCGCCGCCGAGTCGGGCCGAGAAGCGGCGGCCGGGCCCGGGTGCGCCGGGCGGGACCGGGAGCGGGACGTTGCGGCGGCGAGGGCGGCGGGCGGGGCGGTCGGCCGTGGCCGCGTCGTAGCCGGTGAAGAGGTCGGACAGGCCGGCCGGGGGCTCGCGCCAGCCGGAGGGCGGCGGGGCGGGCTGGCTGCGCCCGATCCGGAGGGAGGCGAGTCGGGGGAGGTCGGTGCGGCGGTCGAGGTCGGCGGTGGACAGGGCGAGCCGGACGCCCGTCCAGTCCTCGCCGGTGTGCTGGGCGACGGCGGCGCGCAGGACCAGCTGGGCGGTGTCGGTGCCGGTGCGGTGGCTGAGCCGGTAGGCGGGCACCCAGCGGGCGGTGGGGACGCCGTACTCCAGCTCCAGCTCCAGTTCGATCCGGTCGGGGGCGGTGGTTTCGGCGGTGGTTTCGGCGGTGGTTTCGGGGGTGGTTTCGGGGGCGTTGGCGTCGGGGGTGCCGGTGGTGAGGGTGAGCAGGACGGTTCTGGTGGTGCCGACCGGCTCGGTGCGGTCGGCGGTGGACGCGCGGTCCAGCCGGTCGGTGGCCAACTGGCGCTCGTGGTCCGCGAGTTCGATCTCCCGGGTGAGCTGCTCGGAGCGCTCCTGGAGCCGGGCCAGCCGTTCGTCGACGAAGTCGGCGAGCTCCAGCCAGGCGTCCGCCGGGGTGCGGCGCAGCGGCTCGTCGGGGCGGCGCTGGGGCGGGACGGCGCGCAACGCGGCGGTCTCGGCGATCGCGGCCAGGACCAGCCGGTGGCGCTCGTTCAGGGCGCCCTGGCGTTCCATGGCCTCGTCCAACTCGCGCTGCAGCTGCGGGAGTTCATCGGGCTCGTGGAGCTCGGCGAGCGTTTCGAGGCGGGCCTCGACCACCGTGGTGCCGGCCGGTCCGGCCAGCACCCGGGCGCGCAGCGAATCGGCGCGCAGCGAGTCGGGCAGGCCGGTCAGCCGCAGCCGTCCGTCCGGGGGGAGGGGGACGGTGGCCCGGCGCCGGCACACCGCGCCCTCGGCGTACACCACGACGGAGTCCAGGGCCGACGGGTGGGCCGGTACGGCCGGCCGTTTCGACGGCCCGGTGTGGCTGCTGTGTCGATCGTCCATGCGCATCCCCTTCGTTCGCGTCCGGGAGTCCCGTGGCCTGGTGGTCCCGTGGGCCGGTGGTCCCGTGGACCGGTGTGCCGCGGCTCGCCCCGCCTGTCCCCCGGGCGGCCAGTCTGCCCCGCCGGGGGCCGGGCGTCGCCGGATTTCCCGGGGCACGGCGTGTGCACTGGGTGGGACGGGGCGCGGGGCGCGGTGGTTGCCGGGTGGGTGGCGGTTGCCGGGGCGTGGCGGTCAGCGGGGGCGTTGGTTGCCGGGGCGTGACGGTTGGCGGGGTCGGGGGTCGGCGGGGGGCGTCGGGTGGGAGGATGGGGCGCGGGCGCGCCCGGTCGGCTCCGGTACTTCGTCGCGCCCTCCGGCACCCGCTGAGCACCGCCCGTTCGTCGAGCACCGCCCGTGTGAACCGTCCCGTCGAGAAACCGTGATCGAGGAGAGCCACCCGCCATGCGCACTGCCGTCGTCGTCGGCACCGGACTGATCGGCACCTCCGCAGCCCTGGCCCTGGCCGCACGCGGGCTGACCGTCCATCTGGAGGACGCGGACCCGGACGCCGCCCGCACCGCCGAGTCGCTCGGCGCCGGCATCACCGAACCGGCCGAGGGCCCGGTCGACCTGGCGATCATCGCCGTCCCGCCGGCCCTGGTCGGCAAGGTCCTCGCGGACTGCCAGCGCCGCAACCTGGCGCACTGGTACACCGACGTGGCCAGCGTGAAGTCCGGCCCGGGCAGCGAGATCGCCACGCTGGGCCTGGACACCGTCCACTACATCGGCAGCCACCCGATGGCCGGCCGCGAGCGCTCCGGCCCGCTGGCCGCCCGCGCCGACCTGTTCGAGGGCCGCCCCTGGGTGCTCACCCCGACCGCCGACACCGACACCGACACGCTCAACGCCGCGCTGGAGCTGGTCGCGCTGTGCGGCGCGGTGCCGATCGTGATGGACGCCGAGGCCCACGACCGGGCCGTGGCCCTGGTCTCGCACGCCCCGCAGCTGGTCTCCTCGCTGGTCGCGGCCCGGCTGGAGCACGCCGACGAGACGGCCATAAGGCTCTCCGGCCAGGGCGTGCGCGACGTGACCCGGATCGCCGCCTCGAACCCCGGGATGTGGGTCGACATCCTGTCCGCCAACGCGGGCGCGGTCGCCGACGTGCTCGCCGAGGTCGCCAACGATCTCGGCGAGACCGTCACCGCGCTGCGCGCCTTGGAGGCCGCGGAGGAGGGCACGCGCCGCTCCGGTGCCGAGGGCATCGAGGCGGTCATGCGGCGCGGCAACACCGGCCAGGCCCGGATCCCCGGCAAGCACGGCGCCCCGCCCACCCGGTACGAGACCGTCGCGGTCGTCCTCGGCGACCAGCCGGGCGAGCTGGGCCGGCTGTTCGGGGAGGTCGGCGAGGCCGGGGTCAACATCGAGGACGTCCTGATCGAGCACTCGGACGGGCAGCAGGTCGGCTTCGTCCAGCTGTCGGTGGCGCCGACGGCGGTCAAGCGGCTCACGGCGGCGCTGCGCGCGAGCGGGTGGAGCGTCCGGGACTGACGCTCCCGGGCGGTGTCCGGGCGGGGCGGGGTTCGGGCGGGGCAGCGTTCGGGTCGGGGCCGTGTCCGGGGCCGGGTGGTTCGGGTCGGGGTGGTACGGGGGAGCGGGCGGGGAGGGGGAGTGGGCGTGATCATCGAGTTGCCGCTGGGGGAGACCCGGCACGGGTTCGCGGGCGAGCCGGTGGACCTCGGGAACGAGCGCTTCCTGCGGGCGGTGGTGGGCGGGGACTTCCTGGTCCGTCACCGCAGCGTGGCGGCGATGGTCGAGCGGCCCCGGCCGCAGCCGGTCCGGCCGGAGTTCTCCGCACCGGAGCCCGGCGAGCCCGAGCCGACCTGGAGCCTGCTGCTGCGCGCCGCCCACACGGCCTTCGCCGACCACCTGCCGCTGAGCCTGTCGCCGGACGTGCTCTGGTACGCGGTGGTGCACGAGGTCGCGGTGCACGTACGGATGTACCCGCCGCGCTACCGGGCGCTGTTCGGCGCGGCGGACCGCTCGCGGGCGCTCGTGGTGCGGGACGACTCGCTGGTGGACGCCGACCCGGACTGGGCCCGGTCGGTCCGACTGGTCCGGGAGCCGTTGGTGGCGGCCCTCGGTGCGGAGGTGGTCGAGCTGTTCCGGCCGGCCTTCTCCACCACCACGCCGGACGACGAGGCCTCGGCCCTGGTCGCGCTGATGGACGTGGTCAGCCCCTACTACGACTTCCGCTGGGAGACCCGCTGCGGCATCCCGCGGATCCGGCTGGAGGGCACCGCCGGGGACTGGGCGCTGCTCGCAGGCCGGGTGGACGCGCTGGCGGAGCGCTTCGACTGGCTGGTGCCGTGGTTCGACGGGCTGCGCCCGGTGCTGGCGCAGATCGCCGCGACGGCGGCGGGCGGCCCGGTGGACGAGGGCTTCTGGCGTTCGCTGTACAAGTGGGAGTCGGTGTCCGGCGGTCCCCTGGTGACCGGCTGGCTCACCGCCTTCTTCGCCCACACCCAGACCCCGGACGGCCCCCGGCTGCGGCAGACCTTCGGCTGGCGGGCGGCGGCCGGCACCTCGTACCACCCGGACGCCTTCGCGGTGAACGACTTCCCCTCGCACCTGTCCGCGGTGCCCTTCGTGTGGGACCGTCTGGGCGTCGAGCTGCCGATGATCTTCGTCGGCGGGGTGCTCGGGATCGAGCGGGACGGGGACTACCTGCGGCCCCGGCTGGGGCACGCGGTGCTGGAGGTGCAGTGATCATCGATGTCGCGCTCGGGGACGGGCAGCAGCCGGGGGACGCGGCGGCGCTGGAGGTGGTCGGGAACGACGGCTTCCTGGCGGCCGTGGTCGGCGGGGAGTTCACCGTGCTCCACCGCAGTACGGGGACGCTGCTGGTGTCCCCCGCTCTGTACGCGCCGCGAGCGGGGGAGACGGAGCCGACCTGGAGCCTGCTGCTGCGCGCCGCCCACCTCGCCTTCGCCGAGCACCTGCCGCTGAGCCTGTCGCCGGACGTGCTCTGGTACGCGGTGGTGCACGAGGTCGCGGTGCACGTACGGCTGAACGCGGAGCGGTACGAGGGGCTGTTCAACGCCACCCCCGGCGGCGGCAAGCGGACCATCCAGGTCAGGGACCACAGCCTGCTGGACGCCGACCCGGACTGGGCCCGGTCGATCCGGCTGGTCCGGGAGCCGCTGGCGGCGGAGATCGGGCCCGAGCTGGTGGAGCTCTTCCAGCCGTCGTTCTCGACCACCACGCCGGACGACGTCTCCTCGGTGCTGGTCGCGCTGATGGACGTGGTCAGCCCGTACTACGAGTTCCTCTGGATCACGCTCTGCGGCATCCCGCGGATCCGGCTGGAGGGTACGGCCGAGGACTGGGCGCTGCTGGCCCGGAAGGCCGGCGAGCTGGCGGAGTGGTTCGAGCCGCTCGGGCCGTGGTTCGACGGGCTGCGCCCGGTGTTGGCGGAGATCGCGGCGACGGCGGCGGGCGGGCCGGTGGACGAGGAGTTCTGGCGCTCGCTGTACAAGTGGGAGTCCGAGTCCGGCGGGAACTTCGTGTCCGGGTGGATCACCGCCTTCTTCGCGCACACCCAGACCGAGGCCGGACCGGAGCCCCGTACGGAGTTCCGCTGGCGGGCGGCACAGCAGCGGTGGAAGCGGCGGACGGTGGAACTGGGACCGGCGCGGTTCACCGAGAACGCCTTCCCGTCGCACGTGTCGAAGGTGCCCTTCATGTGGGAGACGATCGGCGGGCGGCGGTCGATGGCCTTCCTCGGCGGGGTGCTCGGCATCGAGCGGGACGGCGAGTACGTGCGGGCCCGGCTCGGGAACGCGGTGCTGGAGGTGGAGCGGGAGCCCTTGTCCCCGGCTGCCGAGCAGGCCGAACTGGCCGCGGCGCAGCTGCCGCCGGGATGGACGATCGAGCGGGTGCGGGAGGTCGGCGGGTCCCCGTGGGCCAGGCTGATGGGAACGGACGAGGTCACCGTCCGGACGGTGCTGGGCGAGCCCGGGGGCAGAGCGGTCGCACTCATCGGTTTCAGCCTCTTCTGCCTGGTCCGGTGCGCGGGCGACGACGACTGGTACTTCGCCATGCCGCTGCCGGACGGCACGGTGCAGCTGGAGGGCTCGCGCGGGCCGGACCTGGCGGGCGCGCTGGCCGGGGCCGCCCACTGGTGACCGGGTCGGTGACGCGGTGGCGTCCGGGCCGGTGACGCGGTGGTGACCGGGCCGGGACGGGGTTCGGCGGCGGTCCATTAACCTTGAGGGAGACAATCCCCGGCCGCTCGCCCCCGTAGGCGCCGGCTCCCATGCGTCAGCATGCTCAGAGAGAGGTTCGGCCCCGTGGACACTGCCGACCGAGCGCACGCCCCGGTCGTCGTCGCCATCGACGGACCCTCCGGCTCCGGCAAGTCGACCGTCTCGCGGGCGGTCGCCGCCCGGCTGGGCCTGAGCTTCCTGGACACCGGCGCCATGTACCGGGCGATGACCTGGTGGATGCTGGCCAACGACGTGGACGTCGACGACCCGGAGGCGGTGGCCGTCGCGTGCGGCAAGCCCGTCATCGTGTCCGGTACGGACGCCGACGGGCCGACCATCACGGTGGACGGTCAGGACGTCTCCGGACCGATCCGCGGCCCCGAGGTGACGGCGCAGGTCAGCGCCGTCTCCGCGGTGCCGGCGGTGCGGGCCCGGCTGGTGGAGCTGCAGCGCGGCTGCGCCGAGGTCGCCGAGCGCGGCATCGTCGCCGAGGGCCGGGACATGGGGACCGTGGTGTTCCCGCAGGCCACCGTCAAGGTGTTCCTGACCGCCTCCGAGGCGGCCCGGGCCGCGCGCCGGGCGGCCGAGCTGCGGGCCAAGGGCGTGGACGAGGCGACCATCACCGCGATGGCCGCCGACCTCGCGCGCCGCGACGCCGCCGACTCCTCCCGGGAGACGGCGCCGCTGGCCCAGGCCGCGGACGCGGTGCTGGTGGACACCAGTGAGCTCACCCTGGAGCAGGTGATCGGCCGGATCACCGCGCTGGTGGAGGAGCGGGCCGGACTGTCCTCGGTCTGACCGGTACGGCCGGTCTTCGAAGGACCGGCCGACCATCGAACGAACCGCGGGCCGTCAGGTGCCGCGGAGGAAACCATCGCGCTGCCCCAGCGGGGCAGGTACGCACGGCACGCCCCTGGGAAGGGCCGCGCCGGGAAACGGAACAGACGAACATGACCGCAGACCACTCCGCCGGGCCCGGCGAGCTGGACGCCGCCGACTACGCCGAGTACATGGCCCTCGCGGCCGAGGAGGGCTTCGACCTCGACGGCTTCGAGGGCGAGGACGGCGCCGAGCACGTCCGACTGCCGGTGCTGGCCGTCGTCGGCCGCCCGAACGTCGGCAAGTCGACCCTGGTGAACCGCATCATCGGCCGCCGCGAGGCCGTCGTCGAGGACAAGCCGGGCGTCACCCGTGACCGGGTCACCTACGAGGCCAGCTGGAACGGCCGCCGCTTCAAGGTCGTCGACACCGGCGGCTGGGAGATCGACGTCCTCGGCATCGACGCCATGGTCGCCGCGCAGGCCGAGCTGGGCATCGAGCAGGCCGACGCGGTCCTGTTCGTCGTGGACGCCACCGTCGGCGCCACCGACACCGACGAGGCCCTGATCAAGCTCATCCGCCGGGCCGGCAAGCCGACCGTCCTGTGCGCCAACAAGGTCGACGGCCCGTCCACCGAGGCCGAGGCGGCCTACCTGTGGTCGCTGGGCCTGGGCGAGCCCTTCCCGGTCTCCGCCCTGCACGGCCGCGGCTCCGGTGACCTGCTGGACGCCGTCATGGACGCGCTGCCCGAGGCCCCGGCGCAGACCTTCGGCGACGCCGCCCCCGGCGGCCCGCGCCGGATCGCGCTGATCGGCCGGCCCAACGTCGGCAAGTCCAGCCTGCTGAACAAGGTCGCCGGCGAGGAGCGGGTGGTCGTCAACGAGCTGGCCGGCACCACCCGTGACCCGGTCGACGAGATGATCGAACTCGGCGGCAAGACCTGGAAGTTCGTGGACACCGCCGGTATCCGCCGCCGGGTCCACCTGACCGCCGGCGCCGACTTCTACGCCTCGCTGCGCACCTCCGCCGCGCTGGAGAAGGCCGAGGTCGCGGTCGTCCTGATCGACGCCAGCGAGACCCTGGCCGAGCAGGACACCCGGATCATCTCGATGGCCGTCGAGGCCGGGCGCGCCGTCGTCGTCGCCTACAACAAGTGGGACCAGCTCGACGAGGAGCGCCGCTACTACCTGGAGCGCGAGATCGAGCGCGACCTCGTCCAGGTGCAGTGGGCCCCGCGGGTCAACGTCTCGGCCAAGACCGGCCGGCACATGGAGAAGCTCGTCCCGGCGATCGAGACCGCGCTGGACGGCTGGGAGACCCGCATCACCACCGCGCGCCTGAACGCCTTCCTCGGCGAGCTGGTCGCCGCCCACCCGCACCCGATCCGCGGCGGCAAGCAGCCGCGCATCCTGTTCGGCACCCAGGCGGGCATCCGTCCGCCGCGCTTCGTGCTGTTCGCCTCGGGCTTCCTGGAGGCGGGGTACCGGCGCTTCATCGAGCGTCGTCTGCGGGAGGAGTTCGGCTTCGTCGGGACGCCGATCTCGATCTCGGTGCGGGTGCGGGAGAAGCGCAACAACAAGAAGAAGTAGGTCGCAGCTGCAGTCGTAGCTGTAGCTGTACGAGCTGGAGGGCTCCGTCACCGGTGGTGGCGGGGCCCTCGGGCGTTTCCGCTGCCGGTGGTGTGCGCCGACCGACGGTTCGGCTGCTTGCTCAGGCCGCGGTCGGGGGACGGTCGGGGGACGGTCGGGGGACGGTCGGGGGTCGTGCGGGGGCCGGTCGGGGGTCGCCCGTCAGTGGTGGTCGCCGGTGCGGCCAGGGGGGAGCGAGAGCATCTGGCGGTGGCGGCCGCCGGTCGGGGCGGGGGCCGTGGCGAGGCCGGTGGCCGTGCCCAGCAGCGGGGACGGGGCCGGCGGCGGGGCGGGCACGGTGTGCTGGACCGCGCCGAGGTAGCCGGCGGCGACCCAGCCCTGGCCGTTGGTGAACTGGGGAGCCGGGGGGCCGGCCTGGCCGTGGCCGTCGCTGGTGGCAGCGGTGGCGGCCATGGCGGCCATGGGCTCGGGGTGGGGGGTCGGCTGGTGCTGGGGGTGGTGCTGGTGCTGGTGCTGGGGGTGGACGTGCGCGTGGTGCTGGGGGGCGTGGTGCTGGGTGTGCGCGTGGTGCTGGGGGATGTGGTGCTGGGTGGGGGTGTGGTGCGACTGCGTCGGCATGAACTGGGGGAGGCCGGAGGGCTGGCCCGCGTAGGTGTGGAAGGCCTGCTGCTGCGCCGACGGGTACGGGCGCTGCTCGCCGAGCAGCGGGTGGCCGTCGCGGACCGCGAAGCCGGTGAACCTCAGGTCCTCCTCGCCCGAGCGGTCGCCGGGCAGGGCGCGGAACAGCCGTCGGTACTCGGAGTACAGCTCGTCGTAGATCGGGGTCGTCGAGTGCGGGTGCTCCGCGTCGTACGACGGGCGCATGCCCGGGATCGAGCGGGGGGCGGTGGCCGACCGTCCGGCGGGTGCGGAGACGTCGTAGCTGTACACGTAGGGGCCAACGAGTGAGAGGCGGCGGGGATGCGGGGGCGTTCGGCGTACCGGGGGGAGGGGCGGGATCGCCGGGTGCTGCGGACGCGCCGTGCCTGCCGGGTGCGGCGGAAGGGCGGACGGCCCGCCGCCCTTCCGCCGCACCCGGTGGGCCGGAGCGGCGGGATCAGGTGCCGGCGAGCGGGAGGGAGGCGGCGACCACCTGGCCCAGCGCGACCGCCCGCTCCAGCGCCTGGCGCAGCAGGTCCTCGCGGGGCTGGCGGCCGACCATCCCGGCCGGGACGGCGTACATGGTCACCTCGGAGAGCTGGCTGGCGGCCATCCGCCAGGCGTCGGTGACCTGGAGCGGCTGGTGGGCCTGCCACCAGCCGGTGCTGCCGCCGGCCGCGGCGGGCTGGAGGATCGCGTGCAGCTTGCCCATGGCGACCAGGACCGACCAGCCGGGCAGCTGCTCCGGGGTCTCGTCGAGGTCGGTGACCGGCTGGAAGCCCGCGTCCTGGAGCAGGTCGAGGAACTCGTCCTCGCCGGTGGTGCTGCCGGGCCGGCCGACCGGGCCGGTGGGCTCGACCACGAGGGAGGCGTGGCCGACCTTGCCGTGCAGGACGAGCCCGCAGGTGATGCCGAGGATGGCGGCCTGGCCGGGGGCGGGCGGCTGGGGGGCGGCCGGCGCGGGGAGGGCGAGGTCCGGGGAGGGCGCGGTGAGGTCCGGGGCCGGGACGGTGAGGCCGGGCGCGGCGGGCTGCGACTGGTTGATGCTGCGGACGGCGCCGACCAGCTGCTCCTCGGCGACCGGCACCACCTGGGAGGGGATGCACCGGGCGTGGGCGAAGGCCAGGACCGCCGTCTCGTCGCCGACGAACAGCACGGTGCTGGTGGGCTCCACGTGGGTGTCGCCTGGGGTGCGGCAGGAGGTGCATTCGTAGCTGTCGGGGGCGCGGTCGCCGCCGAGCAGGCGGTCGGCCTCGTCGTCGCCGATCTCGGACCGGACCTCGTCGCTGACGTCGAGCATGCGCGGCACGGGTTCTCCTCGGATGGGTGCGGGTGGGTCAAGGGCGGGCCCGGGGGCGGGCACGGGGCGGGGCACGGGGCGGGCATGGGGGCGGGCATGGGGGCGGGCATGGGGGCGGGCATGGGGCGGGGCATGGGGAGGTCGCCATGCCCAACGGGCCCTTGTGTCAGGCGTCACGGGTGCCCGGCGAGGCTGACGGGAATTGCCCCGGATCCGACCGCGCCGCGTGTTCTCGTGGTCGCAATCTGTCGATGTCGGTGCCAGGACTGCCGGAATGAAACGGTGAGGTGAGTCACGCCGACTTGATGTTTGATCTAGGAATCGATGGCCAAAGCGGACATTTCGGGCAAGAATGTGTGGCCATTACCGCCGGTAACCCTTTGCTGAGCTGGGAAGACCGGTGGTGTTTTGGTTTCCCCGCCGACCGACCCCTAGCTTTCTTGGCGGCGCAACGAGCGCCACCCGGGTTCACCCCCGACGCACCGCTCCCCGGCTCCGGCCGGGCGCGGCAGGTGCCCGCCGACGCGATCGCTCGAACAGGTCGCCGGCGAGCGGCTGGGTGGCCAGGGCGGCAGAGGCACGTCCGACACGTGCACGGCCGTCCGACGGACGCGGCAAGCGAAACGCGACCCTCCCCAGGGTCTGGTTCCGCATGCCCGCCCGGGGCTGTCGAGAGGAACCCCATGACCTTCCGTAACGAGAACGCCGCTGCCACCACCACCGCCGCCACCAAGCGCAACCGCGTTCGGATGGCCGTCGTGGCGGGCGCCGCTGTCGCGGCCCTGCCGGTGGCCGGCCTCGTCACGGCCACCTCGGCCTCCGCCGCCCCCGTCTCCACCTGGGACTCCGTCGCCCAGTGCGAGAGCGGCGGCAACTGGGCCATCAACACCGGCAACGGTTTCTACGGCGGTCTGCAGTTCACCTCCAGCACCTGGGCCGCCTTCGGCGGCACCGCCTACGCCGCGCAGGCCAACCAGGCCACCAAGGCGCAGCAGATCTCCGTCGCCGAGAAGGTCCTCGCCTCGCAGGGCCCCGGCGCCTGGCCGGTGTGCTCCGTCAAGGCGGGCCTCACCAAGGGCGGCGCCCCGGCCGCCGTCGACACCTCGGCCGGCACCTCCGCCGCCAAGCCGGCGCAGACCCCCGCGCCGAAGACGGCCACCCCGAAGGCCGCGGCCGCGCCGAAGGCCGACGTGGCCCCGAAGGCCGCCGCGCCCAAGGCCGACGCCGCGCCGAAGACCGACGCCCCGTCGAAGAAGGGCGCCGCGAAGTCCTCGAACGGTGCGAAGTCCTGGAACACCTCCAACGACGCCAAGCCGGCCAAGGGCAACTACACCGTCAAGTCCGGTGACACCCTGAGCTCCATCGCCGCCGCGCAGGGCCTGGACTGGCACGACCTGTACAAGAACAACGCCAAGGTCGTCGGTGGCAACCCCGACCTGATCTTCCCGGGTCAGACCCTGAGCATCTGAGGCTCTGAGGCATGCTGAGCTGACCTCTGGTCGCCTCCGGTCGTCTCTGGGTGCTCGGTTGTTCGTCACGGCCGCTCCTCCGCCACGCGGGGGAGCGGCCGTCGGCGTTCCCGGCGTGGCGGGGTGGGGTGAGGTCCGGGCTCCCTAGGGTCGGCTGCTGTGCCGCATTCGTCTGACGTGTCGTGCGGGGGTGCCGTGTCGTGCGGGGTCGAGGTCCGGTGCGGGTGCGGGTGCGGGTGCGGGTGCGGACGGGGGCCGGGGCAGGGGCCGGGGCAGGGGCAGGGGTGGCCGGGGCGGTGTGATGGTCGGACAGCCCGGGCCGTGATCCGGGCGGGCGCCGCCGTGGCGGTGGTGCTGGCCGTGGTCGCGGGCGACGTACGGGCCGGTGCGGCGACGCGGGTCGCGGACCTCGTCTGGGACGAGCTCGCCGACTGCGAGAGCGGCGGCGACTGGCACGCGGACACCGGCAACGGCTTCTACGGAGGCCTGCAGATCCGGCCGACCACCTGGGCGGAGGCGGGCGGGCTGCGCCTCGCCGACCGGCCCGACCACGGGAGCCGGCGGGAGCAGACCACCGTCGGGGAGGAGATCCTGCGGCAGCAGGGGTGGGAGGCGTGGCCGACCTGTGCGCGGGAGCTGGGGATGATCGGGCCTGGGCCGGGGGCGGGGTCGACATCGGGGCCGGGGTCGGGGTCGGGGGCGGGTCCGACATCGGGGCCGGAGCTGGAGCCGTCGTCGGAGCCGGAACCGGAGTCGGAGTCGGAGCCGTAGTCGGAGTCCGGTGGTGGGGGAGCGGCTCGTGCCGGGGTGGGGGCTGCGGGAGGATGGTGGGGTGATCCAGGGTGAGCTGTTCGGGGAGCCGTCCGGCGAGCAGGCCGTCCGGGAGCGGTCCGAACCGGCTCCCGGCGCCGTGCTGCTGCCCGGCTGGCTGGACCGTGCCGCGCAGCAGCGGCTGGTCGCCGCCTGTCGGGAGTGGGCCCGCCCGCCGGCCGGGCTGCACAGCGTGCGGATGCCCACCGGCGGGCTCATGTCGGTGCGGATGGTGAGCCTCGGCTGGCACTGGTACCCCTACGGGTACGCGCGGACCGCCGAGGACGGCACCCCCGTCAAGCCGTTCCCGCCCCTGCTGGGGGACCTCGCCCGGCGGGCGGTGGCGGACGCGTACGGCGGAGCGGTCGGCGGGATCGCGGGCGCGGCGGACTACGAGCCCGACACCGCGATCGTCAACCACTACCCCCACGGCGCGAAGATGGGCCTCCACCAGGACCGCGACGAGCGCGCGGACGCGCCGGTGGTCTCGCTCTCGCTCGGCGACACCTGCGTCTTCCGGCTCGGCAACACGGAGACCCGGACCAGGCCGTGGACGGACCTGGAGCTGCGCAGCGGGGACCTGCTGGTGTTCGGCGGGCCGGCCCGGTTCGCGTACCACGGGGTGGTGCGGACGCTGCCGGGGACGGCGGATCCGGGCTCGGGGCTGGAGCTGGCCGGGCGGCTGAACATCACGGTGCGGCAGTCGGGGCTGGCGACGTAGCCCGAGCGGTTCGCTTACTCGTTCGAGTGAATCGGTGGGTGGGGGTCGGTGAGCGGGAATGCCCCGGGTCGCCGGACAATTCGAGTGAGCTGGAGAACCGAACACCATTACGAGAGGGAGCGCGCGCATGGGTACCCCCGTCGACGACCTCGTCGATCTGCTCGACCTGGAGCAGATCGAACTGAACATCTTCCGCGGGCGCAGCCCCGAGGAGGCCCTGCAGCGCACCTTCGGCGGCCAGGTCGCCGGGCAGGCACTGGTCGCGGCGGGGCGCACGATCGACGACGCGCGCCCCGTCCACTCGCTGCACGCGTACTTCCTGCGCCCCGGAGTGCCCGGCGTGCCGATCGTGTACCAGGTCGACCGGATCCGCGACGGCCGCTCGTTCAGCACCCGCCGGGTGCTCGCCATCCAGGGCGGCCGGTCGATCTTCTCGCTCACCGCCGACTTCCACAGACCGGAGGAGGGCAGCATCGAGCACCAGTACCCGATGCCGGAGGTCCCGGCCCCCGAAGGCCTGCCCAGCGCCCTGGACGAGGTCGGCTCCCGGCTCGGCGAGCTCCCCCCGTTCATCAGCCGTCGCCAGCCCTTCGACATCCGCTACGTCGAGCGGCTGCGCTGGAACAAGGAGGACCTGGTCGACGTCGAGGCGCGCAGCGGTGTGTGGCTGCGCACCAACGGCCCGCTGCCGGACGATCCGCTGATCCACGTCTGCGCCCTCACCTACGCCAGCGACATGACGCTGCTGGACGCCGTCCGAGCCCCCGTCGAGCCGCTCTGGGGCACCCGGCACTTCGACATGGCCTCGCTCGACCACGCGATGTGGTTCCACCGGCCGTTCCGGACCGACGACTGGCTGCTCTACCAGCAGGAGTCCCCGATCGCCCACGGCGCGCGCGGCCTGGCCCGCGGGCAGATCTACGACCGGAGCGGGCAGCTGGTGGTGTCGGTGGTGCAGGAGGGGCTGTTCCGGCCGTTGAAGGGCTGACCGCTGGTGGTGGTGGCGCTCGTCGTGGCGGTGGTGGTGACGGTCGTCGGAGGACCGGGCTCCCGGCCGCCCTCTGTTGCCGCGGCATTGCAGTCTCCTTACGGGTCCGGCGGCTTGCCGTAAGCCGGGAATGATCCGCACCGGCGGGCGGTGTTGTGCAGGATGACCGATACGGACGGCCCGAACAGCGGGCCGTCCGCGGACCGGACCGGGAGGGTTGACCGATGACGGCGACGGCCGCGGAGGACTGGAAGCACTGGAGTGACGGGCGGGCGGCGTCGGTGAGCGCGCTGCACGGACAGCTCGCACTCACCGGCACGCACTGGCTGGAGCCTGAGCCGGCCGAGGTCCCGGGCCTGCCCGGCCTCTGGTGGGCCGACACCGAGGGCGTCCGGGTACGGGCCGCCGCCGGCGACGGCATCACCGTCGACGGCGCCGACGGGCCGATCGACGGCGAGGTACTGCTCCGCCCGGACACCGACCCGGCCGCCGGCACCGCCACCCTGGGCGACCTGCTGCTCGTCCCGATCGAGCGGGAGGGCGAGCTCGCCCTGCGGGTCTTCGACCCGGCCGCGCCGACCCGCACCGGCTTCGCGGGCATCGCCGCCTACCCGTACGCGCCCGAGTGGGCCGTCCCCGCCGTCTACACCCCGTTCGAGGAGGAGGGGCAGTCGGTGCTCGTCCCGAACGCGGACGGCAAGGACCGGCCGCTGGCGGTCACCGGGCGGATCGAGTTCACCGTCGCCGGCGAGCACCGCACCCTGACCGTCGGCCGCTCGGGCCGCAACCTCACCGGCGTCATCGCCGACGCCACCAGCGGCATCGACACCTACCGCTTCCGCTTCATCACCCTGCCGGCGCCGGACGACGAGGGCCGGACGGTCCTCGACCTCAACCGGGCCTACCTGCCGCCCTGCGCCTTCGCCGACCACTTCATCTGCCCGTTCCCGCCGCCGGGCAACCGGCTGGACTTCGCGGTGGAGGCGGGGGAGAAGCAGGTGCTCACCAGGTAGTGCGGGCGGGCGTACAGGGGCCCCGGTGTCGGCTGCGGCGGAGGCCGGGGCAACCATGGACTGTTGTGACCGCCAACCAACCCCCTGATACCCCGACCGCCGCCGCCCCTGCCGCCGACGCCGTTCCTGCCGACGCCGTTCCTGCTGCCACGGCTGCTCCTGCCACCACCGCTGCTCCGGCGGTACCGGTGCAGGTGCCCTGGTACCGGCGGGCCTTCGCCGACCTCAGCCCCCTGCGCGAGAACGCCGACTACCGCCGGGTCTGGTCCGGGCAGGCCGTGTCCTCCATAGGCCAGCAGATGACCGCGGTGGCCGTCTCCGTCCAGGTCTACGACCTGACCGGCTCCGCCTTCGCCACCGGCCTGGTGGGCCTGTTCTCGCTCGTCCCACTGGTCGCCTTCGGCCTGTACGGCGGCGCGATCGCCGACACCGTCGACCGCCGCAAGCTGGGCCTGATCGGCTCGGCGGGCCTGGCCGTCGTCTCCGCCCTGCTCGCCGCCCAGGCCCTGGCGGGCTTCCATCTGGTGGCCTTCCTCTACGCCGCCGTCGCCCTCCAGGCCGGGTTCTTCGCGATCAGCTCGCCCGCCCGCTCGGCGATGATCCCCCGGCTCGTCCCCGCCCACCAGCTCCCGGCCGCGAACGCGCTGAACACCGTCAGCATGAACCTCGGCCTCACCGTCGGCCCGATGCTCGGCGGCGTCCTGATCGGCGCCTTCGGCGCCCAGGCCGCCTACCTCGTCGACACCGTCGCCTTCGCCGGCACCCTGTACGCCGTGTGGCGCCTGCCCGCCATGCGGCCGGAGGGCGAGCGCAAGGGCCGCGCCTCCGTCCTCGACGGCCTGCGCTTCCTGCGCGATCAGCCCAACCTGCGCACCAGCTTCCTCGCAGACCTCGCCGCGATGATCTTCGGCATGCCCCGGGCCCTCTTCCCGGCGATCGCCGTCACCTTCTACGCCGGCGACGCCCGCACCGTCGGCCTGCTCGTCTCCGCCCCGGCCGTCGGTGCCCTGATCGGCGCCCTCTTCTCCGGCTGGGTCGGCCGGGTCCACCGCCAGGGCGTCGCGATCCTCGCCGCCGTCTCCGCCTGGGGCCTCGCCATCGCCGCCTTCGGCGCCCTCCACAACCTCTGGCTCGGCCTCCTCCTGCTCGCCGTGGCCGGCTGCGCGGACACCGTCAGCATGATCTTCCGCAACACGATGATGCAGGTCGCCGCCCCCGACGAGATGCGCGGCCGCCTCCAGGGCATCTTCATCGTCGTCGTGGCCGGCGGCCCCCGCCTCGGCGACTTCGAATCCGGCGCCGTCTCCGCCCTCACCAACCCCGCCACCTCCGTCATCACCGGCGGCCTCGCCTGCGTCGCCTGCGTCCTCCTCCTCGCCGCCCGCCGCCCCGCCTTCCTCACCTACGACGCCCGCCGCCCTACCCCCTGACCCCCTCCCCGCCCCACCCCCGAAACCTGGCAGCGAGCACCCCCCGACGTGCTGTATTGTTTTCCACGTCGCCGGGACAACAACCGGAGACAAGGTCGAGAAGCCAACCGGCAAGGCCCCCCAGGCCCCACCGCAAGGCACCGAGACCACGGGACGTGGCGCAGCTTGGTAGCGCACTTGACTGGGGGTCAAGGGGTCGCAGGTTCAAATCCTGTCGTCCCGACAGTGATGTCGCTTGTGAGAGCGGGTACTTGGGAAGCCAAGTGCCCGCTCTTGCTGGTTTTCGGGGTGGGATTCCCGCCCCCAAGTGGTCCCCCTCAAAAGCTAGTCCTTGCTTTGGTGGCTGTTGCGCGAGGTGTGGTGGTGCACTTGACCGAAGGTCAAGTGCACCGGGCACTGGTCAAGTCGGTCAAAGTGGTAGATGCCGGGACATTTCTCGGGACCTCCTGGCACCTACTGCTCACCTTGGAGCGGCCTGGGCCGCCTTAGGACAGACCTGCAATTTCAGAGTGGCGATAGTTGCGGAACGTTACCATCGGCGGGTGATTCGGTCGCGGCGTTGGAGCTCCTCGAGGTGATGAGTGAGGGCTTGTCCAGCTTCCAGCTTCCGGGATCTGGAGGACGTCCGGGTCGCATCGCGTTGCTCGGAGCCACCTGATGATGAGCGGGCACATTGGTTCGATGATCGGGGTGGGACGGGCGACCCTACCCTCGGTGTGCTTGTTGACCAGGCCGCCGGGAGTGGGGGGGTCTGTCGGCGGCAGGTCAGGAGCCACTTCTCGGTATCGACGTCGCGGGCCCGGACTCCGGAGACCTTGCCGATCCTTGTAGCGGTGCAGACGCTGTGGACGACGACATCACCCCATCCTCGATAGCGGTTGTATGAGGCCGCGACCAGGGCATCGGCGAGTTTGGTGAGGGCGTCCCAGCCGTGCAGGGCGAGGGAGTAGGGATCCCGCAGCTCGTCTTCGACCGGCTGGAATTCGCGCTGCCGGCCAGCGATGTGGGCGGGGTTGTGTTCGAGGATGCCGTCCGCGATGGCCTGCTCGAAGATGCGAGAGAGCATCGCGAGGGTGTTCTTGATTGTGGAGCGGCTGCAGCCATCGGCGATCCAGCCGAGAACTGCCGCAGTGATGAGAGCGGTGGTGATCAGGCGGAGGGGGAGCCGCCCGAGCTCGGGCTCGATCCGCAGGTGCCAGCCGGCGAGGTAGGGGGCGTGTGTGGTGGTTTCCAGGCCGGTCAGGATGACCGGGAGGCGGAGGTTGACGTAGTCGCCCAACGGCATGGAGGCCAGGGACGGGAGGACGGGGCTGCCGGTGGCGTCGGCCAGGATGGTCGGCCATTGGGTGACCAGTGTCGGGTCGAGCCCATTGTGGACAGCCCCTGCCAGGAAGCTGGCCCAGGCCTGTTTCTGGGCCGGGGTGGCCTGGGAGGCCGGCGGGCGGGGGCTGGTAAGCGTGAAGTGCGGTATTGCGAGCGCAGGGCGCTCGGCGGAGTCGGAAGGTCGGCGGTGGTGATCTCGCTGAACGGATCCGGGGCGACTGATTCCCAGGGATGCATCGAAGTACTCATGCACCATGGTTGCGCCGGTTCCGCCTGCTTGTTTGATGCCGTCATGGTGTCATTGCTTCATGCTCTACGCTGTGCCATTGCTGCAGGACATCGACCAGTCCGTCCTCGCGGAGATTGACGAGATGCGCAACCGGCTGCGTCTCCGTCTGCGCACTTCACGTCGCTGGGAGGGGCAGCTGCGGCGTAACCTCACGGCGCGGGCAATCGCCGGATCGAACACGATCGAGGGCTACGCCGCGAGCGTGTCGGACGTCGAGGACATCATGGTCGGCGAAGCGCCGATCGATGCGAACGACACCGTCACGGCCGAGATCGAGGGCTATCGGCGGGCGATGACCTACATCCAGCGCCTCGCTGAAGCGGGCGACGACTTCGCCTACAGCAAGGGCCTGCTCAACTCGCTGCACTTCATGATGCAAGGCCACCACCTGATCAAACGGCCCGGCTGGTGGCGCACCGGGCCGGTGTACGTCACCTCCGCCGAAGACCCGACCATCGCCGCCTATACCGCTCCTGATGCCCAGCAGCTGGCAGAACTGACTGGCGAACTCGTCGGGTGGCTGAACGAGGGCGATCTGAACGCTCCGGGACTGGTGCGGGCCTCGATGGCGCACCTGAACCTGGTGGCGATCCACCCGTGGTCGGACGGCAATGGGCAGATGTCCCGCGCCCTGCACACCCTGGTCCTGGCCCGCGAAGGGATCATGGCGCCGGAGTTCTCCAGCATCGAGGAATGGCTCGGCAGGGCCCGCAACACCTATCGCTACTACGACATCCTCGCCGACGTCGGTAGCCCAGTCTGGACTCCGGACCGCGACACCCTGCCCTGGATCCGGTTCTGCCTGCGCGCCCACCACCAGCAGGCCCAGAGCGTCGAGCGCCAGGTGAACACCACCCGCGAGGTCTGGGCCGCCCTCGACGAAGCCGTCGAGCAGCGCGGCTGGCCCGACCGCATGCTCTACGCCCTTCTACCCCACGGCCATGGGCAACCGCCTGCGCCGCGCGACCTACCAGACGGATGCCGAACTCAGCGAACAGCAGGCCCAACGCGACATCCGCGAACTCGTCCGTGCTGGCTGGCTAGGCGCCAAGGGCGAGGCGCAGAGCCGCTACTACATGGCCGGCCCGGATCTCCCCAAGGAGATCGCGCGCGGAATTCGCGAGCCCCGGCCGCTGCGCGACCCGTACGCGTAGCTGCGAAATGCTGCTCAGGCGAGACCTCCGTCGAGGTAGAGACCCGCCCGCAGCACGAACACGCGGTCCGCTCTGGCGGGTGTGGGCTGCGCTCTGCGGCGTCCCAGACGCGGGTGTTGCACTGAGGTCGTCCACCCGCCCGGCGAAGGTTGCCTGGGCCGGGCATCGGTCGAGCCTCCTGGTGGTCAGCGGGTGTCGGGGGGCCGCTTCCTCATGTCGACGTCCGACTGGGGGATGCGGGTGGGATAGCTAATGCGAATGTTCGTAGTTGAGGCGGTGTGGTGCGATGCATCGGACGGCTGTGGTCTTGTGGCAGAGCTGGCGATAGGCGGCGTCGGCGGTGGTGCTGTCGAGGGACTCGGGAGTGCGGTCGGGGGGCTTGCGTTCGCTTGAATCAGGGATGGTGAGCGGACTGTGCCGACTATCCTGCCTCGCAGCCGGCTTCCACCAGGAAGGGGCTCGGCTGTCCGGTCCACGAGACGTACAGCCGGTCCCGTGCCCGGGTGCAGGCGACGAACAGCAGGCAGCGTTCTGCGGCGAGGTCGGCTTCGTGCTGGAGGCGGTCGACCTGCTCCGGTGTGATGGCTGCAGGGTTCGGCAACGCACGGTCGTTGACGCCGACGACGGCGGTGTAGCGGTATTCGAGGCCCTTGAAGGTGTGCATGGTGCCCACGTTGACCGCCTCGTCCGTGCGGGTGGCTCCCGCGCGGATGCGGCCGGCGGGGATTCCGGCCGCGATCAGGCGGGCCGTGGCCTTCTCGCAGGTCTTGTTGAACCGTGCGCAGATGCCGATCTCCCCGTGCGCGGTGCCGCTTTCCAGCCACTCACGCACCTGCTCGACCAAGGCGTCGAGTTCGCCCTCCTCCGTCTCCGCCGCGTGGACGCGCGGTCCGGAGCCGTGCAGGGCCGAGCTGTACCCGATCAGGGTGTTGTGCTGCCCGCTGTCGGCCAGGTCGGCGTAGGGGCGGCCGAGCAGAAGTCCCGTCGCCCAGCTCAGGATCTCCTGGGTGGAACGGTAGTTCTTGCGCAGCTTGGTCGAACGGCCGGCGACGTTGATGCCGAGGGACTTCAGCGACACCCGGTTGTCGTAGATCCGCTGGTGCGGGTCGCCCGCGATGAACAGGTCATCTGGGCGCCGCGGGGCGGCCTCGCGGAGCATCCGCCACTGGGCCGGGTGGAGGTCCTGGGCCTCGTCGATGACGATGTGTCGGTAGCACGGCCCCTGCCCGGCCAGTAGGTCGGTGGCCTCCGTGCAGGTGCCGAGGTAGGTGCGCAGCCCGTCCTCGGTCAGGCGCCGGGCGAACTCCTCCATGGTCCGCCACACCAGCGGCCGGGCGGCGAGCGGCAGCGCGCTGCCGCGGCCCCGGCGTTCGCAGCGCTCGTACTCCTCCCGGCTGCGGATGTCCTGGGCGAGGACGACGTGCTTGTACTCCTGGGCCAGGAACTGCGGGGTGCCGGTGAAGCCGGTGGTTTCTGCGGCCCGCTCCCACCGGGCCGTCTCCTCGTACCCGGTGAGCGGTCGACGTGAAGTGTTGACCACGCGTCCGGCGAAGGCGTCGACGGTCATGACGTCCACCCGGTCGCGCAGGTCGGGATCGTCGACGAGCAGGGAGAGCCCTTCGTTCAGGGAGGCCACGAGGGCGTTGGTGAAGGTGGTGAGGAGGACGCGGTCGCCGTCGCGCAGGTGCCGCAGCAGGTGCCGCACCCGGTGGAGGGCGACGACGGACTTCCCGGTGCCGGGCCCGCCGGTCACCTGCGCGGGGCCGGAGTACGACGGACGGTACGCGACCTTGTGCTGGGCAGGGTGCAGGAAGATCCGCCAGGCGGCGAACGGTTTGTCGAGGATGTCGCGCAGCTCGTCGGCGTCCGTGACGACGGCGATCCGGGTGCGGGTGTGCGCGATGGCGGTCGCGTAGTCGGTGGTGTCGACGGGCTCCTGTGAAGCCGCGCCGGCCAGCGCCGGCGCGACGACTTCCTGCCACGTCTGCTCGACAGTCGCTCCGAGGGCCAGGTGTTCCAGCACCTTGTACTGGTCCGGCGGGAAGAACCGCCCGAAGACGTCGAGCTGTTCCAGGCTGGTCAGCACGCGCGCCTGCGCGCGTGTGGTCGCGTCGATTCCGAGCGCGACCATCTCCCCGTCGGAGACCTTGGCGAAGAGCCGCTGCTCCTCCGCGGGCGCGATGCGCTGGTAGGTGGGGGTCAGTTCCTCCAGGGTGGCGATCTCGCGGAGCTCCACGGCGCCGGTGACGGCGTTGATGGTCGCCTTCTGCTTCACCGCCCACTCGGTGGCCTCGTCGTGCGGGCCGACCCGGAGCAGCACGAAGGTGTCACCCGTGGAGGGCGCGAGGACCACGCCGCGGTATCCGTGGGTGATCCGGATGGTCCGGATCTGCCGGTCCCTGGCGCCTTTCAAGGACTCCAGCTTCAGGCCCGGGTCCCTGAAGAGCTGGTCGAGGGTGAGTCGCTCGAACTTCTCCCAGGCATCGAACACGCCGTTCTTGACGTGCCTTTCGAGCTTCTCCAGCTGCTGACAGAAGGCTCTGTCGAGGGCGAGGTGCGGCATGACGGGATTCTAGGCCGCTGCGGCGCGGCAGCAGGCTGGGATTGGCCGTTCACCTGCTGCCGGCCGGGCTCCGGCGGTCACCCGCCGTCCAGTTCGCGGCGGAGCATGGCCAGGACCTCCGCGGCCTCGGCGGCCACGTCGTGGTGCGGGCCGTGGACGAGCGCGACGTCCTCGTACAGGGCCGCCAGACAGGCCCGGGCCTCCTCCGGGTTGCCCTGGCTGAGCAGCAGCATGCCGATGTCGCGGCGCAGTTCCACAGCGGCGTCGCTGACGTCGCTCTCGACGGCCCGTTCCACTTCGAGGACTTCCTGCAGCTCCGCCAGCGCCTCGGTCACCTGGCCGAGTTCGCCGCGGCAGCGGGCGGCCTGGGCGCGGCAGTCGCGGGCGGCCTCGCTGGTCGGCCCGTTGATGCGGCCGTACGCCTCGGCCAGTGCCTCGAACTCGGGCAGGGCCGCCCGGTGGTCACCCGCCAGCTGCCGGCTGACCGCTCGACGGCGCCGCAGCCGGAGGACGGCCCTGTTCTCGGCGCCCAGGGCCCGTGCCAGCGGCTCGATCATCTCGCCCGCGACCTCGGCGGCCTGCGTGTAGCGCTCCTCCTCCATGAGGGCGATGTAGTGCTCGTCGACCTCACGCAGTTGGGCCCGCAGCTGCTCCCGCTCGGACGACGAGACCACGTGTCCGGCGACCGGGCCGGGAGCCGCCTCGTCGGGGGTGATACGGGGCCGGCTCTCGACCCGGGCGCGGGGTGCGTAGGGGCGGCGGTAGAGCCCGGTCGGGTCCGGCGCTCCAGGCGGCCCGGCCTCCCCGAGGGTGGAGGACTCCCCGGGCGCGGGCAGGAAGGGCATCAACCGCTCGTAGACCTCCTGCACGTCCACCGGCCGGCTCTCCGGCGTCTTGCGGAGCAGGTGCAGGACCAGTGCTTCCAACTCCTCCGGTACGTCGGCGCGCAGGCCTCGCAGCGGGGTGGGCGCGGTTCGGACGTGCTGGTCCATCAGCTCGAACTCGCTGTGCGCGTTGAACAGCGGCTTTCCGCAGAGGAGTTCGTGGAGCACGCAGCCGAGGGCGTAGAGGTCGGTGCGCGGGGTTACCCGGGTGCCGCGCACCTGCTCGGGTGACATGTACTGGTGGGTGCCGATCGGCCGACCGGTGGCCGTCAGCCTGGTGACGTCGGTCTGCAGGATCGCCGCGACGCCGAAGTCGAGGACCTTCACCGTGCCGTCCCGCGCGACCAGGATGTTGGACGGCTTGAGGTCGCGGTGCACCACGGGCACCTCGTGCGCGTACGACAGCACGGTGGCGACCTGCGCGGCGACCGCCACCGCCCAGCTGACGGGGAGGGGCCGCTCCGCGTGCACGTACCGGGTGAGGGGGACGCCCTCCACCAGCTCCATGACGAGGAACAGGTGCTCGTAGGTGCTGTCGAGGACGGCGTCGTACACCTGTGGCACACCCGGGTGCTGGATGCGGGCGGTGATCCGCGCCTCGCGCCGGAAGCGACGCTCGAACTCGTCTGCCAGCTGGGGCGTGGCGGCGACGGCCTGCGGCCGGATCCGCTTCACGGCGACCGGCCTGTCCAGTACCGCGTCGTAGCCCCGCCACACGTCGCCCATGCCGCCGTTGCCGAGCCGCTCCAGCAGCTCGTAGCGGCCCGCGATCGGCTTGTCCGGCACCTGTCCCCGCCCCGCATCCTGCACTTGCACTCGCTCTTCTCTCCGCGCCCCGTCCGTCGCAGTGAGTTTCTCCGGAAGGGATCACTGCGTCTAGCCGAGGGCCAAGAAGAGGCCGCGGACAGCGCGTATTGCGCCACACCGAGTATTCGGCCGGTTTCACGCGAGCTCACCCTTGTCGGTGTCACCAAGTGAGCTGTCGTGCCGCAGCTCGCGCCATGGCACGCGCGTGCTCACTCCTGTTCGGTCTGCTCATCGTGCAGTGCTCGTGCAAGATCAGAAAGAGTGTCCGTACCGTCCAGCGTCCACCGTGCTGGTCCTTGCACTGCCACGGGTGCCTCTTGCCAGCCGGCGAGTTCGTACAGGTTGAGGACCAGGCGGGTCGGCGAATACGCCTTCCCGTCGACCGCCCATACGAGGCACCGTGTGCGGTCGTTCACCCAGGCTGCTTCACCGCGTCGTGGGTCCTCCGCGAGCCAAGGGGTGAGTGCCTCGATCTCGGGTTTGTTCCACAAGCGTAGCCGGACAGGCGTGCCGTTCTTGATTCTTCCGTTGTCCACGAGGGTCGGCACGGCGTTGGGCCGACGTGGCCGGCGCTTGCTCTCCTTGGTGGCCTTGTAGATCGCCGGCAGGTCGGGGATGACTCCCTCACGTTCGGCGTCGCGTAGCACCAGCTCCGCAAGCCGCTTGCAGCGCCCGGCGTCAGTCAGTGTCCCACTCAGGAACGAGGTGGGTCCGTACTCGGCGTCGATGTGGTGGATCAACCAGGACAGGACCCGATTGGTGAGTGCAGGCACCTCCTGCAGTGCCGCGTTCCAGTCGAATTCCGGATCGTCGATGCGATCCTGATCGAGAAGCTGAAAGACCAGATGGGTGATGAGTAGGTCGCCCCGCTGACTCACGTCGGCGGCGCGCTTCTGGAACCGCTTGCGTTCTTCGTTGAGAGCAGTACCCACGGCGCGGTGCACCAGTACCGAGCGCCAGATCTGGAAGGCGCTGGGGCGCTCTCCGAAGAGGCGAGGATAGGCGCCTCTGCTGCCGCGTTCCCATAGGAGGTCTGTGTCCCGCTTTGCACGTACGGCGAGCTCGGTGTTGCGATGCGCACAAGCCAGGGCAATGGCGGCGTGCACAACTGAACAACCCTCGTCCGGCGCTGGGTCAGGCTCACCGCGCTTGAACACGTAGGACTTCTGAAGCGACAGCATGAAGTCTTCGCGGATCATCGCCTGTACTTCGTCCAAGGCGATGAAGTCGCGCTGCTCTACGTGGTTCTGTGTATTGGTCGTCTCGGTGATGCGCCGTGCGAGGTCCGGCACGTTCTTGTCGACAACGATCACCTTGACCGTGACCTCGGCGTCCTCCACCGCTTGGTGGGACGCTTCCATCGCGCGATGTGCCGCCGCGACCGTTTGTGCGCCATTCACGACGCTGACTCCCGAGGCATGCAAGTGCACGGGCTCGTCCGGCCGGCGGCGTCCTGGCCATTCCTCTTCGAGCTGATCGCACAGCACCGTCACCCCGTTGTTGAAGAGCCAGAAGTTCTCCGGCTCATTCATCAGAGTGCTCAGCATTCCGGAATTGACTCGCGTAGTACCGAGGGACTGGCGCAAGTTCTGCTCGTACAACCGGCTTTCATGTGCCTGGTACCACTCGGCCACATTGCTGGCCGGAACCGTGCCCTGGTAAGCGGTGAGTGGAGTGTTCCGCCGGAGCCAGTTCGTCATCCGCACGGTCACTCGTACAGGCTTCGGCGCGAGATCGTCACGGATCTGTCGGAGGAGGTCCGCAGCGTGGACTACGCGGTACTCAAGAACTGGCCCGAGGCCGTTGAATTCGTTCCGGGCGTCTTCGAGAACGCTGACGGCTTCCTTGCTAAAGGTCCCCACACCCATGACAGCGATCACCAGAATCACCTTTAGCCGGGCGTCGTGCATCGCTGCGTTGACGCGAGCGGCGATCGGTTCCAGGCGGTCGTTGAATCGGTCGAAACTTCGCTGCTCGATGAGGCGGAGACCAGCGATGAGCTTGTGGGCCGCGTTGGTGTCGAGCTTGCCCTTGCCCTCGTCACTCCACTTGGCTTGAACGAGCCAGACTTCCTGTGTGCCCTCGGTGACTGCTACGCCGTCGATGCCTTGATCGTCTTCGCCATCGATGACGGAAGCGCCAGCGGCCTCGTGATCGCAGCCAGTCACTTCGCGTACAGCAGCCGCCGTCAACGCACGGGAGAGGAACCGCTGTTCGTAACCCTGCTTGTCGTACCCTCTCAGGTCCTCGTCGTAGATGAGTCCCTTGTACTGCTGCAGAAGTGCAGTGCGGATCTGGTGGATGTGGATAGGGGCGGTTGCGGCCCTGCGTTCTGATTCTTCCAACACTTCCCCCAGCGCTGTGATCTGCGTCTCCTGACGCAGTCTAGGTCTTTCATGACGGCCCGCAGGCGAAGTCGGCGGATGTTCGGAGCACGGCGGGTTGGGCGCGGGCAGCCTCACGACCCGGACGTCGCCTCCGGAGCCGCGCCGGGTCCCACTGCTTCGGCGTTGAAATGCTCTCGAAGGGCGGTGATCCACCGATCGCCTGATGGGCATGGCCTGTGGACTCGGCCATGCCCATCAGGCGAGGTTGCGGTCCGACACCGATGATGTCGGACCGCAACCCGTCAGAAGTCGTCCAGCCCCTCCTCCCGGCGGATCATCCGCCAGGCGGCGCGGCGGGCGCTGCGGTCGAGGTTGGACTTGAAGTCCCGGTCTGCTCCGAAGTACCGCTTCCCGAGCGTGTCGATCGTGGAGACATGGTCCATCATGTTCTCCTCGAACTTCTTGTCGAAGACGACGCCGAAGTTCTCTTCATCGTTGACGAGGGCGGCGGCCCGGACCTTCGGGTCCCTCTTCGTCGCGTTGAAGGCCGGGAGGACGTCCTCCTCGGTGAACTCCGTGCCGAACTTCGCGTTGAACCTCTCGATCAGTTCGGACAGCAGTGACTTCTCGTCGTCCTTCCCGCCGCCGGCTCCGTCGCCGAAACCCTTGAGCTCGGCCGGGCCTTCGGGGAGCAGGGACTTGTCGTGCTCGCCGGTCTTCTCCACGCGCAGGTGGCTGAGATCGACCTCGCCTATGTCGACGCCACCGTCCGCGAGGCGGGGCAGTCGGTTGAGCAGGTAACGCCCGTACAGGTACAGCCGTTCCAGGTCGGCGTCCTGGTAGGGAACGATTTGTGCGAGGAACCCGTACTTGCGGACGTAGTCGTTGAGGTTGGCCCGGAACTCCTCGGCGGCCTCGACGTCGTCCTCCTCCCCGCTCTCCAGGAGGGCGCTGAAGCGGGTGACGGCGGGGGAGAGCAGCCGGTACAACTCGGCGTGCAGCTTCTCCCAATTGGCCTGGGACCCGCCGGCCTTCTCCTGCGCCTCGAAGTACGCGGCGACGAACTCGTCCATGTCCTGCTCCGAGACGATCGGAGCGGACATGACGCGGCTCTGGGCCGTGTACAGGAGGTTCGGGTCGGAGGGCAGGGTGTGCGCCTCCTCGAAGTATGGGCGGAACGCGTCCTGGATGTCCTCGGCCTCGTTGACGAAGTCCAGGACGGCCAGGTCGGCCTGCGATTTGAGGTCGGCGGTGCGGTTGAGGCGCGACAGCGTCTGCACGGCGGCGATGCCGGTCAGCGTCTTGTTGACGTACATCGTGGTGAGGAGCGGCTGGTCGAAGCCGGTCTGGTACTTCTCGGCAACGACGAGGATCCGGTACTCCTGCTGGCCCCTGCCGCCGGCCTTCGCGGCCTTGTCGTCGGTACGGGTGTAGGCGAACGCCTTGGGGAGCGCGCTCTCCGACAGACCTCCGTTCTCCTTGCTCTCGGTGGTCTCCTCACCGTCGATGGTGAGGGAACCGGAGAAGGCGACCAGGACACCGAGGTCCGGGTACTTGGTGTCGTACTCGCGGTCGGCGATGTAGCTGCGGATGGCGCGGGCCATCTGCACGGCGGAGTGCCGGGATGCCGTGACCACCATTGCTTTGGCACGCCCGCCGAGCCGACCACGGGTGTGGGCGACGAAGTGTTCGACGATCACCTGGGCGTGCTGGGACACCGTGTGCTCGTGCATGAGCGCGAAACGGGCCAGCAGGCTGTTCGCCTTGGAGGGGTCGACTTCCTTCTCGTCCCGGTTGAGGTTCGCGAGCTTCCAGTAGGTGTTGTAGGTGACGTAGTTGCGCAGGGGGTCGAGGATGAAGCCCTCCTCGATGGCCTGGCGCATGGAGTAGGTATGGAAGGGGCGATAGACGGCCTTGCCGTCCTCCACGCCTTCCGTGCCGAAGAGTTCGAGCGTCTTGGCCTTGGGGGTGGCCGTGAAGGCGAAGTAGGAGAGGTTGGCGGCCTGGGAGCGCTCGACCGCCTTCGCCTTCAGCTTCTCCTCCACGGCCTCCACCGTGACCTTGGTGGTGCCCTGGTCGTCCGAGTCGGCGTCCAGGCCGAGATCGCGGAGGGCGGACTTCACGGCGGTGGCGGCGTCGCCGGACTGTGAGGAGTGCGCCTCGTCCACGATGATCGCGAAACGGGTGCCCTTGATCTCGGTGGGGTTGCGTTTGATGTAGTCGAGTAGCGCTGGGAACGAGTGAAGGGTGACCGTGACGATCTTGCCAGTGTCCCGGGAGAGGGCGCGGGCCAACTGTTCGCTCTTCGCCCCGTGCTTCTCGTCGACCTTCACGACCAGGCCATCGGTCTGCGAGAAGCTGCCGACCGTCTCCCGGAGCTGGGCGTCCAGGTTGCGGCGGTCGGTGATGACGATGACCTTGTCGAAGACGGGCTCGCCGGGCTTGAGGCGGCCTGCGGCGACGGCCTCGGGGTTGAGGACGGCCGGGGCGGTGCCGGCGTGCAGATCACTCAGGCGGTGAGACAGCCAGCCGATGGTGTTCGACTTGCCGGAGCCGGCCGACGCCATGATCAGGTAGTTCTGGCCGGCACCGTGGGTGGCTGCGTGCGCGGTGAGCTTGCGGACCACGTCCCACTGGTGGAATCGCGGGAAGACCGTCGACTTGGTGGTGCCGCCGCCGGGCGTCTTGTGCTTCTGCTGGTGGACGAAACGCTGGAGGAGGTCGAGCCAGTTGTCCCGCTGCCAGACCTCTTCCCAGAGATAGGAGGTGGCGTACTTGCCGTGGGCGGTGGGGGAGGGGTTCCCGGCCCCACCGGGCCGGCCGGGGCCGTCGGAGCCGGTGTTGAACGGCAGGAACCGGGTGCTCTTGCCGCGCAGTTGCGTGGTGACGAAGGCCAGGTCCGGGTCGACCGCAAAGTTCGCGATGACGCGACGCGTGAAGATCAGCTCGGTCGGGTCGCGGTCGGTCCGGTACTGCTCCTTGGCCTGCTCGACGCCCTGACCGGTGAGCGGGTTCTTCAGCTCGGCCGTGGCGACGGGGATGCCGTTGAGGAACAGGGTCAGGTCGAGGCGGTGGCCCCAGTCGGCCTGCTTGGTGGCGTAGGTGAGTTCCCGGACGACGGTGAGGCGGTTGGCCCGGTAGCCGTCGAGGACGGAGTCGGCTGAGATGAGGTTCGGCCTGAAGTAGGCGACACGGAGACGGACTCCGCGGTCCTTGACGCCGTTGCGGAGAACGTGGAGCAGCCCGTCGTCGGCGATGGCCCGGTCGAGGCGCTGCGCGAAGCCGCGCTGCGCCTCGTTGGGGTTGCCGCCGTAGACGGTGAGGAGTTCGTTCCACTCGTCTGGCTGGGTGGCGCCGATGAAAGTGAACAACTCGTTGGTGTCCAGACCGAGGTCGGGCCGGTAGTCATCGGGGCGCGCCTCGCGCCAGCCGCGCTCGCAGAGGGCGGCGACGATGGCGGAACCGAAGGACGACTCGTCGTGCGCGGGGCTCAAGCGGAGACTCCTTCGGTGACGTTGCGGCCGCTGGCGGTGGTGACGTCGAACTGGCCGGTTACGGCGGCGGTGATGAGCGCCTGGCGGCGCTCTTTAAGGAGAACCTCTTGGCGTGACAACTTCTCTTTGAGTGCTTGGATGGGGCTCTCTGATGCCTCAAGCCCTTGAATGATGTCCTCCTGCTCGTCGAGCCCTGGGGCAGGCACCATGAAGTCGACAACGTGTGAGACATTGATCTGTTCTTGTGCTGCGCCATAGCGTACAGAGTTCACATAAGCCGTTCCGAGCGGACTATTGAAATATGCCTCCAAGTACTTCGGCAGGAGATGTTTTCCGCGCTTGATAACCAGAAGTGACGCACAGTTGGCGCCGTCGAGACCGTCAGGAACTACAGCTGCCCGCCCTGGGTATCCAGCCCTAATCACCACCACGTCGCCGCTGTTCAAGCGCGAGCGCCAGAGGGTCCGGCTATTGGCTTCGGACATGAACCGTACTCCAGCTAGGTCGATGCCCGATTCCGTAATATTTGAACCCCTCAAAAATGGGACGCCATCTTCCGTGAAATATGAGGATGGATCTACCACGACGCCTACGCCAATGCGCGGCACGAGTCGCTTCAATGGAATGACCTGCCAAGAGGCGGGCAGATCTCCTAGCATCGGATGCGGCATGCGTGGGCCGCTTCTATCGGCGCCACGCAGCATCAATGCCCGCTGTGCATCTCTTCTTTCGTGAAGCACGACCTTCAGTCGACGCACTGTGGTGCACATCTTATCGATGCGTGCGATCTCGGCGTCGAGGAATTCGCCGATGCGGCGCTGCTCATCCAGCGGCGGCAGGGGAACTGGCGCGTCGCCGAGCCGGTCCCGGTTGAGTTCGATCTGGTTTGTTGCCCCGACCACGAGAGCCGCGTACACATATTCCTGGAACGGCTTCGAACTGAGCCAGTAATAGGAGAACCGAGCATCCAACTCGTCGGGCTTTGCCCTTGCGATCGTGACATGGCTGTCCGCCATGCATGGGAGCCCGTCCGGCGAATCAGTGAAGTATCCGACGCGACCCAGAGTACCTGTGCCCGTGGAGTTGATGAGCACATCGTTCGGGCGCAGGTAGCCCTTGAGGCTCTTCGGGTTTCCGCTGAAGTCATGGAAGCGAGTGCGAGGCCAGTCTAGACCGCTGGCTTGGTTTGAGGCCTGACTGATGGCTCTTACGGGACCAACATCGACGTAGTCCGGAGCAGACCCACGACTCAATACTGATGTCACGTGCTTTAGCGGAGCGGAGGACCAGGAGTTGGGGAGGGGAACGCCCAGCACAGAGCTCATTCCGTAACCTCTCCCAGCAGCGCCTGAATCTCCGCCTCAAGCGCCTTCAGCTCCGCGTCGATCTCCGCCAGCGGCCTCGGCGGCTTGTACACGTAGAAGTGGCGCGTGAACGGGATCTCGTAGCCGATCTTCGTCTTGCTGTGGTCGATCCACGCGTCCCGTACGTGCGGGTGGACCTCCCGTGCCAGGTACTCCTCTACCTCCTCGCCGAGCGGGACGTTCTCGTAGTCCCGCAGCTCGGCGTCCGGCTCGGGCTGGCCCTTGATGAGCTGGACTTCGCCCTCGGGGTCGCGGACGCCGATCACCTCGCGCAGCGCCTTGTTGAATGGTGCCCCCGTGGGCCACGTTCCGCCGGCCTGGACCACTGCGTCCTTCAGGGCGAGCCAGGCGTCCTGCTTCGTCGTCCAGCTCTTGCCCATCAGGGTTTTGAAGGCGTCCGCCAGGGTCGGGGCCTGCGGAAGCTTCTGGATGACCTTGGACGCCTCCAGCTCGGTCAGCGTCTCCTCCGTCACCTCGAACCGCAGCTTCAGCGGGCGTTCCACCGTGATCCGCTGGTAGCCGAAGTCCTCGTTGTGGAAGACCTTGACCTTGGCGTGCAGCGGGTGGTCGGAGTCCTTCGCCGCATCGAGGGCCTCGCCGTAAAGCTTGACCACCGTGGCGATGTGGTCCGTGCTCAGCTCCTTGCGCTTGTCGCCCAGCGACTTGCGCATCTTCTGCCACTGGTCGCGGGCGTCCAGCAGGACAACCTTGCCCTTGTGGTCAGGGTCCTTGCGGTTGGTCAGGATCCAGAAGTACGTCGAGATCCCGGTGTTGTAGAAGAGCTGGTCAGGCAGGGCGACGATGCCTTCCAGCCAGTCGTTCTCCAAGATCCAGCGGCGGATCTCCGACTCACCCGAGCCGGCCGCTCCCGTGAAAAGCGGTGAGCCGTTGAAGACGATCGCCAGGCGCGAGCCACCCCCGCCGTTGACATCCACCGGCTTCATCTTCGAGATCATGTGCTGGAGGAACAGCAGCGAGCCGTCGTTGATGCGCGGGAGGCCCGCGCCGAAGCGGCCCGCCTCTCCCAGCGACTTGTGCTCGGCCTCGACCTCGTCCTTGACCTTCTTCCACTCCACGCCGAACGGCGGGTTGGCCAGCATGTAGTCGAAGGTCTTGCGCGCGTGCCCGTCGTCGGAGAAGGAGTTGCCGAAGGCGATGTTCTCCGGGTCCTGCCCCTTGATCATGAGGTCGGAACGGCAGATCGCCCATGACTCGGGGTTGAGCTCCTGGCCGTACACCTCCACCGTGGCGCCCTGGTTGAGGCCCGTGATCAGGTCGTCCATCGCGGAGAGCATGCCGCCGGTGCCGCAGGCAGGGTCGAGGACGGTGCGCACCGCGCCCGGAAGCTGTAGGGCATCGCCGTCCGGGGCGACCAGCAGTCGCACCATGAGCTGGATGACCTCGCGCGGGGTGAAGTGTTCACCGGCCGTCTCGTTGGACTGCTCGGAGAAGCGGCGGATCAGCTCCTCGAAGATGTAGCCCATGTTGTGGTTGGGCACGACCTTGGGCCGCAGGTCCAGGTCGGTGAACTTGCCGATGACCTGGTACAGCAGTCCCGCACCGTCCAGCCGCTTGATCTGCTGGGCGAACTCGAAGCGGTCCAGCACGCCGCGGGCGTTGTCGGAGAATGCCCCGACGTACACCGCGAGGTTCTTGGCCGCGTTCTGCGGGTCCGCCGCGATCTTCTTCAGGGTGAGGCCGGACCTGTTGTAGAAGGCGTGGCCCGAGGCCCGGCGCAGGAAGCGGTCCGGGTCGATGTCGCTGCCCTTGTACTGCTCCGCGATCTCCGCGACCTTTTCGCGGGTCGGTTCCAGCACGCACTCCAGTCGCCGCAGCACCGTGAACGGCAGGATGACCTTGCCGTAGTCGGACTGCTTGTAGTCCCCCCGCAGGAGGTCGGCGACGGACCACGCGTGGTTCGCCAACTCCGTGTGCTTGCTGCTGTTCAAGACTTCTTCCGCTTCCCTTCGAGGGCCGGTACGGATGACATGGAGCGCCGTGGGAGACCGAGGGCCTCGTCCGTCCGCATCATGAGTGGGGGAGTTCGAGGATTTCAGCTTCGCCCGGGACGAGTTGGCCGCCGGTGAGGCCGTCGGCCACGAGCCGTGCCGTCTCCTCGGCCAACTCCTCAGCTCTTCGGGCCTGTTCGCGCAGCGCGGTGACATGCCGGAACGCCTCCCCGTACCGCCGCTGTTCCGTCAGCGGCAGCAGGGGGACTCGCAGCCGGCCCGGGCTGAGGTGCAGGGTGGAGCTGCCGGTGGAGGCGCCGGCCAGGTTGGCCTCCGAGCCGAGGAAGCCGTGGAGAAACCAGGAGTCGAGCCGCGCAGGGTCGGGCCGGAAGAGGTGAACGTTCGGACCGAGCAGCACGCCCGCCTCGTCCTCGCCCGCAACCCGGGCGACGGGGCCTCGGCCGCCGATCAGGCCACGGACGAGCACATCGCCGACGGCGATCTCCGGTACCTGCTCGGTGGCCTGAGCGTCGTCGATCCGCCCGGTGGGCCCGCTTCCACGAGCGATGTCGCCACCGGTGAGGGCAGCTCGGGGTGCCCCGACACCTGTCTCCGGGCCGCTCTCGCCGTCCGCCTGCCGCGGCGGCGCGGGGGCTGTCCGCAGGACTTTCAGCGCGCCGCCCCGGGCCAGGTCGGACACCGTGGCGGAACGCCACTGTCGGGCCGAGGCGCCCGCCGGCCCCCACAGCTCCGTGGCGGCCAGGGAGGCGACCGACCGTGCTGCTCCCGTCAGTGCCTCCCGCGCCGTGACGGCCTGGTCGGCCAGTTCATGCGGCTCCATGCCGGCCTGGGACGCGCGCACCTGGCGGGCCGGAGTCACGTCGACGACGTCGTCGAGCAGGTCGACCACGCCCACCGCTCGCGCCACGCCGGCCTGCGGCTCGAACGCGTTCGGGTCCTCAGCGTAGGCCTTCCATGCGGAGAGGATCTGCTCGGTCACTCGCGTCCAGTCCACCGCACCGGAACGGCTTCCGCCTCGCCCCGGAGCCGTGGGTTCGCCGGTGGTGTCGACGAAGAGCACCGTCTGGTACGTCGGCCAGGCCGGCACCGGCCGCTGCAGTACCCACACCTGTAGGCCGATGTGCAGTGGGATCGCCGCCCCCGGCGGCAGGGCCGCCACCGCCCGTAGCGCGCCGCTGCGGATCAGCTCGGCGCGGATGCGGCGGCCGGAGGAGCGGGACGCCGTGGCCGGCGGGAGTAGCAGGACGGCGTGGCCCCCTGGTTCGAGGTGGGCCAGCGCGTGCTGGACCCAGGCGAGTTCGGATTCGGCGCGGGGCGGGAAGCCGTAGGCCCAGCGCGGGTCGTAGGCCAGTTCGTCGTGGCCCCAGTCGCGGTCGCCGTAAGGCGGGTTGCACAGCACGGCGTCGACGGTGAGGTCCGGGAAGGCGTCGGCGCGCAGGCTGTCACCCGTGCGCGCGGTGACGGTGGAACCCTCCGCGGCCGTCAGGGTCAGGCCGACCGCAGTGCGCCGGGCCTGGACGGGAAGGCGGTCCTGCCCGTACAGCTCGCGCGCGCCGAGTGTGGCGGCGGCCGACAACAGGGTGCCGCTGCCGCAGGCGGGGTCCAGAACCCGGGCCGGAGAGCCTGGAACCAGGCGGGCCAGCAGGTCGGCTAGCGGGGCCGGCGTCCGGTAGGCGCCGCTGACCGCACTGTCCTCCAGCTCCCTGTCCGCGAGTACGCCCAGCGCCGTCTGCGCGCCCTCGTCGCGGACACAGAGCAGCAGGGCCCGTAGCACCGCGGTGTCGGCGTCGGCGAACCGGATGGGTTCCGTGTCCGGCACCACATCCGCGACCTCGGCCGCCGCGTCGTTCGCCTGCTTCACCAGATCGGCATCGGACAGCGCGTACAGACCGGTGAGGTCGTCGGCGGAGCGGCGGGCTGTCGCCAGGACCAGCAGGAGCAGGGCGGACATGCCAGCGCCGGCACGCTCGCGGAGGCGCAGGGTGGTGCGCAGCTCCCCGCTGGGCGTGGCCGCCGTGCGCTGTCCGCGAGAGGCGAGCCATGCGCGGATCTTCTCCAGGTCGTACAGCGGGCTGCTGTCCGTGCCGCCCGCGGGCGGCGGGAAGGACTCGTGCCGGCGGCGCCAGTTGCTGACGGTAGCGCGCGTGACTCCCGCGATGCGGGAGATCTCGGCGGCTGTCACCTGGGCGGATGGTGCGGGTGGCTGCGACATGGCTGTGGTCCTGGCTCCGATGGTCGGCTGGTTGCACCCTACAGCACAAGTCAACTTCAGAATGTTGTTAGACGATGCTTTCACGTCTATGCTTTCATGTAATCGCTTCCGATGGCGAGTGGCACCTCCCAGCGTGAAGCGCGTCTTCCCCGCCCACTGCGATGTCCCTGGGTGCCTGCCCACGGGACTGTGTCCGTCGTGTCCCATGCGGCACACGGGGTGGCGGGATGGCTGACACGTGGTCTTTACGCGATGCATGCGCCTCACCCACCCTGGAGCGATCAGTGGTCGGGTCACGCCGGGCGCGGAGGGGGACGAATGTCGAAGGGCACGTCGGGGGAGTACTGGTCGGCACCTGCGCTGCCCAGCATCTTCAAGCACACCTTGCTCAGTCGCTACATACCCCGGTTCGGGGGGATGACCGCCTCGAAGAGCGGTGGCGAGGTCGTCTATCTGGATGGGTATGCCGGTGAGGGCCGCTACGAGAACGGAACGGCGGGATCGGCCGAACGCGTCCTCAAGATCGCAGCCGACCACCAGGCGAAGAACCTGGTTCGCTGGACCTGCTTCTTCGCGGAAAGGTCCGCGCCGTCCTTCTCCCACCTGGAGTCCGTCGTCGCCGAGTACCGCGAGCAGGGCGTCGATGCCCGCGCCTTCCACGGTGACGTGACAGGACTCATGGACGAGGTGTTGGCCGTCGCCGCAGGCCGACCGCTGTTCCTGTTCCTGGACCCGTGCGGGCTCGCCCTGCCGTTCGACTCCCTCGTCGACGTCCTTGCCAGGCGCCGCAAGGAGACCTGGCCGCCGACCGAGCTGCTGCTGAACTTCAGCATGATGGCGGTGCGCCGGATCGGAGGGAACTCCCACTCTGCGAAGGGGAACGAGCGGACCAACGAGCGCCTGGACGAGGTGTGCGGCGGGCGCTGGTGGCGGGACTTCTTCGCCGACGGCTACACCAGGGACGCCGACGACAAGGTCGCCGCCGAGTACAGCAGGCGCCTCGGCGAACGGACGGGCATGAGTACGGTCTCGGTGCCCGTCACCAGCGCACCGGGCCGGAAGGCCGTCTACAACCTGGTGTTCGGCACGCGCAGCAACCACGGCCTGTGGGCCTTCGGTGATGCGCACGCCCGGGCCCGGGACACGTGGTGGGAGGGGCTCGAACTGACGGAGGAGGCCGAGGACAGCGCGCTGTTCGCGATGGCGACCCTGCAGCGCCCCGATCCTGACCACGTCCGGGCCGAGGCTGTGCCGGCCATGGCCGCGAACCTCACCGAACTGCTGCGGGCCGGCCGTCCGTTCAAGCTGGTCGACCACACGCTGGAGGTGTTCGGGGAGCACTACGGCCAGGTGCCCGAGACCATCGCCCGCCAGGCGGTCAAGCACTTGCACGGAGCGGGGGGAACGCCCAGTGACGGTAAAGGATCCCCGGTCCACAAGCTGGAGGTGCGCCCGCCGGTCAGACCGTGACAGGCAAGGGCATCTGATTCCAGGTCCGTCCGTCCAGCAACCGCCCGCCAGCCTTGGGAGTGCGGCCCCCCCACTGCTTGAAGAAGAACGCCACGTTCTCCTTCTGGCAGGCGTCGCGCACCTGCCTGGCCCAGGACGCGTCCATCGGCCGGTGCCCGGGGCCCGACTCGCCGCCGGCGATCACCCAGTGGATGCCGTCCAGGTTGAGCCCCTCCAACGGGCCGAGCAGCGGCTCGCACGACAGGAACCGCACCGCCGCCGGGACGTCGCGGAGGTCGTCGACCCGGTCGAGCTCGGCCGAGCTCTCCACGGACACGCCCATCCACACGTTCTCCGGCCACTCGAGCCGGTCGGCGACGCGTTGAAGCCGCCTCGCCCGCTTGGTCAGTACCTGGTAGGTGTGCTGGGGGGTGTCCGCCATCACCGCGAAGACCCGGCGCACGAAGTCGAGCCGCACCTTCGCGTGGAACAAGTCCGACATCGAGTTCACGAACACCGTCCGCGGGCTCTTCCAGCCGTATGGCACCGTCAGGGCGTTCCGGTGGAGCGTGAGAGCGAAACCCGGCCCGGACGTGCGGGGGTCACCGTCCGCCTGGTACTTCTCCGCGCCCATCGCCTTCAACCGCTTCGCCAGCGCGAGGGCGTAGCAGTTGTCACATCCGGATGAGACCCGGTCGCACCCGGTGGTGGGGTTCCAGGTCGCCTCCGTCCATTCGATGGAGCTGCGATCGCTCACCAGTGGCCTCCTGTTGGGCCACCACATCTGACTGAGGCCCTTTCGACTATGGCTTCTCAACCTAGCGGAATCAAAGCTGACTTGAGTGTGCGGCCCTAGACAGTCACTCCCGTGCTCGCGTGATCGAACGGTGTGCTCGTACGCCAGAGTGCTCCAGAAGGGGGTCAGGTGCACTGGGCGCAGCACCTGGTTCGGAGCCCCGGCAGCGCTGACGGAATCAGCCATGGCTCACCCGCAGTGATCGTGTGACGGCGACGGCTCTGCCGGGCTTGTTCAAGCCTCGGCCGACGGCAGGCATAGCTGGCACTGCCACGGGGTCACCGCCGCCAACCCCAGCGTGCTCGGACAGCCGCTGCCCGATTCAGCGCGGTCGAGGGCCCGTGCCAGTCAGCTGTCCGCTGCGCCGCTGTTATCGAAAACCTCCAACTCGCTTGTGTATCGGTACGGTTGAGTACCAGAACAGCCGAGGCCTCAAGGTCTCGACTATCGAAACTAGTTGAACACCTTGACTGTGGGGGTCAAGGGGTCGCAGGTTCAAATCCTGTCGTCCCGACAGTGATGTCGGAGCCCCGCTGACTGGACGGAAGTCCAGGTCGGCGGGGCTTTTGCCGTTTCCGGTGTGCTGGAGGTCGTGGCGGCGCAGGTGTTCGAAGCCGAGCGTGACGACTGCCTCGTCCCAGTGCGTCGCGTTCGGTAGGGCGGCGGTGGTGATCCGTCCGCCCGCGGTCCGGTGAACGGGCGCGGCATCGGGGTGGGAGTGTGAGGAACCCGGGCGCCATAGACGTTCGCGCGGGAGCCCCCGTCGGGGCTCCCACGCGGCCTGCCTCGTTGGTCCGGTGGGTCAGAGCCAGCCTCTGTGGGCGGCTTCGAAGCGGCTGGCGGCGCCCAGGCGTTCCATGATCGAGGCCATGTGGCGGCCGATGGTGCGTGAGGAGAGGCCGAGGCGCTGGCCCGCCGCGTCGTCGGTGATGCCGGAGCTGAGCCCGGGGCCTACGACCCGAGCACCGCCACCTTCTACCTCAGCAAGGACGACACCGACACCGCCGGCACCGCGACCTTCGGCAACCCGGGTTGGGCTCCGATCGCCGGCAACTGGTGAACCGGGCGGCCGGGGGAGTTGGGCCGGGGTGGGTCAGTGGCAGAGGGCTGTGTCCAGGGCGGTGGACATGTGGTGGGCGGCGTCGTCGGAGGGGACGGTGGTGACGGTGATGTTGGCGGCGCGGCCGTCGTCGGTGACGGCGCCGCGGGAGCGGTAGCCGACGATGGTGCCGCCGTGGCCCCAGGCCAGGCCGCCGCAGGAGAGGGGGCGGCTCTGGAGGCCGAGGCCGTAGCGGACGCCCGGGCCGAGGGGGTCGGCGGGGACGGTGGTGCGCATCTGGGCGAGTTGGGCCGGGGGGAGGAGGCGGCCGCCGAGGAGGGCGGTGAAGAAGGTGTTGAGGTCGGTGTTGGTGGAGACGACGGCCCCGGCCGCCCAGGCCATGGAGGTGTCCATGTCGGTGTAGTCGACCGGGGGCGCGTCCGGCAGGCTGAGGTAGCCGTGGGGGTGGGCCTCGTGGACGGTGGTGTCGCCGGGGGTGGGGAAGTAGGTGTGGCGCAGGCCGATGCGGTCGATGACGCGCTTGGTGATCTCCTCGCCGACGGGTCGTCCGGTGACCTTCTGGACGAGGAGCCCGGCGACCAGGTAGTTGGTGTTGTTGTACTCGAAGCTGGTGCCCGGAGCGAAGTGGGCCTTCTGGGCGAGGGCGCCGTCGAGGAGCTCGCGGGGCTCGAAGTAGCGGAACTGGATGGGGATGAAGTCCGCGAGGGCCGGGGCGGCCATGTACTCGGGCAGGCCGCTGGTGTGCTGGAGCAACTGCCGGACGGTGATGGTGTGTCCGTCGATGCCGTCGCCGCGCAGCAGGCCCGGGAGGTAGGTCTCGACGGGCTCGTCGAGGCCGATCTTCCCCTCGGCGACGAGTTGGAGGACGACGACGGCGGTGAAGGTCTTGGTGTTGCTGCCGGCGCGGATCTGGCCGTCGACGGGGGGCTTGGCGCCGGTGGCGAGGTTGCCGGTGCCGGCGGTGTAGGTGCGGGTGCGGCCGTCGCGGCCCTTGACGGAGGCGAGTGCGGCGGGCAGGCCGTCGTCCTTGACCAGGGCGTTGAGGCTCTGCTGGACGGTGTCCGGCTTGCCGCTCGCGAAGGCCGCGCTGGGTGCCAGCGCGCCGGCCGCCAGGGCGCCGGCGGCCACGGCCGTCACGACCGCGATCGTCCGGTGCCGGCCGGGTCGGTGTCGGCCGGGTCGACGGGAAGGTGGGACGTGGCTGTGCTGGATGTGCTCGTTCACTGGGGAACTCCTCTGCCGAAGGGGGGAATTGCCGGGTGTGCGAGGTCAGCGGCAGAGGGCCGCGTCGACCGTGGCCTCGATGTGCTTCCCGGCCTCGTCGCCCGGGATCGCCGTCACCGCGATGTTGAAGGCGCGGCCGTCGTCGGTGACGCCCCCGGAGGTCCGGTAGCCGGGGATGGTGCCGCCGTGGCCCCAGACGAGGCCGCCGCAGGGGAGCGGCTTGCTCTGGAGGCCCAGGCCGTAGCGGACGCCCGGGCCGAGGAGTTCGGCGGGGACGGTGGTGCGCATCTGGGCGAGCTGGGCCGCGGGCAGGAGTCGGCCGCCGAGGAGTGCGGAGAAGAACGAGTTGAGGTCGGTGTTGGTGGAGACGATCGCCCCGGCCGCCCAACCCCAGGACGGGTCCAGCTCCGTGTAGTCGCGGAGCGAGCCGTCGGCCTCCCGGTTGTAGCCCTGGGGGTGGGCCTCGTGGACGGTGGTGTCGCCGGGGTTGGGGAAGTAGGTGTGGCGCAGGCCGATGCGGTCGATGACGCGCTTGGTGACCTCCTCGCCGAGCGGCCGCCCGGTGACCTTCTGGATGATCAGGCCGGCCAGCAGGTAGTTGGTGTTGCAGTACTCCCAGCTGGAGCCCGGGGCGAAGTGGGCCTTCTGGGCCAGGGCCGCGTCGAGGAGCTCGCGCGGTTCGTAGTACCGCTTCGGGCTGGTGAGGATGGCGCCCTTGTCCACGTACTCGGGCAGGCCGCTGGTGTGCTGGAGCAGCTGGCGGACGGTGATGGTGTGTCCGTCGATGCCGTCGCCGCGCACCAGGCCCGGGAGGTAGGTCTCGACGGGCTCGTCGAGGCCGACCTTGCCCTCGGCGACGAGTTGGAGGACGACGACGGCGGTGAAGGTCTTGGTGTTGCTGGCGGCGCGCACCTGGCCGTCGACGGGCGGCTTGGCGCCGGTGGCGAGGTTGCCGGTGCCCGCGGTGTAGGTGCGGGTGCGGCCGTCGCGGCCCTTGACGGAGGCGAGTGCGGCGGGCAGGCCGTCGTCCTTGACCAGCGAGTTCAGGCTCTGCTGGACGGTGTCCGGCCTGCCGCCCGCGAAGGCCGCGTTCGGTGCCAGTGCGCCGGCCGCCAGGACACCGGCGGCCACGGCGGTCACGACCGCCGCCGCCCGGTGCCGGCCGGGTCGGCGGGAGCGCTGGACGCGGCTGTGCGGTGTGTTCTCGTACACGGAGGAACCCCTCTGAACGGACCGTGCCGGTGATTTCCGGCCTGGGTCAAGAGGACCATTCAGAGGTGGGGGAGTTCGTCCGCGCCCAGGACGAGACCGAACCCGGGAGTCGGCTCCGGGAGGCGCCCCCGGGCAGGACCGTGCTCCTGGCCCGGGGCGGGGACCGGACCACCCGCCGCGATCGGCGGGGGTGGGCCGGCGGCGGTGGATCGGCGGCGGTGGATCAGCGGGGGCGGATCAGCCGGGACGGATCAGTGGGCGTCGGTGAGGATGCTGGGGAGGACCGTGTCCAGGACGCGCTGGAGTTCGAGCCTCAGGTCCGTACCCTTGAGGTCGTCGCGGCGCAGTCGGAACAGGGCGCCGAGGTAGGCGTCGCGCAGGAGGTGGCCGACCTGGAGGGGGTCGGTGCCGGGGCGGATCCGGCCCTTGGCGAGGCCGGTCCGGATCACGTCCGCGAACACCTCGGCGGTGTAGGGGTGTTCGGTGATCGGCAGGCCTGCCCGGACCCAGCACATCAGCATGACCTGGTTGAGTTCGGCCGGCTCCTCGTCGTTGATGTCGACGAGGGCCGTCATGCACCGTGCGAGGGCTCTACTGACGTCCACTTCCGCGAGCGCCTCCTGCTGGAGCTTGTCCTCCAGCCGCTCTCTGCGGCGGTTGCTCCAGGTGGTGATGAGCTCTTCCTTGTGCTGGAAGTGGTTGAAGAAGGTGCCCCGGGCGACGTCGGCGCGTTCGGTGATGTCGTCGATCGTGGTCTGCTCGAACCCCTTCTCGGCGAAGAGGCTCAGGGCGGCCGAGAAGATACGTTCCCTCATCCGCTGCTTGTTGCGCTCCCGGCGGCCCGTCGGGACAAGTGCGACGGAGGCTTCGTCGGCCATGCGTTCTCCTGTGGGGTGAGGGTGTCAGTTCCTGAGGTCCTGCTCCACGGGTGGGGAGCTCCTCGGTCACCGGTACGGCATCCGAACGAGCCCGCGGAGGGCTGGGTCGGCCCTTGCATAACTTATACTAGGATTTAAGTTTAGAGTCACATGCCAGGTTCATGTCGGTCGGGGCCGCGGCGCCGCACACTTTCTGACGGCGAGACGTCAATCACAGTGCAGCGATGGACAGATGGGGCAAACTACAGTCCTACGAGTGACCCTTTCCCGACCCCATCGCCGATCGGAGCCGCACCCATGGGTGAGCAGACCCAGACGCAGACCATGCCGCGCACGGCGGCGATCCCGCCTGAGGTCCTCAGCCGTTTCGCCGACGGCGGCGTGGACCTGGAGGCGATGTTCGCCTCCGGGCACCTCGGCAACCGCATGGGCATCGTGCTGGTCGAGGCCACCGCCGACCGGGTGGTGGCCACCATGCCGGTCGAGGGCAACACCCAGCCCTACGGCCTGCTGCACGGCGGCGCCTCGGCCGTCCTGGCGGAACACGTGGGCTCGATCGGTGCGACCCTCCACGCCGGCCCCGAACGGGTGGCGGTCGGGGTGGAGCTGAGCTGCACCCACCACCGGGGGATGCGCGAGGGAGTGGTCACCGGCACGGCGACCCCCGTCCACCGCGGCCGCAGCACGGCGACCTACGAGGTCGTCATCACCGACGACCAGGGCCGCCGGGTCTGCACCTCGCGGCTGACCTGCCTGATCCGGGACGTGGCCCCGCGCGGGACGGGCGCGTCGGACTGACGGTCCGTCACCTCGGATCCACCGACTTCGAAGGCGCCGCCCGGCGATCGGGCGGCGCCTTCGGCGTCGTGGGTGGGCCCATCGGTGAGTCGTGCGCAGACGGCTACCTCGCGCGGCCGGCGACGGGGCTGTCGTGGACGATGCTGGGCAGCAGGAAGTCCACGATGCTTTGCAGCTCCGCGGCCAGGCCGTCGTCCTTCAGGTCGCCGCGGCACCACCGGAACAGCGCGCCCAGGTAGGCGTCCCGCAGGAGGTACCCCACCTGCATCGGGTCCACGCCGGACCTGATCCTGCCCTCCGCCAGTCCGGCCCGGATCACGTCGGCGAACACCTCGGCCGTGCGCGGCGGTTCGGTGATCGGCAGGCCCGCCCGCACCCACGAGGTGAGCATGACCCGGTTGAACTCCGGCTCCTCCTCCTCGTTGATCTCGACGAGTGCCGTCATGCAGCGCCCGAGGGCGACGCACAGCTCGTCGTTCGAGGGCGTCCTCTGGCGCATCTTCTCCTCGAATCGCGATTGGCGCTGGCTGCTCCAGGTGGTGACGAGCTCTTCCTTGTGCTGGAAGTGGTTGAAGAACGTGCCGCGCGCGACGTCGGCGCGCTCCGTGATGTCGTCGACCTTCGTCTGCTCGAAGCCCTTCTCGGCGAAGAGGCTCAGGGCGGCGGAGAAGATTCGTTCCCTCATCCGCTGCTTGTTGCGTTCGCGGCGGCCCGTGGCAACGGGCGCAAGAGGGGGTTCAGCAGCATACATACGTTCTCCAGCGACAAGGGAGTGGACCTTGTAACCATCTGTAGCGCGGCCCGTACGGCCGGGCCCGGTCCTCCTCTGCGGAGTTATACCAGAAGTTAACTTTGATGCGTAGTATTCGTTTAAACCTCAGTCGATTCCAGTAGCCGATCGATGGTTTCCTGACCGAGCAGGCGCCCCACGGGCAGGTCGATGCCCATGGCGGTCCGGATGCGCTGCCGCAGCCGGACGGCGGTGATGGAGTCGAGGCCCAGCTCGCGCAACGGCCGTCGGCGGTCGATGCGTTCGGGGGTGGTGCCGAGCAGCGCCGCGGCGTGCGTCAGCACGGCCGCCTCGCGGTCGGCGGCCGGCGCGGGGGCAGGAACGGTGGCGGGGACGGAGGCGGCCTCAGCTGCCGATGCGGTCGCGGGCGCGTGCCCGGGCCCGGCCTCCGGTGCCACCGTGCCGGTCAGCCGCAGGAGTTGGACCCCGTGCAGCTCCGCCAGCACGTGGTCCCCGTCGTCCGTGTGCAGCACGACGTCCGCGCGGACGACGGAGTCGCCGGACGCCGTGCCCTCCGCCACCGGCCGGAGCGCGGCCGAGCTCCACACCGGCTTCGCCAGGGCGGTCGCGTCACCGTGCACCGTCACGGCGTCGATGCCGACGGCCAGGTAGCTGTGGCTCGTGCCGTCCGGCCCGCCGCGGGGCAGCACGGCGAGCAGCGGCTGCAGCGGCACCTCCCAGGCCGCGGGGTGCCCGGGGGCCGGCAGGTGCATCCGGGCCACCGCGAGGCCCGGGCGCCGCCAGAGCCGGCGGACGCCCGCGAGTTCGTCGGGGACGTCGTAGCCGTACCCCCGGACCTCGTCGTAGAAGTCCGGCCCGGGCAGGTACTCGCCGCACTGCGCCAGCAGCGCGTCCAGGCTCCGGGGCGAGGCGCCGCCCCCGGGCGGGGAGGAGGTGACGCGGGCCGTCAGGCAGGTCAGGGCCGGTTCGCCGGCCGATCCCGGGCCGACGACCTGGACGGTCGCGAGGTGGTCGGCGCCCTCGGGCCGCAGCCGGACCCGCAGGGTGGCGCCGAGTGCCTGTCTGCGGTCGACCAGCTCCCCGGTCAGGGTGACGTCCACGAGGCGGTGCTGCCCGCCGAGTTCGGAGCGCGCCGCGCTCAGCACGGCGTCGACGTACAGCATCGGCGGGACGACGGCCGTGCCGCGGAACGACACCCCCAACGCCTCGATGTCCAGCGGCCGTTCGTAGGTGAAGCCGGTGGCCGCCGGGAGGGCGGCCGGGTCCCGCAGGTGCTCGTCGTCCCAGGGGTAGCGGGGCAGCGGCACGGGGCGGACCGCGCCCCGGAACCACCGGGTGAAGTCGAGGCCGGCGCCCGCGGCGTGCAGACGGCCGGCCGCGCGGGCGAGTTCGGCTCCCTCGTGCTCCCTGCGGCGCAGCGAGGCGACGGTGAAGGCCGGGGCGCCGAGCGCCTCCAGGGTCTCCTCCACGGCCGAGGTCAGCAGCGGGTGCGGGCTGATCTCCAGGAAGACGCTCTCGTCCTGCTTCGCCAGCCGCGCCACGGCACCGGCGAACCGCACCGGGCGGCGCAGGTTGTCCATCCAGTACCCGGCGTCGAGGGCCGTCCCGGGGACGGGCTCGGCGCGCACGGTGGAGTACAGCGGCAGCGAGGTGCCGCGCGGGGCGAGGTCGGCGAGGGCGTCGAGCAGTTCGGACCGCAGCGGGTCCATGTCGGGGGAGTGGGAGGCCACGCTGACGTTGACGAACCGGGCCAGCCGGCCGCGCTCCGTCAGGCCCTCGGCGAGCCTGGCGAGGCGCTCCGGATCCCCGGCGAGGACGGTGGAGTGCGGCGAGTTCTCCACCGCGACGCACAGCGCGTCGGGGTAGCGGGCGGCGATCCGCTCGGCCTCGTCCGGGGACAGGTCGGTGGCCAGCATCCGCCCCCGGCCGCCGAGTCGGGCCATCAACCGGCTGCGGCGGCAGATGACGGCGGCGGCGTCGCGCACCGACAGGGCGCCGGTGATCACGGCGGCGGCCGCCTCGCCCATGCTGTGCCCGACGCACGCGGACGGGCTGACACCGAGGTCCTGCCAGAGGGCGGCCAGCGACACCTCCATCGCCCACAGGGCCGGCTGGACGACGTCGATGTCGGTGGGGAACTCCTCCTGCTCGCGGTTCAGCAACTCGACCACGGACCAGCCCAGTTCGGCCCGAACCGCCGCGTCGCACTCGGCCATGCGCTCGCGGAAGGCGGGGAAGTCCGCCAGCAGCCGGCGCCCCATGCCCGGCCACTGCGCGCCCTGCCCGGGCAGGACGAACACCGTCCGCCGCTGCGGGCCGAAGCCGGCCTCGCCGCGTCCGCCGTCGGCGATCTCCTCGCCGGCCGCCAGTGCCTCCAGCCGGTCGGCGAGCTGCTCGTGGCTGTCGCCGATCGCCCACATCCGGTACGGGTGGTGGTCGCGGCGCAGCGCGGCCGCGGCGCAGACGTCGCGCAGGGGCTCCCGGTGGCCAGCGCCGCCGGGTCGCAGGTGGCGGGCGTAGGCGGTCGCGAGCCGTTCCAGGGACCGCTGCGAGCGGGCGCTGAACACCAGCAGTTCGGGGCGCCCGTCCGTCGCGGCGTCCGTCGCGGCGTCCGTCGAGGTGGCCGCTCCGGTGTCCGTCGCGGCGTCCGCACCGGAGGCCGAGGCGACCGAAGCGGCCGAAGCGGCAGAGGCGTCCGCCGCGGCGGCCTCGGCGGGGTAAGGGCTCAGGACGACATGGGCGTTGGTCCCCGACAGGCCGAAGGAGCTGACCCCGAGGTAGGTGTCGTCGCCGTCCCCGAGGGGTTCGTTCTCGGTGACCACGCGGACCGGGGAGTCCGGGGCGGCGATCAGCGGGTGCGGACTGTTCAGGTGGAGCGAGGCCGGGATGACGCCGTGGCGGGCGATCAGGACGGTCTTGATCAGCCCCGCCATGCCGGCGGCCGCCTCGGCGTGGCCGATGTTGCTCTTCACCGAGCCGGTCCGCAGCGGTCGCCCCGGGGCGCGGGCCGGGCCGGCCGCCGCGGCCAGCGCGGACAGTTCCACCGTGTCGCCGACGGCGGTGCCGGTGCCGTGCGCCTCCACGTAGCCGAGGCGGGCCGGGGATATCCCGGCGCTGCGGCAGGCCTCGCGGACCATCTCGACCTGGCCCGGGACGGAGGGCTTGACCAGCAGTCCGCTGCTGCGCCCGTCGTTGTTCACCGCGCTGCCGGCCAGCACCGCCAGGACCGGGTCGCCGTCGCGCCGGGCGTCCGCGAGGCGCTTGAGCAGCACCACGCCGACGCCGTCGCTGCGCACGAAGCCGTCGGCGTCGGCGTCGCCGAAGGCGCAGTGCCCCTCCGGCGAGAGCATGCCCGCCTGCGAGTAGGCGACGGCGTCCCGGGGGGAGAGGACGATGTTGGCGCCGCCGACGACGGCGAGGTCGCTCTCCCCGGTGAGCAGGCTCTGCCGGGCCATGTGCACCGCGACCAGGGAGGAGGAGCAGGCGGTGTCCAGCACGATGCTGGGGCCGCGCAGGTCCAGCGCGTACGAGATGCGCCCGGAGGCCATCGAGCGCAGCTGGCTGCCGACGGTGCGCCAGATGTCCTGGTCGGTCAGCGGCCGGTGCTCGTCGCCGTACTCGGCGGTGGCCTGGCCGACGAAGACGCCGGTCCGGCTGCCGGCCAGGGCGGAGGGGCGGATGCCGGCGTCCTCCAGCGCCTCCCAGACGACCTGGAGCAGGACGCGGTGCTGGGGGTCGATGGCGCGGGCCTCGGCGGGCGAGATGCCGAAGAAGCCGGGGTCGAAGGCGAAGGGGTCGTCGATGAACCCGCCCTTCGCGGAGATGGACTTGCCCGGGGTGGCCGGGTCGGGGGAGTGGTGGGCGGCCGCGTCGTACCTGTCGCCGGGAATCGCCGTGACGCTGTCGGCATTGCCGATCAGGTGCTCCCAGAACTCGTCGGCGTTCGAGGCGCCGGGGAACCTGCATCCCAGGCCGATGACGGCGATCGAGCGGTCGGACGCTACTTCGGGCTGATCCATGGGGCGTACCTGCCTTCATGTACGAGCGAAGCATCGGTGCTACAGAAGTGATAGTCGTTCAATCATTGATGCAAGGTCAAGATTGAACCCGCGCCGCCTAGTTGCATCGCTGGCCACCGAATGGGCCCCTCACCTGCGCCGCTCCGCCGTCGGGCGGTCGCGCGGCGCCTCCGGGTGTGGTCCAGATCGCTCGCTTACTTGGCTTTCAGTAAAAAGTGATACTTGCATCCAACCTCGACTCGTGGTCCCATCTTGTCCGGTAGTCGACCAATCCTGAGGAGGCACCTGACATGCCGAGCACGGGGATACGGATCAGCGGCGGCGACGCCGAGGTGGCGTACAGCATCGAAGGCAGCGGGCCGGCCCTGGTCCTGGTGCACGGCACCGGAACCCGAGGAGCCGCCTGGGCCCAGCAGGTCGAGGAGCTGAAGGGGAAGTTCACCGTCGTCACCCCGGACCTGTCCGGCTCCGGTGACACGGTCGACCACGGCGGGCCGCTGACCCTGGGCGACCTGGTCGCGGAGGTGCTGGCGGTGGCCGACCACGCCGGCCTGGACACCTTCCACCTCGCCGGCCACTCCCTCGGCGCCGTGGTGGCGCTGCGCCTCGCGGCCGAGCACCCCGAGCGGGTGCGCTCGGTCGTCTCGCACGCCGGCTGGGCGTACACCGACGAGCGGATGACGGCCGACTTCCGCTACTCGCTCGACCTGCTGCGCACCGACGCGGAGTTGGGCACCGCGCTGGTCCCGCAGATGTTCCCGCTGGCCACCCTCGGCCCCCGCTACTGGGAAGCGACGAACGAGGCGGAGCACGGGAAGCTCGTCCGGCAGATCGCCGACAACTTCCAGCCCGGCACCGCGCGGCAGTTCGAGGTCGGCCTCACCGTCGACCTGCGTCCGCTGCTCGGCGCCGTCGTCGCGCCGGCGCTGGTGTTCGCCAGCGTGCACGACCGCGTCTGCGGAGCCAACCAGCAGCTGCTGCTGCGCGAGGGCATACCCGGTGCCGTCTACGCGGAGATCGAGACCGGCCACAACGCGCTGGCGGAGGACCCCGAGGGGTTCGCCGCGGTGCTCGGCCCGTTCCTCGCGCAGCACACCGGCACCTGAGAACCACACCCGCTGGTCCCGGCCCGTCGGGCCGCCGCAACACACCGATAGTTGGAGGAAGTTCATGTCCGTTTGGCTGATCACCGGCAGCTCCCGTGGCCTCGGCCTGCACATCGCCCGGGAGGCGCTGGCCAGCGGTCACCGGGTCGTCGCGACGGCGCGCGACACGGAGGTCGTGCGTGCGGCGCTCGGCGACGCCGGCGGCGAGGTGCTGTACCTGCCGCTCGACGTGACCGACGAGCAGCAGGCGCAGGAGGTCGCGCGGGCCGCGTACGAGCGCTTCGGCCGGATCGACGTCCTGGTGAACAACGCCGGCCGGGGGCTGCTCGGCGCCGTCGAGGAGGCCTCGGACGCCGAGGCGCGCGCGGTCTACGACATCAACGTCTTCGGCCTGCTCGCCGTCACCCGGGCGGTGCTGCCGTACATGCGCCGGGAGCGGTCCGGCCGGATCCTCAACATCAGCTCCGTCGGCGGGTTCACGGCCGGCTCGGGCTGGGGCATCTACAACAGCACCAAGTTCGCCGTCGAGGGCCTCAGCGAGGCCCTGCGGGCCGACCTCGCCCCGCTCGGCATCCACGTCACGATCATCGAGCCCGGGGTCTTCCGCACCGACTTCCTGGACGCCTCCTCGCTGCACAGCACCACCCCGATCGACGACTACGCGCAGACCGTCGGCAAGACCCGCGACTGGGCGGTGGACAACAACCACCAGCAGCCCGGCGACCCGGTCAAGGCCGCCCGCGCGATCGTCACCGTGGCCGCGTCGGACGCGCCCCCGGTGCGCCTGCCGCTCGGCGCGGACTGCGTCGCCCGGGTCGAGAGCAAGCTCGAGACCGTCGCCAAGGAGCTCGACACCTGGCGGGAGCTCGCGCTGGACACCGCCATCTGATCAACCGTCTCCGGAGAAGGAGGACCCCGATGAGCTCGGCGAGTTCGGCGGGGCGGGTGGACCCTCGGGTCTGGCTGCTCGCGCTGGGAACGTTCGCAACCGGTACCGACCTGTTCATCGTCGCCGGCCTGCTGCCGGCGGTGGGGCGGGACCTGCACCTCTCGACGGCACTCGCGGGCCAGACGTCCACCGCGTTCGCCGCCACCTACGCGGTGGGAGCGCCGATCCTGGCCGGGCTCACCGCCAAGTTCCGGCGCAAGCCGCTGCTCATCGGGGTCATGCTCGTCTTCGGACTCGGCAACCTCCTGTCGGCCGTCTCGGCCAACTTCACCGTGCTGCTGATCAGCCGGGTGATCACCGGCGCGGGCGCCGCCCTGTACTCGGCCAACGCCTCCGCGGTGGCCGCCCGGATCAGCCCGCCCGAGGTGCGCGGCCGGGCGCTGGCCATCGTCTACGCGGGCATGACCAGCGCCATCGCCTTCGGGGTGCCGATCGGCAACTGGATCGGCGAACTCTCCTCCTGGCGCTGGGCGTTCGGCCTGGTCGCGGTGCTCGCGGCCGTGACCGTGGCCGGCATCCAGTTCTTCCTGCCGGACGTGCCCACCGGCCCCGGCGCCACCGTCCGGGAGCGGATGGCCGCGATCCGGATCCCGCAGGCCCCCACGCACCTGCTGGTGACGGCGCTGTGGACCGCGGGCACGTTCACCGTCTACACCTACCTCGGCTCCATCCTGGAGCAGGTCACCGGGCTGTCGGCCGGCCAGCAGTCATGGGTCCTGCTGCTCTTCGGCGTCGGCAGCTTCGGCGGGGTCTTCGTCGGGGGCCGGCTGGCCGACCGCTTCGGCTCGGTCGTCGGCCTCTCGATCACCATCACCGCGCTGGGCCTCTGGCTGGTGGTGCTCACCCCGACCCTCCAGTGGCCGCTGGTCGCGGCGCTCGCCGTCGGCGTGTGGGGCCTGGTGCACTGGCCCAGCTTCCCGCTGCTGCTGCACCGGGCCCTGGGCATCGGCGGGGACCGCGGCGACATGCTCCTGGCGCTGAACAACAGCGCCGTCTACGTGGGCCAGATGACCGCCGCCGCCGTCGGCGGACTGCTCGCCGACGCGGACATGCTCCGCTGGAACCCCCTGGCCGGGGCCGGCTTCGAGCTGCTGGCCGGCCTCGCCCTCGTCGTCAGCGTGGGAGCGCTGCGCCGCAACCGCAACCGCAAGCGCCCGCAGCCGGTGGCCGCGCCCACGGACGCGGAGGAGTCCAGCCCCGCGCTGCGGGGCTGAACCGCGCCGCGCGGCACCGTCCACGGCCGTACCGCCGTACCGCCGTACCGCCGTACCGCCGTACCGCCGTACCGCCGTACCGCCGTACCGCCGTACCGCCGTACACCGCCGTCCATCACCTCCAGTACCTCCAGCACCGTCCACCGCCGTACCACCGGCGGCCGGGCACCGACGAAGGAAGCGCGTCCCGAACGAAGGAACCCCATCCCGCAGGAAGGACACAGCATGTCTTCTCACCAGGAGATGGAAGTCGAGACGGGTCACCGCCTCGCCCCGGAGGTCCGCGCCCTCGCGGACGGACCCAACTTCGCCGCCCTGACCACCCTGATGCGCGACGGAACCCCGCAGACCCAGGTCGTCTGGGTCTCCACCCGGGGTGAGTACCTCGCCCTCAACAGCGAGGTGGGGCGGCAGAAGGTGCGCAACCTGCGCCGCGACCCGCGGGCCACCGTCACCATCTGGCAGCAGGACGACCCGCTGAACTTCGCCGAGATCCGCGGCCGGGTGGTCGAGGAGGTCCTCGGCACCGAGGCCCGCGAGCACATCGACGAGCTGTCCCGCAAGTACCTGGGCGGCCCCTTCGCCGAGGAGTTCATCGCCTCGGACCGCGTGCTGCTGCTCGTCGCCCCCGACCGGCAGCTCGTCCGCGACCACGCGCGCTGGGTGGCGGGCCTGCCCCAGCCCCAGCAACAGCAACAGCACCAGTGACCGCTAACCGTCCACCCATGCGTGAGGAGTCACAGTGAAGCGCCGCATCCTGATCATCGGAGGGGGCATCGGCGGTCTCGCCGCCGGAGCCGCACTCGGACAGCAGGGCATCGACACCACCGTCGTCGAGATCCAGTCGGAGAACCTCGTCGCCGGCGTCGGCATCAACATCCCGGGCAACGCGCTGCGGGCCCTGAGGCAGCTCGGCCTGCTCGACGAGGTCCTCGGCCACGGCTTCACCTTCGACCGCGTCGACTTCCACGACTCCGCCTCCCGGTTGCTGCTCGCGCTGCGGTCGAAGCTCGGGGTCGACGGCGTGCCCGCCAACTGCGCCATCCAGCGCAAGGACCTGGCCCGGATCCTGGAGAAGGCCTGCGTCGACGTGGGCACGGTGATCCGCTACGGCACCTCGGTGGAGAAGATGAGCACCACCGCCGACGGCGGGGTCGAGACCGTCCTCACCGACGGCAGCACCGAGCACTACGACCTGGTGGTCGCGTTCGACGGGATCCGCTCCTCCTTCCGCAAGGCGGCCCTCGGCATCGAGCCCCGGTTCACCGGCTACTCGGTGTGGCGGGTGGCCCTCGAACGGCACCCCGAGGTCACCCGGAACATGTACTTCCAGGGCATGGGCACCAAGGCAGGGCTCTTCCCGCTCAATACGGATGTCATGTACCTGCTGCACGTGACGCCCGAGCCGGGCAACCCGCGCCACGCGCGGGAGGACTTCCACGGCCACCTCACCCAGCGGCTGGCCGGCTACACCGGCCTGATCGGCGAACTGCGCGACCGCATCAAGCCGGACGACGACATCGTGTACGCGCCGATCGAGGAGGTGCTCCTCCCGCTGCCCTGGTACCAGGACGGGCTGCTGCTGCTCGGCGACGCCGCCCACGCGATGGCGCCGCACCGCACCCAGGGCGCGGCCATGGCCATCGAGGACGCCGCCGTGCTCGGCGAGACGCTCGGCCGGGACGGCGACCTGCGCGAGCTGCTGGCCGAGTTCCAGGACCGCCGCTTCGTCCGCGCCAAGATCGCCCAGGACGCCTCCCGCAACATCCTCCTGTCCGAGATGAACACCACCGACCAGGCGTCCCTGGACCGGCAGCTCGACTTCATCCGGAACGGCCTGGAAGCCGTCGCCCACCAGGTGGACGACGCGCTCAACCAGCCGATCTGACGCCGCACCGCTCCGAAGGGACGAACGCGTGACCAGCACCCCCGCCCCCCTGCCCGACCCGCACCGCCCACCCCTCGGGGCGGCCGACTTCGACGCCCACGTCCGCGCCCTGATGGCCTGGCACTTCGACGACCGCACCGGCTCGCCGTTCTGGCTCGCCCGCCGCGCGGACCTGGGCTTCGACCCGCGCACCGATGTCGCCGGCGCGGCCGACCTGCTCCGCTTCCCCGACGTCAGCCGCGAACTGCGCACCGTCCCGGCGGCCGACCTGATACCCCGGGGCGCCGCACCGGGCCAGGTCTTCCGGGTCTACGAGTCCGGCGGCACCACCGGCGCCCCCAAGCGGATCGTCGACGGCAACTACCGCTCCCGGGTGGGCGCCTGGACCAGGCGGCTGCTGACCGAGCACGGCGTGCCCGCGACCGGCGACTGGCTGCACCTGGGCCCCACCGGCCCGCACGTGGTGGCCTTCGACACCTCCCGCTACGCCGAGCCCGCCGGCGGCCTGTGCTACACCGTCGACCTCGACCCGCGCTGGGTCAAGCGCCTGCTCGGCTCCGGCCGGCAGCAGGAGGCCGACGACTACATCGACCACCTCCTCGACCAGGCCCGCGAGGTCCTGCTGAGCCAGCCGGTGCGGGTGCTGAGCACCACGCCCCCGCTGATCGAGGCCATCTGCGCCCGGCCGGAGCTGCACGAACTGGTGGCCTCCCGGGTCGGGGCGATCATCTGGGCCGGCACCTCGTTCAGCCCGGAGAGCCTGCGCGTGGTGCGGGAGGACTTCTTCCCCGACGCCCGCCTGGTGGGGATCTACGGGAACAGCCTGATGGGCGTGGCCCCGCAGCGGGTCCGGACGCCCGAGGACGTCCACGCCTGCGTCTTCGAGCCCTTCGCCGAGACCACCCGCCTGGACCTGGTGGACGAGGACGGCGAGCCGGTCGGCTACGGCGAGCGCGGCCGGGTCAGACTGCACCTGGTCAGCGAGGAGATGTTCCTGCCCAACGTGCTCGAACGGGACACCGCCGTGCGGGTCCGGCCGACCTCGGACGGCGGCGTCGACGGTCTCGCGGAGGTGACCAGCGTGGCGACCTTCGAGGACGCCGACGTCGTCGAGGGGGTGTACTGAGTGCTCGTCATCGACCCGCTGGTCGCCGGTGAGCACCGGCCGAGCGCCGACCGCACCGTCCTGACCGACGTGCACGGCGAACCGCTCGCGGACGTCGGCCTCGCCCCCCGGCTCGCCGCCCAGGCCGCCGTCAACCGGCTGCGCCGCGACGCCGACGGCCTCCCCCCCGAGCCGGAGGTGTTCCGCACGGCCGCGCGGCTGTTCGCCACCGCCGAACTGGACGGCGAGAGCGCCGACGCGTACGTGCGCCACACCGTGCGCGGCACCGGCCTCGCCTCCACCACCGTCCGGCGCGGCCTGGCGGACATGGCCGCCGAGATCGAGGAGCTGCCCGCCACCACCGCGGCGGAGCTGCCCGCCGCCCGGCTGACGCCGACCCACCGCGTCCACCGGGCGCCGGCGGGCCGGCTCTTCACCGCCGTGATGGCCAGCAACCACCCGCTGCCGCACGCCACTTGGGTGCAGCCGCTGCACCACGGCTACAGCGTCGTCGTGCGGCCCGGCAGCCGCGACCCGTTCACCCCGCGCCGGCTGGCCGCCGCCCTGCTGGCGGCCGGGCTGGCGCCGGAGAAGCTGGCCCTGCTGCCCAGCCCGCACGCCGTCGGCTCGTTCCTGCTGAACGCCGCCGACCGCGGCATCATCTACGGCAACGAGCAGGCGGTGAGCGACTGGAGCGACCGCGCCCGGGTCGCCACCCGCGGCCCGGGGCGCTCCCGGGCCCTGCTCGACCTGCCGCTGACCGACGCCCTGCTGGACCACCTGGCCACCAGCGCGGCCTTCGACGGCGGCACCCGCTGCACCAACCTCTCGGCCATCCTGACCAGCAACGACGTCCACGACACCGCGGCCGCCCTGGCCGGACGGCTGGCGCACCTGCCGGTGCTGCCCGCCGCCGACCCGGAGAGCGTGCTGCTCGTCGTCGGGCGCGAGCGCGCCGACGGGCTGCGCCGGCAGATGGCCAAGCTGGCCACCGAACTCACCGACCACAGCACGCCGTTGTACGGTGAGGACTTCCTGGTCGACCTCGGCGACGGCTCCTTCCTGCCGCGCCCCGTGGTCCTCGCCGCCGACCGCGCGGACCACCCGGCCGTCGGCACCGAGCTGGCCTTCCCGTTCGTCGTGGTCGCCCCCTGGAGCCCGGCCGACGGCGTCGCCCCGCTGCGGCCCTCGCTGGTGCTCAACCTGCTGACCGAGAACGCCGCGATCACCGGACAGGCGCTGCTCGACCCGGCCGTCCGGAAGATCACCGACGGCGCCGTCCTCCCCTGGGAGCTGGTGCCGGGCATGCCGCACGACGGCAACTACACCGAGTTCCTGCTGGACGCCAAGGGCGTAGTCACACCGGCCGGGTGACCCGGCCGCCGTCCCCCACCCCACCGTCGGGAGTCTTCACCATGTCCAGTCCGACCGGGACACCCGTGCCCGCGTCCGCGCGCTTCGCACGGCTGCCCTCCCTGACCGGCATGCGGTTCTTCGCCGCGTTCATGGTCTTCCTCTTCCACTCGACCCTGCCGCCGTACACGCCGTTCACGGGCGGCACCGCCGTATCCGTCACGCACGCCGTCAGCAAGGCGGGCTGGCTGGGCGTCGGGTTCTTCTTCGTCCTCAGCGGCTTCGTGCTGACCTGGTCGGCCCGCCCGGGGGACAGGCCCCGGCAGTTCTGGCGGCGCCGGTTCATGAAGATCTACCCGAACCACGTGGTGACCTTCTTCATCGCGCTGGCGCTGTTCGCCTACATGAAGGCCACCTGGACGGCGGGGATCTCCAACCTCTTCCTGCTGCACACCTGGATCCCGGACGCCAAGGTCTTCCAGAGCATCAACCCGCCCGCCTGGTCGCTCTCCGTCGAGGCCGTCTTCTACCTGTGCTTCCCGCTGCTGCACCGGGCGATCCAGCGGATCCGGCCGGAGCGGCTGTGGCTGTGGGTGGGCATCCTGGCCGCCGCCGTGGTCGCCGTCCCCGCCGTCGCGTACGCGGTCCTGCCGGACTCCCCGGCCATGCCGCTGAAGTTCGAGGCCTCGGTGTGGCAGTACTGGTTCGTGTGGCAGCTGCCGCCGTTCCGGATCCTGGAGTTCGCGGTGGGCATCCTGATGGCCCGGATCGTCATGACCGGCCGCTGGATCAAGTTCCCGGTCCTGCCGGCGCTGGCGCTGGTCGCCGTCGCCTACGTGGTCGAGCTGAAGTGGGTGCCGTGGCTGTACGCGATGAGCGCGGTGACGCTGATCCCGGTCGCCCTGCTGATCGCCGCGATGGCCAGCACCGACATCGCGGGCCGGCCCTCGTTCCTGCGCAAGCGGGTCTTCGTCTGGCTCGGTGAGGTCTCGTTCGCCTTCTACCTGGTCCACGACATCACCGTGCACGTCTTCGTCGACCGCTTCGGCCTCAGCGCGTCGCACAGCGCCCCGGTCGCGGCCGGGATCCTCGCCAGTGAAGTGCTGATCAGCGTCTTCTTCTCCTGGCTGCTGTTCATCGGCGTCGAGCAGCCGCTGATGAAGCGCTTCGCGCGCAGCCGTCCGGCGCAGCCGAGCGGCGCCGCGGGCGGTGCCGGCGGTGCCGGCGGTGCCGGCAGCGCCGAGCCCGACGGCCGGCCGGCCGAAGCGGTGCGGACGCACTGACGTCCGCGCCACCCCCCTGAACCGGGGTGGTCGCGCCACGCCCCCCGGCGCGGCCACCCCCTCCCTTCCCCGCCCTTCCCTTCCCCTCGCACCGGCGCGACCGCAGGACGCTCCCCCCTCCGGCAGACCGACAACAGCCCAGGAGACCGATGATGAGCCCCCTCCAGCCGACCGCCGAACTGAGCGCCAGCACCCGGATGCTGCTGGCCTGCGACGGTTCCACCACCCTGCTCCTGCAAGCCCTCACCGGCCACGACCTGTCGATCCGGGTCGACGCCCAGGGCGACACCCCGGCCGGCCGCCTCCCGGACGGCATCCGCTCCGCGCTCGGACTCGCGGACACCGCCGTCGTCCTGGAGCGCCGCTCCTGCCTGGTGACCCCCGAGCAGGAGGTGGTCAGCATCAACCGGGTGGTGTTCGACGGGGCCGCCCGCAGCCGGATGGGCGTGCCCGACGCGCTGACCCCGATCGGCCTCCAGCTCCGCGACCAGCAGGTGCACCAGCACCGCGAACAGCTGTCCACCGGACTCATGCGCTGGCGGGACAGCCTCACCGAGCAGTGGGTGGACTCCGCCTTCAAGGAGTACGTCATCCACTACGCCGCCGGCGGACAGGCCTACGTGCACGAGCAGTTCAACCCGCACATGGTCCAGCTCACGAACGACTAGGCCAGCACCGTCACCGCCTGATCGTGCTTCACCACAGCGAAGGAACTGTCATGCCCCAGGCTCTCGCGACCGCCGAACAGGCGGCCCGCACCCCGCACTCGCACGCCGGAGACCAGACCGGCTGGCGCTTCTACCGGGCGGCCCAGCAGCCGTCCTGGGCCGATCCGGCCCGGCGCGACGAGGTCTGCGCCGACCTCTCCGGCCGTCCCGTCCTCACCCGGCTGCCCGACCTGCTCCAGCTGCGCCGCGAACTGGCCGGCGTCGCGGCCGGCGACGCCCACGTGCTCCAGGCCGGCGACTGCGCGGAGGACTTCGCGGAGTGCACGGCCGAGCACGCGGTCCGCAAGGAGCGCGCCCTCGTGCGCCTCGCCGACACCGTCGCGGTCTCGACCGGGATCCCGGTCGTCCGGATCGGCCGGATCGCGGGCCAGTTCGCCAAGCCCCGGTCCGCGCCCACCGAGGACGTCGACGGCCGCCCGCTGCCGGCCTTCCGGGGCCACATCGTCAACTCCGAGGCCCCGGACGCGGCGGCCCGCAGACACGACCCCGAGCGCATGCTGCGCGCCTACCGGGCCGCCAAGACGGTGGCCGACGCCATCGAGGGGCGGCACGACCGCAGTCCGGCGATCGGACGGCGCACCTGGATCAGCCACGAAGCCCTGGTGATGGACTACGAGACGGCCCTGGTGCGGTTCGACGAGTCCGCGGGCGGCTGGTTCCTGGGCTCCACCCACCTCCCGTGGATCGGCGAGCGCACCCGGCACAGCGAGGGCGCGCACGTGCGCCTGCTGGCCGACGTGATGAACCCGGTGGCCTGCAAGGTGAGCGGCAAGGCCGAGGTGCAGGACCTGCTCGACGTGGTCGGGCGCCTCGACCCCGAGCGCGAGCCCGGCCGGCTGACGCTGATCTCCCGGTTCGGCAAGGACGACGTGCGCACCCGCCTGCCGGCCCTCGCCCAGGCCGTCAAGAACGCCGGCCACCCCGTCGTCTGGCTCTGCGACCCGATGCACGGCAACACCTACAAGGCCTCGAACGGCATCAAGACCCGGCGCCTGGACGACGTCTGCGACGAGATCCGCGGCTTCGTCTCCGCCCTGCGCAGCGTCGGGATCCGCCCCGGCGGCCTGCACCTGGAGACCGCCGCCGACGACGTCACCGAGTGCGTCGGCGCCGACGTGCCGGACGAGGCGGCCCTGACGGCGCGCTACACCAGCCTCTGCGACCCCCGGCTCAACCCGGTGCAGGCGTCCCTGGCCGTCGACGCCTTCCTGTCGGCCCTGTAGCGAGGAGGACTCCCATCGACTTCGACGGCGGGCACCCGCCCTTCTGCGTACTCCTCGGCCCCGACTACTCGGGCAAGTCCTCGGCCCTCGACCTACTCGCCCGGACCGAGCCCCGGTGGCAGTTCCTCTCCGTGGACGACACCCGCCTCGCCCCCGAGCACGAGCTCATCGGCCGGCTGCGCCGCAACGTCGTCAAGGACGTGGCTCCGCACCCGGGCGTCTGGTCCCCGGACTTCTTCGCCACGCTCGTGCAGACCGCCGTCGTCCACCTGCGCGACCAACTGCTGCGCGCCGACGCCGGGACCCCCGTCGTCGTCGACTCCTACTACTACAAGCTGCTGGCGAAGTGCCGCCTCGCCGGAGCGGGGGACAGCCCCCTGCTCGACTGGTGGCGCACCTTCCCCCGGCCGATCCGGGTGGTCTACCTCGACGTGCCGCCCGGGACGACCTGGGAGCGCAGCCGGCAGGGCGCCGACCTCAACGTCCTGGAGCACTACGGCCCGCAGCCGGACCCGGCCGGCTTCCGGCGGTACCAGAGCGACCTGGCCAAGGTCATGCGGGACGAGATCCAGGACCTGCCGGTCACCGTCATCGAGGAACTGGACCGCCCGGAGCTCACCGCGGCCGCGATCCGGGAGGTGGTCACCTATGAGTTCTGCTGAGGCCTGGTCCGACCCCGTCCGGCTGCGGCGCTACCGCGAGCGGGTGTTCGCCGAACGGCGGGGCCTGCGGGCCGCGTTCACCGACCCGGCCGGGAGCCAGCGGCAGGTGCTGACCGACCTGCTGGAGTTCAACGCGGGCACGGAGTACGGGAAGCGGCACGACTTCGCCCGGATCCGCACCCTCGACGAGTACCGCGGGGCCGTCCCGGTGCAGACCTACGCCGACCTCGAACCGTGGATCGAACGGGCCGCGGCCGGCGAGCGGAACGTCCTGACCGCCGACCACCCCGCCGTGTTCTTCACCAGCAGCGGCAGCACCGGCGCCCACAAGAAGATCCCGGTCACCCCCCGCTTCATGCGCACCACCTTCTTCCCCTTCTACTACGCCGCGTGGGCGCCGCTCATCGAGCACTTCCCGGAGGTCCTGGAGTCCCCCGGGGCGGTGCTGAACCTCAAGCACGACCCCGTCGCGGCCCCGCCCACCACGGCCTCCGGGCGCCCCCACGTCGGCGCCAGCCAGGTCGACTTCGGAACCGCCTTCGGGGAGCCGCTGTCCGCGGAGCCCGGCACCGGCGCCCCCTGGGCGACCCTCCCGGTGCCCGTCGCGGCGGACCGGCACGCGGAGAAGATGTACCTGCGGCTGCGCCTCGCGGTGGAGAGCGACGTCCGCTGCGTCATCGGCATCAACCCGGCGATGGTCGCCGCCCTGCCGTACCAGCTGAACCTGTGGTGGCCCCGGATCGTCCGGGAGGTCCGGGACGGCACCCTCGGCGGCCTGCCGCACCGCGCCCCCGACCCCGCCCGGGCCGCCGAACTGGAGCGCCTCGCCGACCGGCACGGCACCGTGCGCCCGTGCCACGTCTGGCCCCGGATGCGCGCCCTGTTCTGCTGGACCACCGGGGTGGCCTCGCTGTACCTCCCGCGGCTGCGCGAGGAGTACGGCCCCGGCGTGGTGGCCCTGCCCGCCCCCGTGGCCGCCTCCGAGGGCCCGGTGGGCGTCGCCCTCGACCGGCACGGCCGGGCGGGCAGCCTGGTGGCGAACGCCGCGGTGTACGAGTTCGCCGACGCCGACCGGGACCTCGGCCCCGACACCGCCACCCTCCGGCCGCACGAACTGGAGCCGGACCGCGACTACCACGTGGTGTTCAGCCACGTCGGCGGGCTCTACCGGTACGCGGTGGGCGACGTCGTCCGGGTCGTCGACCACCAGGACGGCGTGCCGCGCCTGGAGTACGCCGGCCGGGCGAACCGCTCCGACCACGCCGGTGAGCGGCTGCGCGACGCCCAGGTGACCAGGGCGCTGCACGGCGCGCTGGACGCCACCGGCCTCGAACTGCGCAACGTCGCCTGCCGGGTCGCCGGAGCCCCGCACCGTTCCCCGGGCTACGAGTTCGCCGTCGCCCCGCGCACCCCGTGGCGCGCGGAGGAGTCCGAGCGCTTCACCGACCTCCTCGACCGGGCCCTCCAGCGGCAGTCGGCCGACTACCGCACGGCGCGCGGCCGGGGCCGGCTGGCCGCCCCGACCCTCCTGCGGCTCGACCCCGATGCCTTCCTGCGTGACTGGCAGGCCCGGGTCGAGAGCGGCATCCGCCCCACCCAGGTCAAGGACCGGCTGTTCAGACAGGACCCGCAGGAGTGGGCCCGGCTGACCGGACAGGGCCCCGAAGGACACGGCACAGCAGCCCCCTGAGCCGGCGACGAGCCGCCGCGGGCCTGCGCACCCACCAACCGGAGGACCGACATGACCGCTTCACTGGACGCTGTCGAACGCACCGCGCTCCTCACCGCCGCCCTGCGCGCCGCCGAGAGCAAGCGCCCGGACCGGCTGTACGAGGACCCGTACGCCGCCGCCCTCGCCGGGGACATCGGTCCCGAACTGCTCGCCGAGGTGATCCGCGCGACCTTCCCGCCGGGCCGCGAGCGCACCATCCCGAGCACCCCCGACTACAACGCGATCCGCACCCGGTTCTTCGACGACTACCTCCGGGCGGCGGCCGAGGACCAGGACACCACCCAGATCGTGCTGGCCCCGGCCGGCATGGACTCCCGCGCCTACCGGCTGGACTGGCCCGAGCGGGTGCGCTGGTTCGAGGTCGACCGGCCGGCCGTGCTCGCCCACAAGGCCGAGCGGCTCGGGGCGACCGAGCCGCGCACCGACCACCGGACGGTCGCCGTCGACCTCACCGAGCCCGACTGGGAGGCCCGCCTGGAGGCCGCCGGGTACGACCCCGCCGTCCCCTCCACCTGGCTGCTCGAAGGGCTCCTCTACTACGTCCCCGCGCCCGACGCCCACCGCGTCCTGGAGCGGGTGGCCGCGATCTCGGCCCCCGGCAGCCGGATCGCCGCCGACATCGTCAATGCGGCCGCCCTGACCCTGCCCCACATGCGCGGCCTGCTCGACGTGTTCAGCGGCTGGGGCTGCCCCTGGCTGTTCGGCACGGACGAGCCGGAGGAGCTCTTCGACCGGCACGGCTTCGACGTGCGGGCGACCCAGCCCGGCGAGGCGGGCGCCGACTTCGGGCGCTGGCCGGACCCGGTGCCGCCGCGCAGCGAGCGCGACGTGCGGCGGGTCTTCTTCGTCCACGGGCGGCGGCGCTGACATGCCGACCGCAGTGATCGTCGGCGGAAGCGTCGCAGGGCTGGCGAGCGCGCTCGCCCTGTCCGGGACCGGGTACCGCGTGCTGGTCCTGGAGCGCGCCCCGGGACCGCCGCAGTGGTCCACCGCGGATCCCGGCTCCGGGTGGCGGCGCCCGACCGCGCCCCAGGGCCTCCAGTCGCACACCCTCACCTCGCTCGGCGTCCGCGTCCTGCGCGAGCGCGCACCGCGGCTGCTGGCCGACGCCGTGGCCGCGGGCGCGACGGTCCTCGACCTCACCCGGGCGCTGCCCGCCGACGCCGCCGACAGCGCCCCGGAGCCCGGCGACGGAGACCTGGTCGCGCTCGGCTGCCGCCGCTCCACCCTGGAGCTGCTGCTGCACCGGACGGTCAGCGACACGCCCGACGTTACCGTCCGGCACGACACCACCGTCACCGGCCTCGAACTCCACCCCGGGCACCGGGGCGTGGCGGCCGCCGTCACCGGCACGGGCGAGCGGGTGCGCGCCGACATCGTGGTGGACGCGACCGGGCGCCGGGCGCTGTCCCGCCGCTGGCTGCACGACGCCGGCATCCCGGTGACCGCCGACCGCACCAGCGCGTCCGGGCTGGTCGGCCACACCCGCTTCTACCGGCTGCGGGGCCGCGCCCTGCCGGGGCCGCTCAACCGCGGCCACGGCGTCGGGGACGTCTACGACCACTACGCGGGCGTGCTGCACCCCGGCGACGACGGCACCTTCTCCGTCGCCCTCGGCTCCCTGCCGGGCGACCGCGTCCTCCAGGCCGGCCTGCGCACCCGCACCGGGTTCACCGCGGCCGCCCGCGCCACCCCGGGCCTCGCCCCCTGGCTGGAGGACGGCGTCAGCTCCCCGATCTCGCCGGTACGGGTCATCTCCAGCCCGCCCAACACCCTGCGCGGGGCGGCCGGCCCGCGGCAGGTCCCCGTCCCGGGCCTCTTCCAGGTCGGCGACGCCGCCTGCATCACCAACCCGCTCTTCGGCCGCGGCATGTCGCTCGCCCTCGACCACGCCTTCCGGCTCGCCGACCTGCTGGCCGAGCAGCCCGACGTCGACGCCGCGCAGCGCCTGGCCGTCGCCCGGATGACCCACGAGCTGTTCCTGCCCTGGTACGAGCAGGCCGCCGGGGCCGACCGGCTGCGCAGCGCCCGCTGGCAGGCCGCCGTCGACGGCCGCCCCGCCGTGCCGGTGCCGCCCACCGGCGGGCTGCCCTCCGGCGCGGAGATCGCCGCCGCGGCCCGCACCGACGGCACGGTCTGGCGGGGCCTCACCCGGATGCTGATGACCCTGCGCACGCCCGCGGAGCTGTTCGCCGACGACAAGTTCCTGGCCCGGGTCCGGCAGGCGGCCCCCGCCGGCCCCGCGCCGACCCCGCCGCCCGGCCGGGACGAGCTCCTGCGCCGGGTCACCGCGACAGAAGGGACTCGCGCATGACGACGACCCTCCCGGTGGCGGGCCCCCGCCCGCGACCGGACGCGGCGGACCGCCCCCGGGTGCTCCTCGCGCCCGTCACCATCACCCCGTCCAAGCCGCTCACGCCGAGCCACCTCAAGGGGCTGCTGTGGACGGACGTGATGTACCGGGCCACCCGCCCCCTCGCGGACGTCGCCTACCGCTACAGCCACACCACCTACCACGCCACCGAACAGACCCTGGGCTTCTGGGAGTTCCTCGACCGCAGCCGGGGCGCCACCGACTACGGCGACCTCACCGAGGAGCGGATCGGCGAGCTGTACGTCGCCTTCCGCGCGGCCGAGCGCGCCCCCGCGCAGGCCCTGCTCCCGTACGCCGAGGCGGTCGAACGCGGCTGGGTGCACCCGGTGGGCACCCGCGTCCTCCAGCTGTGGTCCGGGCACTACGCGGCCCTCGGCCTGCACGACCCGGGACTGCTGCGGCACCAGCCGCCCGGCCTGGGCCTGGACGCCGTCCTCGACCGGCTCACCGCGCTCGGCATGTGCCTGGACCAGCGCGAGGTCGGCGGCCCCGTCTACCTGGACCTCACCCGCTTCGGACTGCCGCTGCGCCGGCTGGTCACCGCGGACGGGCGGCCGAACTACCTGGCCTGCGCCCTGCGGGAACTCATCCCGCTCGCCCCGGACTTCGACGAGCTGGTGCTCCTCTACGACCACGAACTCGACTCCGACTACCAGCAGTTGGAGCGGGTGCTGAGCGAGTTCGGCCCGCGCGTGCGGCGGGTGCCGGTCGGCCGGGTGCCCATCGAGGGCCGGATCCGCTCCGCGCGGCAGGGCGGCTGGCGGGGGCTGCACGCCGGGACGCTGATCGACGCCGCCCGCGCCGAGCACCACGAGGACGCCGTACGCCTGGGCATGCGGCTGTACTTCATCGCCGTGCTCGGCCCCGGCCGGCAGCAGTCGTTCCGCTCCGACCTGCTGGCGCAGTGCCTCCGGCGGGCCGAACGCCTGCTGGAGGAGGCCGGTCCGGAGGCGGACGCCGCGGCGCTCCGGGAGCAGCTGGCGCAGCACCGGAAGGACCACGTGTACGTCAACCCCTACCGGCTGACCTCCCACCTCCTCGGCAGGCGCCGCGCCGCGCCCGCCGAGGACCTGCTGCGGGCGGTGTTCCTGTGAGCGCCGGGGCCGCCTCCACCACGCAGGACTGCTTGCGCGAACAGGAGGCGATGCGGATCCGCGCGGCCCGTCCCGACCTCGCCGCCCGGCACGACCTGACCTCGTACGACGGCCTGACCGCCGCCCGCGGCGACATCACCGCGGAGGGCGACACGGGCAGTTCGGTCGTGGTGGTGCTCAAGGCCTTCGACCTGGCCCGGTGGGTGCGCGACACCTGCGTCTTCGCCCTCGGCGTCGAACCCCGGCAGGCGGCGGACTGGCGGACCTCCTTCACCCGCACCGTCTTCCTCGCCGGCAACCCGGAGCAGCTGCGCGAGCGGTTCCGCTTCGCGCACACCGCCGCCGACGGCTCCGCGGCCTGGACCGCGCCCGGGCCCGCCGCCCGGACCTCCGCGCTGCGCAGGCTGCTCAAGGCCTTCGACGCGCCCGCCCGGCTGCCGGACCGGCCGGACACCCTGGTCGAGATCCCCGGCGGGCCCCACCCGCCGGGCCGGCCGCGGGCCCGCCGCGACCTGTACGTCGCCACCGCGGAGTGCACCATCTCGGAGGCCCTGGTGCACGTCAACCACGTGCTGGCGGAAGCCGTCCTGGACGGCCACATCGCGCCCGGCGACCACCTGGTGGTGCACCAGGTGCCCCGGATCGTCGGGGCCCCCGCGCACCTGGTCACCGTGCGCGTGACCACCGAGAAGCACCTTCCCGGACGGCTCAAGGCGGCCGCCGGACTGACCGAGGAGGCACGCGTTGCCTGAGCAGACCCCCACCCCCGAGCGGATCCCGACGGCCGGGAACCCCCCGACCGTCCGGTTCGGCTACCACGGCTCCACCGAGGTGGTGGACCGCATCGTCCGGCTCGCCGGCCGTGAGCGGGCCGACGTGCGGCTGGTCGAGTACGACATCGCCGACCCGTTCCGCGGCGTCCGGGCGGGCGAACTCGACGTGATGATCGTGAAGTTCGGCATCCACGAACCCGACCTGGTCACCAGCCGGGTGCTCACCGAGGACGCCCGCGCGGTGGTCGTCGGCTCCGGGCACCCGCTGGCCGGCCGGGCGTCGGTCTCCATCGAGGAGCTCGCCGACTACGACGCCTTCGCCCCGCCCGGGGACTTCCCCGCGTACGTGTGGGACGACGTGGTCCCGGCGCGCACGCCCGCCGGGCGGCCCATCCGCCGGGTGCGCCGGGTGCGCACCGTCCCGGAGATGATGCGCACGGTCGCCGCCGGCGACGCCGTGCACATCTCGCTGGTCTCGCTCGCCGACCTCGCGCCGCCCGGCATCGCGGTGGTGCCGATCCACGACCTGCCGCCCGCCCCGGTCACCCTGGCGTGGGTCCGCGGCGCCGAGGTCCACGACCACGTGCGGGAGTTCATCACCACGGCCGAGGCGGAGGCCTCCCGGTGACCGTGACCGCCCCCCGGACACCCGCCACCCGTAGGCCCGGCGCCCGCACGCCCGTCGTCCTGCTGCACGCACTCTCCCTGCACGCCTCGATGTGGGCGGCCCAGGAGCGCGCCCTGCGCGCCCTGGGGCGCACCGTCCTGGCCGTCGACCAGCGCGGTTTCGGATCGGCCCCGCTCGGCGACGCCCCGCCCTCGCTCGACGTGGTCGCCGACGACCTGGCCCGCACGCTCGACGGGCACGGCCTGGACCGGGTCGTCCTGGCCGGATCGTCCATGGGCGGCTACGCGGCGATGGCGTTCCTGCGCCGCCACCCCGACCGGGTCGCCGGGCTCGCCCTGCTCTCCGCCCGCGCCACCGCCGACGACCCCGAGGACGCCGCCCAGCGGCTCCGCTTCGCGGAACTGGTCCAGGACCCGGCCCACCGGCCCGTGCTGGTGGAGCGGGTCACCCCGCTGCTGCTCGCCGACTCCACCTGCGCCGAGCGCCCCGACCTGCTCGCCCGGGTCCTCGCCGACGCGCGCGCCGCCGACCCCGCCGCGCTGGCCTGGGCCCAGCGGGCGATCGCGGCCCGCCCCGACTCCACCGACGTCCTGCGGGCGGCCCGGGTGCCCGCCCTGGTGATCGCCGGCGCGCAGGACGCCCTGGTCGCCCCGGAGGAGTCCCGGTACGTCGCGGACGCGCTGCCGCAGGGGCGCCTGATCACCCTCACCCGCACGGGCCACCTCCAGCCCCTGGAGGCCCCCGAGGCGGTCACCGACGCCCTCCGCGGCCTGCTGGCCGAGGTCGACGCCACGGCGGACGCCCGGAGCGGGGCCCGGGCGTGCTGACCGAGGACCACGAGGCCTGGGGCCACACCTCCTCGACCGGCCTCGGCTTCACCCACCACGCCATCGTCGACGCGCACTTCCGCGCCTGCGAGGAGACCTATCTGGACCTGCTCGGCCGGGCCGGCCTGCGCCCCGGACAGCACGTCCTGGACGCGGGCTGCGGCCCCGGCGACTTCCTGCCGCACCTGGCCGCGCTGGTCGGCGCCGGCGGCCGGATCACGGCCGTCGACCTGGCCGAGGAGAACGCCGCGCTCGCCGCCGAGCGCGCGGCCGCCTGGCGGCTGCCCTGCCCCACCGAGGTCCGCACGGCGGACCTGCTGGACCTGCCCTTCCCGGACGACGGCTTCGACGCCGTCTGGTGCGCCAACACCGTCCAGTACCTCGACGACGACGAACTCGACCGGGCGCTCGCGGAGCTGATCCGGGTCGTCCGCCCCGGCGGCACCGTCGCGGTCAAGGACCTGGACGCCCACCTGATCACCGCCCGGCCCGCCGACCCCTACCTGTTCACCGACTTCTTCCGCGCCGCGGGCGCGCGCCCCGGCTACGCCCGGCAACTCCTGCGCACCCGCGAGCTCCAGCGGCACCTCAGGAGCGCCGGGCTCACCGGGGTGCGCGGGCGGACCGTCCTGATCGAGCACCACGCCCCCCTGGCCCCCGCCGCCCAGGACTTCTACAAGGCCGCGTGCGCGCAACTGGCCGGGCAGGCGCTGGCCCTCGGCCTCGACGACGGGTGGCGGCGGTTCGCCGACCCGGCCGACCCCGCCCACCCGCTGGACGACCCCGACGGCTACGTCAGCGAGGGCAACGTGCTCGCCGTCGGCACCGTGCCCGGCGCTTCCCACTGACCGCGGAACCCGCCGCCCAGGCAACGACGAGGAGCCCGTAGCACCATGCCAGCGACCACCACCGCCCCCTGCCCGCCGGCCCCCGGCCGGGTACCCGTCCTGGGCCACGTGCCCGCACTGCTGCGCCGGCCGCTGTCCTTCTTCGAGTCCACCAGGACCGGGGACCCGCTGGTGCGGGTCGGGTTCGGGCCCGTCGGCCTGTACCTGGCCAACGACCCGGCCCTGGTGCACCGCATCCAGGTCGACACCGCGGCCTTCGAGCGCGGCCGCTTCTTCGACGTCCTGGCCGGGCACTTCGGGAACCCGCCGATCGCCTCCGACGGCGCGGGCCACCGGCACCAGCGGCGCACCCTCCAGCCCGCGTTCAGCCGCACCAGCGTGCGCGACCACACCGGGGCCATCGTCGAGGAGGCGCAGCGGCGCTTCGGCGCCTGGCGGCCCGGCACGCCGGTCCGGGCGGACGAGGAGGTCTCCGACTTCGTCGCCGCCGTGGTGCTGCGCTCCCTGTTCGGCGCGGACCTCGCCCCGGCCGTGGTGCGCGACATCCGGCACACCCTCAGCCTGATCTCGGGCAAGCTGCTCGCCGGGACCGTCTTCCCCGAGGCCCTGACGACCCTGCCCACCCCCGCCAACCGGCGCTTCCAGGCCGCCATGGGCCGCTTCCACGCCGTCATCGACGCGCTGATCCGGGACCGGCGGGCCAACCCCGGCCCGGTGCCCGACGTGCTCGACATCCTGCTGAAGGCGACCCACCCGGACACCGGCCGCCCCTTCACCGACCACGAGATCCGCGGCGAGGCCCTGATCCTGGTCTTCGCCGGCCTGGAGACCACCAGCACCACGCTGACCTGGGCGGTCTTCGAGACGGCCGTCCGGCCCGAGGTCCAGCAGCGGCTGCACGACGAGGCCGCCCGCGTCCTGGACGGTCGGCCGCTCGGCTACGACCGGGTCAGGGAGCTCTCGTACACCCGCAAGGTCGTGGACGAGACACTGCGGCTGCACGCGCCGATGCTCTCCACCCGGCGCGCCCGGCACGACGTCGTCCTCGCCGGAACCCTCGTCCCGGCCGGCGCGGAGGTCGGCTACAGCCCGCGCGCCGTGCACCGCAACCCGGCCGTCTACCCGGACCCGCACCGCTTCGACCCGGAGCGCGCCGCGGCCGACCCCGAGCAGGCCCCGCCGCCCGGCGCCTACGTCCCCTGGGGCGTCGGAGCGCACCGCTGCATCGGGGAGCACCTCGCCGCGACCACGATGACCGTCGCCCTGGCCACCCTCGCCGCCCGCTGGCAGCTGCGCATCGCGCCCGGCGCCCGGATCCGGATGGCGACGAGCTCCCTGCCGTACCCGCGCAGCCTCCCCCTGGTGGTGCGCCCGCGCGGCCGCGGCGGTGCCGAGTGACCCCGCAACGACCCCCGCAACCGAAGGAGCCCGCCGTGGCATCGGCGACACCGCCCCGACCGTCCGTCGACACCGGGGACCTGACGATCACCCGGCTGCTGCGCCGCAACGCCCGCGCCTTCCCCGGCCGTCCCGCGCTCACCGGCGGCACCGGCCCCGACGCCACCACCCGGACCTGGTCGCAGCTGCGCGCCGAGACCGCCGCGCTCGCCCACGGCCTGGCCGGGCTCGGCCTGTCCCGCGGCGAGCGGGTGCTGATCGCGATGTCCAAGCGGCCCGAGCACTGGATCACCGACCTGGCCGCCGTCCACCTCGGCGCGCTGGCCTGCACCCCCTACGACACGCTGAGCACCGAACAGCTGCGCTTCGTGGCCCGGCACAGCGCGGCCACCGTCGTGGTCCTGGAGGGCGCCGAGCAACTGCGGCGCTGGCAGCCGGTGCTGACGGAGATGCAGGGGCTGCGCGCGGTCGTGCTGGTGGAGCCGGCGGCCGTCCCCGCGGGTGACCCGCGGTACGTCACGTACGCCGAGCTGACCCGCGAACTGCCCGACGAGCGCGCCTTCGACGAGCTGACCGACACCGCGACGCCCGACACGCCCCTGACCGTCGTCTACACCTCGGGCACCACCGGCGACCCCAAGGGCGTGGTGCTCTCGCACCGCAACGTCATCCACGAGTCGATGATGCAGGACCGCCTCGTCCCCGTGCCCGCGCACCCGCGCACGATCGCCCACCTGCCGCTGGCGCACATCGCCGAGCGGGTGCTGGGCATCTACATGCCGATCTGCACCGCGGGCCACGTCACCATCTGCGACGACCCGGCCCAACTGGCCTCCGCCCTGCGGGCGGTGCGCCCGCACGCGCTCTTCGGCGTGCCGCGGGTGTGGGAGAAGCTGGCGGTCGCGGCGCGCGCCCGGCTCGCGGCGCTGCCGCCCGCGGAGGCCGCGGCCGTCGACGAGGCGCGGGAGACCGCCGTCGAGGTGTACCGGCTGCGGTCGGCCGGGCGGTCGGTCCCGAACGAACTTGCTTCCCAGTATGAAAAGTTGGACGATGTCGTGCTGCAGCCGCTGCGAGCCGCCATCGGGCTCGACGACTGTCACCGTGCCCTCAGCGGCGCGGCGCCCATTCCCACCGCCGTGCTCGAGTTCCTGGCCGGGCTCGGGCTCTCCGTCTACGAGGTGTGGGGGCTCAGCGAAACCACTGGGGCCGCCACCGTCAGTACGCCGGAGGTCTTCGCGCTCGGCGCGGTCGGCCGTCCGGGACCCGGTATCGAGATCCGGACCGGTGCCGACGGCGAACTGTTCCTGCGCGGCCCCGTGGTGTGCGCGGGCTACCTGCGCGCCGACGGCGGCCTCGACCCCGCCACCGACGCCGACGGCTGGCTGCCCACGGGCGACGTCGGCGCCGTGGACGACCGCGGCCTGGTCACCATCACCGACCGCAAGAAGGAGCTGATCATCACCGCAGGGGGCAAGAACATCGCCCCGACCAGACTGGAATCCCTGCTGCGCGCCCACCCGTTGATCGGCCAGGCCGCCGCCATCGGCGACCGCCGACGGTACGTCACCGCGCTGCTCGTCCTGGACGAGGACGCCCTGCCCACCTGGGCGCGGGCCAACGGGGTCGACGCGGCGGAGCTGGCCGACCCGGCCCGCCACCCGGCCGTCCGGGCCGCCCTCGACCAGGCCGTCGCCGAGGCCAACGCCGTCCTCGCCCGGGTCGAACAGATCAAGAAGTACCGCCTGCTGCCCGGCCCGTGGACGCCGGAGAGCGGTGAGCTGACGCCGAAGCTCAGCCTGCGCCGGACGGCGATAGCCGAGCTGCACGCGGACGCCATCGAGTCGATGTACGGCGCGGACCGACCCGGCTCCGCCCCCGCCCGACCGGCCGAGCACCCGAGCAACTGACCACCCGTCCGACCCCGACCCTTCCTTCCCCGCGTCCCAGAACCCCGACTCTCGATAAGGAGCCACCCCTGTGTCCGACGGGATCCGTCCCCACAACAGGGTCGCCCTACTCGCCGTGACCTGCATCGGGCAGTTCATGGTCCTCCTCAACAACACCATCACCAGCGCGGCGCTGCCGGACATGCAGAAGCGCCTGGACACGACCCTGACCGGGCTGCAGTGGATCGTGAACGCCTACGTGCTCGCGGTGGCGATGCTGCTGCTGGCCGGCGGCGTCTTCGCGGACCGCTTCGGCGGCAAGCGCATCTTCCTGGGCGGCATGGCGGTGTTCACGCTCGCCTCGCTGGCGTGCTGCCTGTCCGCCTCGGTCGGCTGGCTGCTGGCCGCCCGCATCCTCCAGGGCATCGGGGCCGCGGCGCTCAGCCCCGCCAGCCTCGCGCTGCTCGCCTCCGGCTACCCCGCACCGGGGGACCGGGTGAAGGCGATCGGCCAGTGGGCCACGTTCAGCGGCATCGGCCTCGCGGTCGGGCCCGCGGCCGGCGGCCTGCTGGTCCAGGCCTTCGACTGGCGTGCCATCTTCCTGATCAACATCCCCATCGGCGTGGTGACGCTGATCGTGGGGGCGCGCATCCTTCCGGACCGGCGCAACCCCGAAGCGCCCCCGCTCGACGTGCCCGGCCAGGTGCTGGCGCTCCTGGTCGTCGGCACATTGGCCTTCGGACTCACCGAGGCCGGTGACAAGGGCTGGACGGCGCCGCTGATCCTGTCCTGCTTCGCCGCGTCGGTCGTCCTGCTGGTGCTGTTCCTGGTCGTCGAGGCCCGCTCGGCCAGGCCGATGCTGCCGCTGCGCCTGTTCCGGCTGCGGCTGTTCACCGTCTCCAACGCGGCGATGATCGTGGTCGGCTTCGGTCTGATGGGCTCGGGCTTCTTCTTCACCCAGTTCTTCGCCACCGTGCAGGGCCACTCGGTGCTGCGCTCGGCGATGGAGACGCTGCCGTGCACGCTCGCGATGGTGGTGTGCAGCCCGTACGCCGCCCGGATCGCCGCGCGGTTCGGCTTCCGCAGCGTCGTCACCGTGGGCCTGGTCCTGGCCGGGGCCGGGCTGGTGACGATGGCCGCCGTGCACACGGACACGCCGTACCTGAACGTGTGGTGGCGCCTGGCGGTCACCGGTGTCGGCTTCGGCCTCACCATGTCCCCGCTGACCGGGGCGGCCATCTCCTCGGTCAGTGTCCAGGAGGGCGGCCTCGCCTCGGGGATCAGCAGCACCACGCGGCAGATCGGCGCGGTCTTCGGGGTCGCGGTGCTCGGCGCCATCGTGCGCACGCGCCAGGAGCACGGCGCCTCCTACAGCAGCGGTCTGAACACCGCGTTCCTCACCGCCGGGGTCGTCACCCTGGTGAGCGCCGTGTTCACCGGCCTCTGGTTGGTGCGGCAGCAGGCCCCCGCGGCCGTCGTCCCGCAGAGCGTCCCGACGGCCGTTCCCCGGCCCGAGGGCGAGCCGGTCCTGACCGACCGGTCCTGACAAGCAAGGAGGGTGGCCGCCCCGTCCGGGGCGGCCACCCTCGCACGACCCGAGGCCCCACCCTCGTACGCACAGGAGAAGGAGATCATGCACCTTCCGACGCTTCCGTCCTCGCCGGGCCTCACCGTGGCCCTGGCGGTCCGCAAGGACATCCACCGCTACGGGCTCGAAGGGATGCTGCACTCCCTGGAGTCGATCGCGAGCATCTTCAGCTACCCGACCGTCGCCGACGCCGCGGAGGCGGCGCCGAAGCTGTCGCCGGACCTCCTGCTCACCTCCGCGGCCGAGCTGGCGGAGGCCCCGGACGCGGCGCCGGCCCGGCGGCTGCGCGACCACGACGTGCGGCTGGTGGTCCTGGTCGGCCCCGAGGAACGGATGACCCCGGCCTGGGCCCCGCACGTGCACGGCTTCGTGGACCGGTCGGCCCTCCACCTCAGCCTGCTGCGGGAGGCGGTCGCCGACGTGTCCGCCGGGCGCTTCCACGTGTCGGCGAGCCTGGCGCGGCGCCTGCTGGTGCCCGCCGACCCCGGCCCCGCGGTCGCGCTGACGGCGCGGGAGACCCAGGTCCTGGAACTGGTCGCGGGCGGCCTGAGCAACAAGCAGGCCGCCCGCGCACTGGGCATCTCGGAGAACGGCGTCAAGCGGCTGATGGGGAACATCCTCGCCAAGCTCAACAGCCCCAACCGCACCCTCGCCGTGGTCAGGGCGATGGAACTCGGCCTGCTGGCGAAGCCAGCAGCAGCGTGACCAGCTCGCGCTTGAGGACCTTGCCGCTGGGGCCGAGCGGCATTCGCTCGACGAACTCCACCCGGCGCGGCCGCTTGTAGCCGGTCAACTCCCGGCGGGCCAACTCGTCCAGGCTGTCGACGAGTTCGGGGTCGGTGCCGAAGCCGTCCCGGCGCACCACGACGGCGCAGACCTGCTCGCCGCGGGCCGGATCGGGGACACCCACCACCGCGATCTGCTCGACGCCCGGGTGGCGCAGCAGCACGTCCTCGACCTCGCGCGGGTAGACGTTGTAGCCGCCCTGGATGATCACGTCCTTCTTCCGGTCCACCAGCGTGAGGTAGCCGTCCGGCGCCAGGCGCCCGAGGTCCCCGGACCGGAACCAGCCGTCCACCAGCACCTCGGCGGTGGCCTTCGGCAGGCCGAGGTAGCCGGCCATCACGTTGTGGCCCCGGACGACGACCTCGCCCACCTCGCCCACGGGCAGCAGTTCGACGCGGCCCTCCAGGTCGGCGCGGGCGACGGCCACCTCCACACCGGTGACCGGCAGCCCGACGGTGCCGGGCCGCGGCGGCGTCCCCGGGTGGTTGTACGAGACGCAGGGCGAGGTCTCGGTCAGGCCGTACCCCTCGTACACTTCGCAGCCGAGGACGGTCCGCACCTGGTTGAGGACGGGCACGGCCAGGGCGGATCCGCCGCTGTAGGCGCGCCGCAGCCGGTGCGCGGGCGCGCCCGCGGCCACCGCCTCCAGCAGCGCGTGGTACATGGTCGGCACGCCCATGAAGACGGTGCAGCCGTGGCGCGCCATCTCCTGGAGGGCCTGCTCGGCGGCGAACCGGGGCGCCAGGACGAGGGTGGCGCCGGCCAGGAAGCAGGTGCCCATGACGCAGACCTGCCCGAAGGTGTGCGACAGCGGCAGGCACCCGTAGAGCACGTCGTCGTCCTGGACCCCGAACGGGGAGACGGCGGTCACCTCGATGTTGGTGACGACGTTGCGGTGGGTGAGCATCGCGCCCTTGGGGCGGCCCGTGGTGCCCGAGGTGTAGAGGATCGCCGCCAGGTCGTCCGGGGCGACCGCCACGTGCCCGTCGACCGGCCGCCCCGGGTGGGGGGCGTCCAGGTCGATCCCGCCGGAGCGGTCGTCCGCCACGGTGAACAGCGCGATCCCGGCGGCCGAGGCGGCCGGCCCGCCCTGCCCGACGACGGTGCCCTCGCAGACCAGGGCGCGCGCGTCGCAGTCCTTGAGGACGAACTCCACCTCGGCGGTGCGGGACTGCGCGTTCATCGGCACCACGACCGCGCCCAGGGCCAGGACCCCGTAGTACGCGGCCGGGAAGCGGGGGGAGTTGGGCAGGAGCAGGACCACCCGGTCGCCGGGGCCGACGCCGTGGTGGCGCAGTACCGCGGCGTACTGGCGGGCCCGGTCCCACAGCTGCCCGTAGGTGACGACGGTGTCGTCCTGGACCAGGGCCGGACGGTCCGGCCGCCGTGCCGCCGTATCGGCGAGCACGGCGGCCAGGGAGCGGGTCACACAAGCTCCTTCGCGGTGGTGTGCCCGGCCGCGCGGTCGGAGGCGGTGGCGATCCCCAGCTCCTGCCAGATGCCCGCCAGGGCCTCGGCGAACTTCTCCACGTCGGCCTCCGTGTGGGTCGCCGACGGGGCGATCCGCAGGAGTTCCTCGCCCGCCCGGACGCTGGGGGCGTTGATGGCCTGGACGTACAGCTTGTGCCGGTCCAGGAGGAGCGCCGAGGCCTCCTTGCACAGGGCGTCGTCGCCGACCAGCGCCGAGACGATGTGCGAGTCGGGCGACAGGAACGGCACGTCGGCCTCCTGGAGCAGCCGGTGCAGCAGCTGGGCGTTGCGGGCCAGGCTCTCCCGCTCGGCGTCGGAGCCGCGCAGGTGGCGCACCGCGGCCAGGGCGCCGGCCGCGGTCGCGGGCGGCAGCGAGGTGGTGAAGACGAACGCCCGCGACATCGTGCGCACCGCGTCGACCAGGTCCTGCGGCCCGGCGATGTAGCCGCCGGCGGTGCCGAGGCCCTTGGCGAGGGTGCCCATGATGACGTCGAACCGGTGGGCGATGCCCTCACGGGCGGCGATGCCCGCGCCCTCGGGGCCGTACATGCCGATGGCGTGCACCTCGTCGAGGAAGGTGGTCGCGCCGTACTGCTCGGCCAGGTCGGCGATCTCGGCGAGCGGCGCCACGTCACCGGACATGGAGTACACCGACTCCAGCACGATCAGCTTGGGCGCCTCCGGGTCGGTGGCCGCGAGGAGTTCGGCCAGGTGCGCGACGTCGTTGTGGCGGAAGATGCGCTTCTGGGCGCCGCTGCGCCGCAGGCCGTCGATCATCGACGCGTGGTTCAGCTCGTCGGAGAAGACGACGGTGCCCTTGGGGTTGCCCGCGATCACCGCGAGCGCGCCGTCGTTGGCGGTGTAGCCGGAGGCGAAGAGCAGCGCCGCGTCCTTGCGGTGCCAGTCCGCGAGTTCGCGCTCCAGCTCCACGTGGCGGTGGTTGGTGCCGCCGATGTTGCGGGAGCCGCCGGAGCCGGCGCCGAACCGGGCCACGGCGTCGTGGACGGCGGCCAGGACGGAGGGGTGCTGTCCCATCCCGAGGTAGTCGTTGCTGCACCAGACGGTGATCTCGTTCTCCTCGTCCGCGGTGCGGGCGATGGCGCTGGGGAAGTTGCCGGCGCGGCGGCCGATCTCCAGGAAGGTGCGGGTGCGGCGCTGCTCCTCGGTGAGCTGCTGGGTGAAGTAGTCGAGGTGCCGGGGCATGGGAGTTCCTCTCGTTCGACACGACGTGAAAGTGGCTTGATCAGTAGGGGAGTTGACCGGTACGGGAGTCGGGCCGGCGCGGTGCCTCAGGCGGTGGCGGCGGCGCTGTACTCGCGCAGCCGCGCCTTGTCGGGCTTGCCGGTCGGGTTCATGGGGAGTTCGTCGAGCACCAGGACCAGCTCGGGGGCCAGGGCCGGCGAGAGGTCGGCGCTGATGTGCTTGCGCACCGCCTCGGGGTCGACGGGCGTGCCGGGGCGGCAGGTCAGGGCGGCGTGGAGGTGCTCGGTGCCGTCGGCGTCGCGCACTCCGTAGACGGCCGCGAGGGCGACGCCGGGGACGGTCAGCAACTCGCGTTCGACCACGGCCGGGTAGATCTTCACCCCGTCGACCTTGACCACGTCGGAGACCCGGTCGAGCAGGTGGAGGTGGCCGCGGTCGTCGCGGTAGCCGATGTCGCCGGTGCGGTACCAGCCGTCGCGCAGCACGCCGGCGTCCAGGGCCGGGTCGAGGTAGCCGTCCATGAGCTGCGGGGAGCGCATCCGGATCTCGCCGACCTGGCCGTCGGCCAGCCGCACCCCGGTGTCCGGGTCCCACACCTCCAGCTCGACCTCGGGGAAGACCCGGCCGACCGTGGCGGCCAGGCCGGCGTCGGCGTGCCCGGCCGGGTCGAGGTAGCTGATCCGGCCGCTCTCCGTGGTGCCGTAGAGCTGCAGCAGGATCGGGCCGAACACCTCGTGCGCGGCGGCGAGGCGGCTGGGCGCCGCCGACGTCCCGCTGTAGCTCAGGCTCCGCAGGCCGGCCAGTCCGGCCGACCAGGCGTCGCGGTGGCCCAGGTCGTCGATGTGGTCGAGCAGCCGGTACAGCTGGGTGGTGGCCATGAAGGTGCGGGTGACGCGGTGCTCGACGACGGCGCGCACCACTTGCCGCGCGTCGAACTCCGGCAGCAGCACGACGCTGCCGCCCACCGCCAGGGCGCCGTCGACCAGGAGTCCGGCGCTGTGGCTCAGCGGGGTGCTGAACAGCGCCGTGATCTCGGGGGCCTCCCTGGGGGTGTCGACCGCGATCCGCACGGTGCCCTCCCAGGACCGCAGCGACTTGCGGATCCCCTTGGGGCGACCGGTGCTGCCGCTGGTGAACATGATGACCGCCAGGTCGTCGGGCTCCCCGCACGCCGGGGCGACGGCCCCGGGGTCGTCGGTGGGCGCCGTCCCGGCGGACCCGTCCTGTCCGGGGCCGACCAGGACCGCGCCGGAGCGCTCGGCCAGTTCGGCGGCCCGCGCCGCGCTGGTCCGGTCGGCGTACAGCACGCTCGCGCCCGTGTCCCGCACGATGCCGAGCTGGTCGGCGAGCGGCAGCATGGCCGTGCTGGTGCCCGGGTTGGTGGAGCGCAGGTAGCAGACCGCGGCGCCGGCCAGGTGGGCGGCGTGCCGCACGCCGAGCATGTCCGGGCTGTTGGGCGCGGTGAGCACGGCGACCACGGTGCCGCGCCCGACGCCGTTCGCCCGCAGGGTGCGGTAGGTGCCGGTGACGGCCCGCAGGTAGTCCGCCGCGGTCAGTTCCGTACCCGGGTAGCGCAGCACCACCTTGTCGGGGTGCGCCGCCAGCGCCTCCAGTACCTCGGGCACGTAGCCGCCCGCGTCCGACCACCAGGCCCCGCCCGCAGTCACCATGCCGCCCTCTCCTCACCGCCCCGCCGAACCCGGCGGCCAGCCGTTGACCTGACACCTGGAGTCTTCTGGTCGCCGACGGCGCGGAACAGGCGTGTTCGGGCAGGTCGGTGGTGCGCCCGGGCGGGCTGTACTACGGGGGTACCCGAACGGGTAGGCCACCCGGTGGCGGCGGCCGCACTGCCCGTCAGGAGCTCCCCGGGAGGGCGGGAGTGGGCGAATGTGAACAGTATGTGCTGTCGCTCACGGAGGGGGGAGCGGCGCAGAACCACTGACCTGCAACGATCTGGTGGGCTGATGGATCGATTCGGGAATCGTGCTTGATCGCCGCTCCCGGACGGCGCAGGATCAATCCCGGCAAGGCACCGAGCTGTGCCGTGACACGGGGGATTGAGCGAGCCGTATCTCCTCGGCTCCGAGCGACTTTCACTCACTTTCCTGACGGGATTTCCGACGGGCGGCTTCGGGCCGCTCCTTCCCATGTCACGACCGCGCCGGTTTTTCCCACTACACCGATGTTGCGGGGGAAGTGTGTTGCAACAGCCTTACTCATATCGGTACAGAGCCCTGGTGGAGCCCGACTGGCGGAGGATCCCCGGTTGGCGCGAGGTGACCGAGCAGGAGTGGCACGATCCGCAGTGGCAGCGTGTGCACTGCGTGAAGAACGTCCGCCAGCTCCGGGCGGCCTACGGCGACCTGCTGTCCGAGGAGTTCTACCTCGACGTGGAGCGCGACCAGGCGGAGCGGGCGACCATGTCGCTGCTGCTGCCGCCGTACGTGCTCAGCATGATGGTGCCGCACGCCGAACCGGACGCCGAGAGCATGTACGCGGACCCGGTGCGCCGGCACATGCTGCCGGTGTTCTCCGACCGGGACCCGGAGTGGCCCTCGCACCCCTACGCCTCGCGGGACTCGCTGCACGAGGCGGAGATGTGGGTGGTCGAGGGACTGACCCACCGTTACCCGACCAAGGTGCTGGCCGAGTTGGTCTCCACCTGCCCCCAGTACTGCGGGCACTGCACCCGGATGGACCTGGTCGGCAACTCGACGCCGCAGATCCTCAAGTTGAAGTTCACGGTCAAGCAGGCCGACCGCCACGACGCCATGCTGGACTACCTGCGCCGGACGCCGTCCGTCCGCGACGTGGTGGTCTCCGGCGGCGACGTGGCCAACGTGCCGTGGCCCCGGCTGGAGTCCTTCGTCTCGGCGCTGCTGGAGCTGGACCACATCCGGGACATCCGGCTGGCCTCCAAGGCGCTGATGGACCTGCCGCAGCACTGGCTCAGCGACGACGCCCAGCGCACCATGGGCCGGCTGGCCGCCACCGCGCGCGAGCGCGGCGTCAGCCTGGCCGTGCACACCCACACCAACTCCGCGCAGCAGGTGACCCCGCTGAACGCGCGGGCCGCCCGGAGCATGCTCGACCTCGGCGTGCGCGACGTGCGCAACCAGGGCGTCATGCTGCGCGGGGTCAACGACACCCCCGAGTCGCTGCTCGACCTGTGCTTCGCGCTGCTCGACGGCGCCGGGGTGATGCCGTACTACTTCTACCTCTGCGACATGATCCCGAACGCCGAGCACTGGCGCCTCGCCCTGTGGGAGACCCAGGCGTTGCAGCAGGCGGTCATGGGGTACCTGCCGGGCTTCGCCACGCCCCGGCTGGTCTGCGACGTGCCGTTCGTCGGCAAGCGCTGGGTGCACCAGACCGAGCACTACGACCGTGAGCGCGGCATCTCGTACTGGTCCAAGAACTACGTGACCTCACTGGAACAGGACGACCCGTACGCGCTCGCCAAGTCGTACGAGTACTACGACCCGATCCAGACCCTCGGCGAGGCGGGGCGCGAGTGGTGGCGCTCCCACGTCGCAGTGTCGGAAACCGTCCCGAGCACCAGGAGCTCCCATGAGTGACCTCAGCCCCATCGCGCCGCTCCCGGTGCGGCAGAAGTTCCTGGTCGATCCCGACCTGGGGGCCGGCAACTTCCTGGAGTACGCCCTCAAGTACAACCCGAACACCGACGTGCCGCTGGTCTACAGCCACCGGACGGACGAGCGCGGGCAGGTCGCGCTGCGCGGGTACAGCCTGAACGAGCTGGCGGCCATCCGCGACCAGTACGCCCGCTGGTACTGGGCGAACGGCGTGCGGCCCGGCGAGCCGGTCGCGCTCTACATCGCCGAGGGCCTCCAGCCGATCCTGCACTTCCTGGCGCTCACCGCGCTCGGCGCCGTCCCGGCGCTGGTCAACGACGCGATGCCGATCGCGACGGCCAAGCGCTACCTGGACCACGTCGGCGTGGTCGGCCTGGTCGCGGACGACCCGCGGCTGATCTCGGCGGCCTACAAGCCCGGGCAGCCGCGGCCCCGGTTCATCGTGCCGTCCGCGGAGATCCGCGCGCACGACCCCGAGTCGGGCACGCTCCCGGACGTCTACCCGTTCCGGCACGCCGCCGAGGACGTGGTGGGGCTGATCCACTCCTCCGGCACCACCGGCACCCCCAAGTCCACCATGGTGGCCCACCGCCAGTTCTGGGTCGGCAAGGAGACGCGCATGGTGCGCTTCCCGGCCGAGCCGTACGACCGGCTGCTGTCGCTGATGCCGCACACCCACGCCGGCGGTCTCAGCTACCTGCTCACCACGATCCTGCTGGGCCTGCCCACCCTGACCATGGGCGACTGGCGGCGCACCGCGGTGGAGCCGGTGATGAAGGCCTTCCAGCCCACCATGGTCGCCTCGTTCGCCCGCACCTTCGTCGAACTCGCCACCGGCGAGGCCCCGGTGGAGGCCGCCGCCAAGGTGCACACCTGGTTCAACACCGGCGACTCGGCGCACTTCGGCCACATCCGCCGGCTGGTGCGGCTCGGTGAGCGCCCCTCCGGCCTGATCCAGCCCTGGCTGCTCCCCGAGGGCGCCGCCGGCCAGGCAGTGCTGCCCGGCTCCCGGTTCGTCGACGGCCTGGGCTCCTCCGAGATGGGCATGGCGCTGTTCGGCCAGGTCACCACCCCGGAGACGCCCCGCGACGACCGCTGCGTCGGCCTGCCGGTCGAGGTGGTCGAGCACGCCGCCGTCCTGGACGACGACGGCAACGAGGTGCCGGACGGCACGGTCGGCTACCTCGCGGTCAAGACCCCGTCCCGCACCCCCGGTTACTGGAACGACCCGGAGCTGACCAGCAGCTTCGAGCTGGCCGGCTACTGGCTGACCGGCGACATCGCCCGCCGCACCGAGGACGGCCGGTTCTACCACCTGGACCGCACGGTCGACGTGATCAACACCGCCGCGGGCCCGGTCTACAGCCTCCCGCTGGAGGAGGTGCTGATCGCCGACTGCGAGGACCTGGTGATGGACTGTTCGGTCATCGGCGTGCCCGGCGCGCTCGGTGACGGCCAGCAGCCGATCGCCGTGGTCCGGCTCCAGCAGGGCGCGCTCGGCACCGACCCGGCCAAGATCCTCGACGCGGCGAACAAGGCCATGGCGGCGGCCGGCCTGGCCGAGCTGGCCGCGGTCTTCGTGGCCGAGCAGGAGGGCGACTTCCCGACCGGCCCCACCGGCAAGGTGCTCAAGCGCGAGCTGCGCACCCGCTACGCCACCGCGCTGACGGCCGATGCCGCCCAGCAGTAGTCCGGCTCCACCTCCACTCCTTCACGGCTACCAGGAAGAGCTATGTCAGGAGAGAAGCAGACACGTGTGATCGGCGTCATCGGCGCCGGTCCCCGGGGGCTCTCCGTCGTGGAACGGTTAACCGTCAACGCGACGGAGGGCGGCCACCCGGTCGTGATCCACGTGGTGGATCCGTTCGTCGGCAGCGGCGGTCGGGTCTGGGACATCACGCAGCCGACCGAACTGCTGATGAACACGGTGGCGTCGCAGGTCACCATGTTCACCGACCCGAGCGTCACCTGCGAAGGCCCGATACGTCCGGGACCGAGCCTGTATGAGTGGGCGAAGCTGGACATCGAGCTGGAGCCCCTCGAGTACCCGGGGTGGGTGAGCGAGGAGGCCGCGGAGCTCGGCCCGGACTCCTACCCCTCCCGGGCCTTCTACGGCCACTACCTGGTCTGGGTGCTCGACCGCCTGATCAGCACGGCCCCCGACCACGTCTCGATCCGGCTGCACCGCAACACCGCGGTCAGCCTGACCGAGGCCGAGGACGGTTCGCAGATCGTCACCCTGGACGACGGCAGCGGACTGCTGCTGGACAGCGTCGTCCTGGCCCAGGGGCACCTGGACATGCCGCCGAGCGCCGGCGAACTGGGCCTGGAGGGCTACGCCCGGGCCCAGGGCCTCGGCTACCTGCCGCCGACCAACCCGGCCGAGGCGGACCTGGACTTCGTCGCCCCCGGCCAGCCGGTCGCGCTGCGGGGACTGGGGCTCAACTTCTTCGACTACCTGACGCTGCTGACCGCCGGCCGCGGCGGCACCTTCGTCCGGGAGGGCGAGCGGCTGCGCTACCGCCCGTCCGGCCGGGAGCCGTTGATGTACGCCGGCTCCCGGCGCGGCATCCCGTACCACGCGCGCGGCGAGAACCAGAAGGGCGCCTTCGGCCGCCACTGGCCGGGCTCCCGCACCATGGAACGGATCAACGTGCTGCGCGAGCAGCGCCGGCTGGGCGCGGAGGTCGAGTTCACCCGGCACATCTGGCCGCTGGTCGACCGCGAGGTCACCGGGGTCTACTACCACGCGCTGATCTCCGAGCGGCGCGGCGGCGAGCAGGCCGACGCCTTCCTGCGGGAGTACGGCGACCGGTTGCCGGGCGCGGACGACGAGGAGCTGCTCGGCCGGTTCGGCCTCGGGCCGGCCGACCGCTGGGACTGGGACGCGATCGCCCGGCCGTACGGGGAGCGCAAGTTCCTCGGCCGGGTCGAGTTCCAGGACTGGCTGCTCGGCCACCTGCGGCAGGACCTGGTGGAGGCCCGGCGCGGCAACGTCGGCGGGGCGCTGAAAGCGGCCCTGGACGTCATGCGCGACCTGCGCAACGAGGTCCGCCTGCTGGTCGACCACGCCGGGATCACCGGCGAGTCCTACCGCGACGAGCTGCAGTCCTGGTACACCCCGCTCAACGCCTACGTCTCGATCGGTCCGCCGCCCAGACGGATCGAGGAGCTGATCGCCCTGGTCGAGGCGGGCGTGGTGACCATGCTCGCCCCCGGCATGCGGGTCACGCCCGCACCGGCGGGGGCCGGGTTCACCGTCGACTCCACGTCCGTCCCGGGCGGGGAGGTCGAGGTGACCGCGCTGATCGAGGCGCGGCTGCCCGAGGTGGACATCCGGACCACCGAGGACCCGCTGGTCCGCAACCTGGTGGACCGCCGGGCCTGCCGGCCGTACCTGATCCCCACCGGCACCGACGGGCACGTCGAGACCGGCGGGCTGACGGTCACCGAGCGCCCGTACCGGCTGGTCGACGCGGCGGGCCGGGTGCACCCGTACCGCTACGCCTTCGGGGTGCCGACCGAGACGGTGCACTGGGCGACCGCGGCCGGGATCCGGCCCGGGGTCGACTCGGTGATCCTCGGCGACGCCGACGCGATCGCCCGGGCCTGCCTGTCGGCCGAACCGGGCCAGCGCTCGCCGTCGGCGGCGCGGGTGCGGGTCACCCTCTGAGCGCCGGGCTCCACCGCACCACCCGGTGGCCCCGGCCGCCGGTCGTACCGACAAGTCCCTTGAGAAAGTCCTGAGTTGAACCATCCAGAAGGAGGACCGCGCAGTGCCCGAACAGGCCGCGTCCGATTCGACCGTACGCCGACCGAGCGGCAGTGACCGCGCACCGGTGAGCGTCGACGCCGGACTGCTCTCACCGGTCTGGGCGGGCACCGACGCGCTCCGAACCCTGGGCGACGAGGCATGGGTCGCCGCGATGCTGGAGACCGAGGTCGCGCTGGCCCGTGCCCAGGCGTCCCTCGGCGTGATACCCGCCGACACGGCGGGAGCGATCGCCGAGGGCGCCGCGAGAGCCCGGATCGACGTCGCCGAGCTGGCCGCCGAGGCCCGCGGCGCCGCCAACCCGGTCGTCGTCCTGGTCCGGGAACTGACGGCGGCGGTCGCCGCCGTCGACCCCGCCGCCGCCGGGTACGTGCACCTCGGCAGCACCAGCCAGGACATCCTGGACTCGGCCGCGATGCTGCTCGGCGCGAGAGTGCTGGCGGACATCCGGCAGAACCTCTCCCGGGTGGCCGCGGCGCTGGCGAAGCTCGCCGACGAGCACCGCACCACCCCGATGGCCGCCCGCACCCTGGCCCAGCACGCCGTGCCCACCACCTTCGGGTTGAAGGCGGCCGGCTGGCTGGACTCGGTGCTGGACACCCTCGAGCGGGTCGACCGCACCGCCGCCCTGCTGCCGGCCCAACTGGGCGGCGCGGCCGGCACGATGGCGGCCTACCAGGAGTACGCCAGGGCCACCCCGGCCGACCGGCCCGGCCACGGGATCGAGCTCGCGGCGCGCTTCGCCGCCGAACTCGGCCTGCGCGAGCCCTCCGCCCCCTGGCACAGCCTGCGCGTCCCGCTGAACGACCTCGGCTGGGTGCTCAGTTCCGTCACCGGGACGCTGGGGAAGTTCGCCCTGGACGTCCAGGGGATGTCCCGCACCGAGGTCGGCGAGGTCGCCGAACCGGCCGCCGCGGGCCGCGGCGTCTCCTCGGCGATGCCCCAGAAGCGCAACCCGGTGCTGGCCACCCTCATCATGGCGGCCGCGCGTCAACTGCCCGCCCACGCGCTGATCCTGGCCCAGAGCATGGTGGCCGAGGACGAGCGGGCGCCCGGCGCCTGGCACGCCGAGTGGCAGCCGCTGCGCGAGGCGCTGCGGCTGGCCTCGGGCGCGGCCTACACGGCCGTGGAGCTCGCCGAGGGCCTGGAGGTCTTCCCGGAGCGGATGCGGGAGAACCTGGCGCTCACCGGCGGCTCGATCGTCTCCGAGCGGCTGAACGTCGCCCTCGCCCCGCTGCTGGGAAAGGCCGAGGCGAAGAAGCTGCTGGCCGAGTGCGCCCGCCGGTCCGCCTCCGGCACCGCCTCGTTCACCGAGGTGATGGAGGCCCGCTCGGACCTGGTGGCCAAACTGCCGGCCGGCGTCACCGTCCAGGACCTGCTGGCCCCCGAGGGCTACCTGGGTGCCGCCGAACAGCTGGTGGACCGCGTGCTGCGGCGCCACCAGGAGAACCACGCGTGAAGGAGCCAGCATGAGTGACCACCTCTCCCCGGCGGTGCGCCCCCGCGGGCTGCACGGCCCGGTGGCGTTCTGGCTGATCGCCACCACCCAGTGCCTGCTGCTGTTCGCCTCCAGCGCGCCGTCCCCGCTCTACGTGGTCTACCAGGCGAAGTGGGGCTTCTCCTCGATCACCCTGACCGAGGTGTTCGCGGCCTACGCGATCGCGCTGCTGGTCGCGCTGCTCGTGGTCGGCGGACTGTCCGACTACATCGGCCGCAAGCCGGTGCTGCTCGGCGCGCTCGTCGTCGAGGTGGCCAGCATGGCGCTGTTCATCCGCGCCGACGGCGTCGCCTGGCTGATGGCCGCCCGGATCGCCCAGGGCCTGGCCACCGGCGCCGCGACCGGGGCGACCAGCGCCGCGATGCTGGACCTCGCCCCGCAGCACCGGCCCCGGCTCGGCCCGCTGGTCAACAGCGCCGCGCCGATCGTCGGCCTGGCGCTGGGCGCGCTCGGCGCGGGCCTGCTGGTCCAGTACGCGCCGCACCCGCAGACCCTGGTGTACGCCCTGCTGCTCGCGGCCTTCGTGCTCTGCGCGCTGGGCGTCCCCGCGCTCGCCGAGACCTCGCCGCGCCGGCCGGGCGCGGTGGCCTCGCTGATGCCGCGGACGGGCATCCCGCGCGAGGCCAGGCCGATGTTCCTGGTGGTGGTGCCCTGCCTGTTCGCGGTCTGGGCGCTGGGCGGCCTCTACATGTCGCTCGGCCCGTCGATCGCGGCCGGCATCCTGCACATCTCCAACCACGTCATCGGCGGCCTGGTCATCTTCGCGCTGACCGGGACGGGGGCGGTCGGCTCGCTGCTGCGCCGCAACCACCCGCCGCGGCAGACCATGACCCTCGGCTTCGTGGCCTTCTTCGTCGGGGTCGGCGCCACCCTGGGCGCCCTGGCCACGGCCTCCACCCCGCTGTTCTTCGTCGGCACGGTGATCGCCGGGTACGGCTTCGGGACGGGCTTCCTGAGCGCCTTCCAGACCGTCGGGCCGCTGGCCGGACCGGAGGTCCGCGCCGAACTGATCGCCAGCATGTACGTCGTCTGCTACCTGGGGTTCAGCCTGCCGGCCGTCGCCGCCGGGGTGGCCGTGGGCCACATCGGGTTGAAGTCCACCGCGACGGTGTACGGCATCGCCGTGATGGTGCTCGCGGTGGCCGCCACCGCCGGTCTCCAGGTGCAGCAGCGCAAGGAGCAGCGCCGGCAGCGCGACGGGAGCGAGCCGGTGCCCGTCTCCGGGTCGGCGCGCCGTTGACCGACCGTCCACGCGCCCCGCTCACGTCCAGGTTCACGTCCAGGTTCACGTCTACCCGAGGTGCTTCCCATGACTGACGACAACCGGCCGGCCGGCTACGAGCCGGCCGAGGTGGACGTCCTCCGCCGGTTCCTGCTCACCGCCCGGCGCGACCCGGACGCCGTCGCCGTCGTCGACGACACGTCGACCGTGACGTACGGCGAACTGGAGCGCCGGGTACGGCGGATCGCCGCCCGGCTCGGCGCGGAGCGCGGCACGGTGGCCGTGCTGACCTCCCGCTCCGCGGACACCGTGGCGGCGCTGCTCGGCGTGCTCGCGGCCGGCGGCACCTACTGCCCGATCGACCCGGCGTTCCCGCCGGAGCGCACGGCCGCGCTGCTGGCGGCCGCCGAGGTCCGCGTCGCGATCGCCGCGGACCCCGGGCGGCTGCCCGCCGGGCTGCCGGTGCTGGACCCGTCCGACGCCGCGGGCAGCGAGGAGCCCGAGGGCTTCCCGGAAGGCCGGCTGCCCGAGCCCGACCCGGCCGCCCCCGCCTACCTGCTGTTCACCTCGGGCTCCACCGGGCAGCCCAAGCCGGTGGTCACCCCGCGGCGGGCGATCGGCGCCTCGGTGGCCTCGCTGGCCACCCTGTTCGCGGTCGCCCCCGGTGACCGGGTGCTCCAGTTCGCCTCGCTCAACTGGGACACCTGCTTCGAGGAGATCCTGCCCGCGCTCACCGTCGGCGCGACCCTGGTCTTCGACGCGGACGCCTACTCGGCCTCCTTCCCGCGCTTCCTGCGGATGGTCGAGCGGCACCGGATCACCCTGCTGGACCTGCCCACGGCGTTCTGGCACGAGTTCGTCAACCACCTGACCGAGGAGCGGGCCGCCCTGCCGGAGAGCCTGCGCACCGTCGTCATCGGCGGCGAGGCGGCCCGGCCGGCCCGGATCGACGACTGGTGCGCGCTGCCCGGCGCCGACGCCGTCCGCCTGGTCAACACCTACGGCTGCACCGAGACCACCCTGGTCACCCACGCGATCGACCTGCACGGACCGCTCGCCGGCCCGGCCGTCGCCGCGGGGGCCGCCCGGGTCGTCCCGATCGGCCGGGCGCTGCCGCACGTCCGGGAGCAGATCGGCGAGGACGGCGAGCTGCTGATCGGCGGGGACGGGCTGGCGCTCGGCTACCGGGGCCTGCCGGAGGTCACCGCCGAGCGGTTCGCCGAACTCGACCTGCCCGGCGCGCCGGGGCGCTACTTCCGTACCGGCGACCGGGTCCGCCGGGAGCCGGACGGCGTCCTCGTCCACCAGGGCCGCCTGGACGACGAGCTCAAGGTCCGCGGCATCCGGGTCAGCCCGGGCGAGGTCGAGGCCCGGATCTGCGCCCACCCGGACGTGGCGGCCGCCGCCGCCACCGGCGCCGCGCTGGGCGACCACACCGTCCTGGTCGCCTATGTGACACCCCGTCCGCACGCCGACGCCGACACCCTCGCGGCCGGGCTCGCCCGGTACCTGCGCACGTCGGGACCGAGCCACCTCGTACCGTCCCGGATCACCGTCGTGCCCGAACTCGTCCTCACCGCGAGCGGCAAGGTCGACCGGCGCCGGACCCACCAGATGTACACAACCAGCAACTGACGCAAGGAGAATGACCGTGTCCACCGTTGGTACCGTCGACAGCGTGATCGGCATCTTCGGCCGGGTCCTGGAATCCGACCAGGTGACCGCCGACTCGGACTTCTTCGACCTGGGCGGGGACTCCCTGCTCGCCACCCGGGTGCTCAGCGGGGTCGCCCGCGAGTTCGGCGCGGAGTTCGGCATCGCCGAGTTCATCGACGCCCCGACCCCGGCCGCCCTGGCCAAGCTGATCGAAGGTGCGGCCCGATGAGCGTCATCGTTGTCGGAGCCGGCCTGGCCGGACTCACCGCCGCCACCGAACTGGCCGCCAGAGGCGTCGAGGTGACCGTCCTGGAGGCCCGCGACCGGGTCGGCGGCCGCACCCACGGCCTCGAGGTCGCCCCCGGCCAGTGGGCCGACGCCGGCGCCGCCTACCTCGGCGAGCGCCACACCGAGCTCAAGGCGCTGATCGAGCGCCTCGGCCTGGCCACCGCGCCCACCACCATGCTCGGCCGGAGCCGGTTCTCCCTGGGCGGCGACCCGGAGAGCACCGACGGCCGCTTCCCGCCGCTCAGCCCGATCGCCCTCGGCGAGATGTTCGACCTGCTGGACGAGGTCACCAAGGCGGTCCGCGCGGACGCCCCGCACCTCACCCCGGACGCGGAGCGGCTGGACCGGCTCACCGTGGCCGAGTGGATCGAGCAGAACGTCCAGCACCCCGACGCCCGGCTGTTCTTCCCGCTGTTCCTCGGCGAGATGATGGCCGCCGACCCGGCCGACGTGTCGGTGCTGCACATGGCCTTCTACCTGAACTCCGGCGGCGGCATCCGCTACCTCAACGCCTTCCAGGGCGGCGCCCAGGAGGAGCGGGTCGACGGCGGCGCGCACCGGCTGAGCGAGCTGCTGGCCGACAAGCTCGGCGACCGGGTGCTGCTCTCCCGGCCGGTGCGCCTGGTCGAGCAGATCGGCGACCGGGTCCGGGTGCACACCGACCAGGGCGTGCACGAGGGCGACAGCGTGGTCATCGCGCTGCCGCCGCTGCTGGCCGACACCGTCGAGTTCCGGCCGGAGCTGCCCGCGCCGCGGTCGAGCGAGGTCACCGCGCGGGGCTGCGCCGTCAAGGTCCACCTGATCCACCCCAAGCCGCTCTGGCGCGACCACGGGCTGTCCGGCTGGTCGGTCAGCTCCGACGGGCCGCTGCTGTCCACCGTGGACGACTCGCCCCCCGGCGAGGGCGTCGGCATCCTGACCGGCTTCGTCACCGGCAGCGAGGCCAAGACCTTCGCGGCCCTGCCCGCCGAGGAGCAGCGCAGCGCCGTCCTGGCCCAGGCCCGGCGGCTCTTCCCGCAGCTGCCCGAGCCGATCGGCTACCACGTCACCGACTGGGTCAACGAGGAGTACAGCCGCGGCTGCTACGCCGCGCTGTTCGGGCCGGGCGACTGGCTCGCCCAGGGCCCGCAGCTGACCGAGCCGTTCGGCCGGGTGCACTGGGCCGGCACGGAGACCAGCACCGAGTTCTTCGGCCTGATGGAGGGCGCGATCCGCTCGGGCCTGCGGGCGGCGGAGGAGATCGCTCCGGCCGGCTGACCGGCCCCGAGCGACTGATATATCGTCACATCGCTGTGGTGGGTGCCGGTACCGATCGCGGTACCGGCACCCACCCGCGCCCAGGACCCGACAGCCCCAGGAGCCCACCCATGACCAGTGATTCGGCGGCGTCGGAGGCGGAGGCCACCGCCCGGCGCTGCGTGGAGGCCATGTACGCCGACGACCGGACCTGCCAGTCGCTCGGCATCACCATCGACCAGGTCGGCCCCGGCCGCGCCACCGCGCACCTCAAGCTCGCCGACACCATGGTGAACGGCCACGGCACGGCGCACGGCGGGTACCTGTTCCTGCTCGCCGACGCGGCCTTCGCCTACGCCTGCAACACCCACGACGTCGCCACCGTGGCCCAGGCGGCCCAGGTGACCTTCCTGCGCCCGGCCTCGGCCGGGGACGAGCTCGCCGCCGAGGCGGTGGAGCGCTCCCGGTTCGGCCGCAGCGGGATCTACGACGTCACGGTGCGCCGGGCGGACGGCAAGGTGATCGCCGAGTTCCGCGGCCAGAGCCAGTCGCTGCCGGGGCAGCGCGTCACGTCGTCCGGCCCGCAGTCGAAGGACAGGTGATCCCCATCGACACCGCACCTGACACCACCGCGCCCGACACCACCGCACCCGACATCCGGCCCTGGGACCGGCGGGCGCTCCGGATCACCGAGGAGATCGTCGACCGGGTCGAGGCCACCGACCTCGACCGGCCGACCCCCTGCTCGGAGTGGACGCTGCACAAGCTGCTGGCCCACATGATCGGCCAGAACCACGGCTTCGCCGCCGCCGCCGAAGGCGTGCGGACCGAGCGCGCCGACTGGGCGGACCGCGAGTTCGGCGACGACTGGGCCGGTGCCTTCCGGGACTCCTCGGCCCGGGTCGCCCGGGCCTTCGCCCGCGAGGGCGTGCTGGACACCGAGTTCTGGCTGCCCGAGGTGCGCGGCGGACAGATGTTCCCGGCCCGTACGGCGATCGGCTTCCACTTCGTCGACTACGTGGTGCACGGCTGGGACGTGGCCGCCGCGATCGGGGTGCCCGCCGCGTACGAGGCGGAACTGCTCGACGCGGTGCTCCCGTACGTCGAGGAGGTGCCGGACGGGAGCAACCGGCTCCAGCCCGGGTCCTCCTTCCGGCCGGGGCTGGCCACCGGCAGCACCGGCCGGCTGGACCGGATCCTGGCGATGCTCGGACGCTCGCCCCGCTGGCCGGCCGAAGCGGGCGAACCGGCCGACGCGGGCGACGCGGCCGAAGCGGGCGAACCGGCCGACGCGGCCGCACCGCTGTCCGGCTCCGCGGGGCCGGGGGAGCCGGGCGCCGGGGCGTGACCCGCGCGCGCAACCTCCCCCTGCTGCTGGCCGCGACCTTCGCCGTCTTCTCCGACTACGCGCCGCTGCTCTCGGTGGTGCCGCTCTGGTCCGCGACCGGGGGCTCCTCGGGCGTCGGCGCCGGGGCGGCCACCGGGGTGACCATGGGCGCGGGCATCCTGGTGCAGCTGTGCATGGGCCGGCTGGTCCCGGCGCTCGGCCTGCGCCGGCTGCTGGTGACCGGCTCCCTGCTGCTCAGCCTGCCGACGGCGGCCTACCTGCTGTCGCCCGCGCTCGGGTGGGTGCTGGCCGTCTCGGCCGTCCGGGGCGCGGGGTTCGGCATGGCCGCCGTGGCGGGCAGCGCGCTGGCCGCCGAACTGGCCCCGCCGGGCCGGCGGGCCGCGGTGGTCGGCTGGTACGGGGCCGCCGCGGGGCTCCCGCAGGTGGTCTGCCTGCCGCTGGGGGTGTGGTGCGCGCAGACCTTCGGCTTCCCGGTGGTGTTCCTGGGGGCGACGGTGCTGGGCGGGCTCGCGGTACCGCTCGCGTGGGCGCTGGTGGTGCCGGCCGCGGTGCCTGCCGACGGGCCTGCTGCGGTGGAGCCGTCCGGGGTGGAGCCCGCGGCGGTGGCGGCGTCCGGGCCGGCGCCGACGGCTCCACCGCACCCGCCGGCCGGCGGATTCGCCCCGCTGGTCGGCCTGTTGGCGCTGCTGGCCGCGAGTGCGGCCGCGGTGGGCGGCGTCACCTCGTTCGTGGCCTTCGCGCTGCCGGCCCCGGGAGCGGCGGCGGTGGTGCTGTTCGCGCTGTCCGCCGCGATGATCCTGGGCCGGCTGGCGGCGGGCGGGCTCGCCGACCGGTTCGGTGAGGGCCGCACGCTGGTCCCGGCGGTGATCGCCGCGGCCCTCGGCACGGGCGGCATCGCCGCGGCGGTGCTGCTCACCGCTGCGGCGACGGTCCCGGCGGCCCTGGCGGCCGCGGTCTGCGGGGCGGGGTTCGGGGCGTTGCAGAACGAGACCCTGGTGCTGGTGTTCGCCCGGACCGGACCGGCCCGTCGCGGCATGGCCAGCACCGCCTGGAACATGGCGTACGACGTGGGCACCGGGGCCGGCTCCCTGCTGGTCGGTGTCGCCTCCCGGCTGGTCGGGGTGGGTGGGGCCTTCCTGCTGTCGGCCGTCGCGGTGGCCGCGGTGCTGCCCGCGGCGCGGGCGCGGCCCGGGCGGCCCCGGTCGGGTCGGGTGCCGCCGGGGGAGTCGCGGCCCGGCTCCTCGCGGCCCGGCTCCTCGCGGCCCGGCTCCTCGCGGCCCGGCCCCGCGCGGCCCGGCCCCTCGCAGCCCGGTCAGGCCGACGCGGGGACCGGGACCCGTCGGCGGACCTGACCGGGAACGGTGGCGTCCGCCAGTCGGGCCGCGCAGTCCGCGATCGCCCGGATCCGGGCGTTCTCCTCGGCGGTGCGCCAGATCAGCGCCACCGGCGCCGGTGGCAGGTCGTGGATCGCGACGAACGCCACGTCCGGCTGGGCGTAGTAGCGGGCCACCGACTCCGCCAGCGGCGCGACCCCCTTCCCGGCGGCCACCAGGGACAGGATCTCCTGGCAGGTCTGCACCTCCTGCCCCCGGCGCAGCACGTGCCCGGAGGGCGTCGCCACCGGCAGGTGGAAGTCCCGCCAATAGTCGGGCGCGGTGTTCGCCAGGGCGAACACCGTCTCGCGCGCGATCTCCTCGATCGAGATCGACTGCCGCCCGGCGACCGGGTGGTCCAGGGCGACCGCCAGCATCCGCGACTCCAGGCCGATCACCGGCCCGACCGTGATGTCCGGCTCCTCGATCGGCAGCCGCACCACCAGGGCGTCCACCTCGCCCCGGCGCAGCGGGCCGAGCAGGTCGCTGCAGGCCACCTCGTGCAGGGTGATGTCGCACTCCGGCGCGTACGCCTGCCCGGCGCGTATCAGGCCCGCCGCGTACGATCCGCCGGCCGCGCCGGTGAAGCCCAGCCGCAGCTGTCCGTCGACGCCGCAGGCCTGGGCCACCGTCTCGGAGTACGCGGCGGTCATCTCCTGGTAGAGCGGCTTCAACCGGTCGACCAGGCCCACCCCCAGCTTGGTCAGCCTGACCTGACGGCTGGTCCGCTCGAACAGCTGGCCGCCGATGCGCTGCTCCACGTCCCGCAGCGTCTGGCTGACCCTGGACTGCGACACGCGCAGTCTCTTGGCGGCCTGCCCGAAGTGCAGTTCCTCCCCGAGTGTCAACAGTGTCCGTACCTCGCGCAGATCCAGCACCGGAACCGCCCCCTCCCGAATAGACATGTCTGCCTCAACAGATCGCACGGTCCTTACAATGCCGCATGACCAGCCGCCTGTTCGGGTAATCCCCAGTCTCCCGGACCCGGAAGCGTCGGTTCACGCAGTGGCCGGATTCGTGCGGTGGCGGCCGACTTCCGGCCCGGCGGCCCCCGACCCGACGGCCCGGGCGCGTCCATTCCTGACAGTTCCGATACTCGATGAGGTGTTGACGTGACTAAGGACGCTGATACTCTGTCGATCACGCAGACAGCTCAGGGGTGCATGCCGACTACGGGGAACGGGTCGGCGGGGGCCCGGGGCTAGACCGGGTGACGGTGCATCAGGCCACTTGAGGGAGTGGCCTGTTGTGCCGTGCCCGGTCGCCTGCGGTCCGACTGTCCGGGGTTCACGGGGGTGCATCGATGCAGGGCATGGCTGGGCGCGAAGCGGACGGTCTCCCGCCCCGGGCGGTCGCGGTGGTCGGGATCGGCTGCCGCTTCCCGCAGGCGGACGGGCCGGAGGCGTTCTGGCGGCTGCTGCGCGCCGGCGGGGACGCGGTCACCGGGCGCCCCGGCGACCGGGGGCCGGCCCGCGGCGGCTTCCTCGACCGGGTGGACGGCTTCGACCCGGAGTTCTTCGGCATCTCCCGCCGCGAGGCCGTCGCGATGGACCCGCAGCAGCGGTTGGCGCTCGAACTGGCCTGGGAGGCCCTGGAGGACGCCAGGACCGGACCGGCCGGGCTCGCCGGCAGCCGGACCGGCGTGTTCCTCGGCGTGATCGCCGACGACTACGCCGCGCTGCTGCACGGCCTCGGCCCCGAGGCGGTCACCGGGCACACCCTGACCGGACTGCAGCGCGGGGTGACCGCCAACCGGATCTCCTACGCGCTGGGCCTGCACGGGCCGAGCCTGGTGGTCGACACCGGGCAGTCCTCCTCGCTGACCGCCGTGCACCTGGCCTGCGCCAGCCTGCGCAGCGGTGAGTCCGAACTCGCGCTGGCCGGCGGGGTGAGCCTGATCCTGGCGCCACAGAGCACCCTGGCCCTGGAGCGCGCCGGGACGCTCTCGCCCGCCGGGCGCTGCCACACCTTCGACGCCCGCGCCGACGGCTACGTCCGCGGCGAGGGCGGCGGGATCGTCGTCCTCAAACCGCTGGAGGCCGCCGTCCGGGACGGCGACCGGATCCATGCCGTCATCCGCGGCAGCGCCCTGAACAACGACGGGGCCACCGAGACGCTGCCCACCCCCGGCCGGGCCTCGCAGCGGCGGGTGCTGCTCGCGGCCTGCGCCGACGCGGGCGTCGAGCCGGGCGAGGTCCAGTACGTCGAACTGCACGGCTCGGGCACCCGGGCCGGGGACCCGGTCGAGGCCGCCGCGCTCGGCGCGGCGCTGGGCACCGCCCGGGCGGCGGGCGACCCGCTGCTGGTCGGATCGGTCAAGACCAACATCGGCCACCTGGAGGGCGCGGCCGGGATCGCCGGGCTCATCAAGGCCGTGCTGTGCGTCGGCGCGCGCGAACTCGTGCCCAGCCTGAACCACACCGGGCCCGGCGGGCGGATCCCGCTGGACGACCTCAACCTGGCGGTCAACACCGGGCTCCGGGACTGGCCGGCGCCCGAGCGGCCGCTGCTCGCCGGGGTCAGCTCCTTCGGCATCGGCGGCACCAACTGCCACGTGCTGCTGGCCGACTGGCGCGCGGGCGAGCCCGCGCCGGCGGGCGGCGGGGGCGCGGCCGGGGCGCTGCCCTGGGTGCTCTCGGGGCGGGACGAACCCGCGCTGCGGGACCAGGCGGAGCGGCTGCGGGCCCGGGTGACGGAGCGTCCGGAGCTCGGACCGGCCTCGGTGGGCCGCTCGCTGGCCCTCACCCGCAGCACCTTCGAACAGCGCTGCGTCGTCGTCGCGGACGACCGGGACGCCTTCCTCGCCGCCCTGGCGGCACGGGCGGCCGGGCAGCCGTCGGCGGCCGTGGTCGAGGGCCGGCACGACGGGCCGCCGGTCCGTCCGGTCTTCGTCTTCCCCGGCCAGGGCTCGCAGTGGGCCGGCATGGCGGCGGAACTGCTCGACGGATCGCCGGTCTTCGCCGAACGGATCGACGCCTGCGCGCAGGCCCTCCGCCCGTACGTGGACTGGTCGTTGACGGACGTGCTGCGCGGCGCCGAGGGAGCGCCGGCCCTGGCGGGCGACGAGGTGATCCAGCCCGCGCTGTGGGCGGTGATGGTGTCGCTGGCCGCGCTGTGGCGCTCGGCCGGGGTGGAGCCCGCCGCCGTGGTGGCCCACTCCCAGGGCGAGATCGCCGCCGCCACCGCCGTGGGCGCGCTGTCGCTGGCGGACGGCGCGCGGATCGTCGCGCTGCGCAGCCGGGCGCTGAACCGGATCGCCGGCCGGGGCGGCCTGCTGTCCGTCGAACTGCCCTCCGGGGAGGTCGGGTCGGACCTCGCGGCGGTGCACCCGGCGCTGTCGGTCGCGGCCGTCAACGGGCCCGCGCACACGGTGGTGGCCGGCCCGGCCGACGCGCTCGACGCGCTGGCCGCCCACTACGGGCCGCGGGTGCGCACCCGCCGGGTGCCGATCGACTACGCCTCGCACAGCGCGGCCGTCGAGGACCTGCGGGAGGAGCTGCTCGCCGCCTTCGCCGGGGTCGCCCCGCGCGCCGTCGACGTGCCGTTCCACTCCACCGTCACGGCGGCGCCCGTGGACACCGCGGAGCTGGACGCCCACTACTGGTACCGCAACCTGCGCGAGCCGGTGCGCTTCGGGCCGGCCGTCGAGCGGCTGCTGGACGCGGGCCACACCGCCTTCCTGGAGATCAGCCCGCACCCGGTGCTGGCGCTGGGCCTCCGGCAGGCGGTCGACGCGCGCGGCGGCGCGGGCGCGGTGCTCGGCACGCTCCGGCGCGGGCGCGGGGACCGCCGCCGCTTCCTCACGGCGGCGGCCGAGGCCTTCGTCCGGGGCGTCGCGGTGGACTGGGCGGCGCTTCTGCCCGGCACGGCGCCGCTGGTCGACCTGCCGACGTACCCGTTCCAGCGGCGCTCCTGCTGGCCGGCGGGGCTGCCGGGGGCGAAGCCGGAGGAGAGCGGGGGCACGGCGGACGCGCCCGTAGCGCAGGCGCCCGTCATGCCGGAGGACCCCGTCGCACCGCAGGCCCCCGCCGTGGACCAGCGGGCGCTGCTGGAGCTGGTCCGGAGCCACACCGCCGTGGTGCTGGACGCCGGTTCGGCCGCCGAGGTCCGGCCCGGCCGGACCTTCCGGGAACTGGGCCTGGACTCCGCCATGGCGCTCGAACTGCGCGACCGGCTGTCGGCCGCGACCGGCCTGGCACTGGAGAGCACCGTCCTGTACGACCACCCCAGCCCGGCCGCCCTGGCCGGCGCGATCGGGGCGCTCCGGGCCGGCCCGGAGCCGGTGGCGCAGCCCCCGTCGCCGGACGTGACCGGTGCGCCGGGGACCGACGCGGCGCCGGAGCCGGACGAGGACGACCCGGTGGTCATCGTCGGCATGGCCTGCCGCTACCCCGGCGGGGTGCGCTCGCCCGAGGACCTGTGGCGCCTGGTGGACACCGGGACGGACGCCACCGGGGACTTCCCGGACGACCGCGGCTGGGACCTGGCCGCACTCTTCCACCCGGACCAGGACCGGACCGGGACCTCGTACGTCCGCCGGGGCGGCTTCGTCCGGGAGGCGCCGGACTTCGACGCGGAGTTCTTCGGGATCAGCCCCCGCGAGGCCCTCGCCATGGACCCGCAGCAGCGGCTCCTGCTGGAGGTCGCCTGGGAGGCCCTGGAGCGCGCCGGGATCGACCCGACGGCGCTGGCGGGCAGCCGGACCGGCGTGTTCGCCGGTGCGATGCATGCCGACTACGGGCCCGGCATGGAGACGGCCGGCCCCGGCGTCGCCGGGCACCTGCTGACCGGCACCAGCGTGAGCGTGGTCTCCGGCCGGATCGCCTACCTGCTCGGCCTGAACGGCCCCGCGCTGACCGTCGACACCGCCTGCTCGGCCTCGCTGGTGGCGCTGCACCAGGCGGTGCGCTCGGTGCGCTCCGGGGAGTGCACGCTCGCCCTGGCCGGCGGCGTCACCGTGATGGCCACCCCCGGCATGTTCGTCGAGCTCTCCCGCCAGCGGGTGCTGGCCGCCGACGGCCGCTGCAAGGCGTTCTCCGCGCAGGCGGACGGCACCGGCTGGGGCGAGGGCGCCGGGATGGTGGTGGTCGAGCGGCTCTCCGCCGCCCGCCGCCACGGCCACCCGGTGCTGGCGGTCGTCGCGGGCAGCGCCGTCAACTCCGACGGCGCCTCCAACGGGCTGTCCGCGCCGAACGGCCTCGCCCAGCAGCGCGTCATCGAGGACGCCCTCGCCGACGCCGGACTCACCCCGCGCCAGGTCGACGCCGTCGAGGCGCACGGCACCGGCACCGCGCTGGGCGACCCGATCGAGGCGAACGCCCTGCTCGCCACCTACGGTCAGGACCGGGACGGGCGGCGGCCGCTGTGGCTGGGCTCGCTCAAGTCCAACATCGGGCACGCCCAGGCGGCGGCCGGCGTCGGCGGCGTGATCAAGATGGTGCAGGCGATCCGGCACGCCACCCTGCCCGCGACCCTGCACGTCGACCGGCCGTCCCCGCACGTGGACTGGACGGCCGGAGCGGTGGCCCTGCTCGACCGGGCCCGGCCCTGGCCGCGGACCGGCGGGCCCCGGCGCGGCGGCGTCTCCTCCTTCGGGATCAGCGGCACCAACGCGCACGTCATCCTGACCGAGCCGCCCGTCGTCGCGGCCGGAACCGAGGCCGGAACCGAGGCCGGAACCGACGCCGGGACCGAGGCCGGGACCGACGCCGGAACCGCGGAGCAGCCGCAGCGCCCGCCCGTGGTGCCGGTGGTGCTGTCCGCCCGCACCCCCGAGGCGCTGCGCGAGCAGGCCCGGCGGCTGGCCGCCGCCCCGCTCGACCCGACCGCGGCCGCACCGGCCCTGACCGCCCGTACGGCCTTCGACGAGCGCGCCGTGGTGATCGCCGCCGACCGCGCCGAGGCCGACCGGGCGCTGGACGCCCTGGCCCGCGGCGAGGAGAACCGCGCCGTCGTCACCGGCCGGGCCGGCGAGCCCGGGCGGACCGTCCTGGTCTTCCCCGGCCAGGGCGGCCAGTGGCAGGGGATGGCGGCGGCGCTCGCCGCCGAGAGCCCGGTCTTCGCGGCCCGGCTGGCCGAGTGCGAGCGGGCGCTCGCGCCGTACGTGGACTGGTCGTTGGCGGACGTCCTGGCCGGGGCGCCGCTGCTGGACCGGATCGACGTCGTGCAGCCCGCGCTGTGGGCGGTGATGGTGTCGCTGGCCGAACTGTGGCGCGCCGCCGGGGTCGTCCCGGACGCCGTGGTCGGCCACTCCCAGGGCGAGATCGCCGCCGCCGTGGTGGCCGGGGCGCTCTCGCTGGAGGACGGCGCCCGCGCCATCGCGCTGCGCAGCAGCGTGGCGATCGAGCTGATGGGCAAGGGCGCGATGGCCGTCGTCCCGCTGCCCGCCGCGCGGGTGCGGGAACGGCTCGTCGAGCCGCTGGCCGTCGCCGCGGTCAACGGCCCCGGCAGTACGGCCGTGGCCGGGCCGCCGGCGGCGATCGCCGAACTGGTCGACGGCTACCGGGCCGAGGGCGTCGAGGCCCGGGTGATCCCGGCGGCCTTCGCCTCGCACTGCCCGGCGGTCGAACCGATCCGGGAACGGATCCTGGCCGGGCTGGCGCCGCTGACCCCGCGCGGCGGCGGCACGGCGCTGATGTCCTCGGTCACCGCCGACTGGCAGGACGGCGCCGGGCTCGACGCCTCCTACTGGTACGCCAACCTGCGGCACACCGTGCGCTTCCAGGAGGCCGTCGAGGCGCTGATCGCCGCCGGCCACACCACCTTCGTCGAGGTCGGCCCGCACCCGGTGCTGGTCGCCAGCATCGGCCGGATCCTGGGGGAGGCCGGGGTCGAGGGGACGGTGACCGGCTCGCTGCGCCGCGAGGACGGCGGACTGCGCCGCTTCCTCACCTCCGCCGCCGAGGCCCACGTCCGGGGCCTGCCGATCGCCTGGGACCGGCTCACCGGCACCGGTACCGGCACCGCCGCCGACCGCCCCGAGCTGCCCACCTACCCCTTCCAGGGGCGCCGCTACTGGCTCACCGCCACCGCCGGACCGACCGGCACCGCCGGCCTCGGCCAGGCCCCGGCCGACCACCCGCTGCTCGGCGCGGCCGTCGAACTCGGCGACGGCGAAACGGTGTTCACCGGACGGCTGGCGATCCGCAGCCACCCCTGGCTGGCCGACCACGCCCTCGCCGGTGCGGTCGTGCTGCCCGGCAGCGCCTTCCTGGACCTGGCCCTGCACGCGGGTGCCCGGTCCGGGGCGGCCCGGATCGAGGAACTGACCGTCACCGCACCGCTGGTGCTGCCCGCGGACGGCGCCGTCGACCTGCGGGTCCGGATCACCGGCGAGAACGGCGCCGGGCTGCGGACCTGCCGGATCTCCGGCCGGGTGACCGGCGGGGAGTGGACCGAGCACGCCACCGGCACCCTCGGGGCCGCTGGAGCCGTACCGTCCGGGGAGGCCGGGGAGGCCGGGGAGTGGCCGCCGACCGGCGCCGTGCCGGTGCCGCCGGAGCGCGCGTACCAGGACCTCGCCCTGCACGGCCACGCGTACGGGCCGGTGTTCCAGGGACTGCGGGCCGCCTGGCGGCGCGACGGCGAACGGTTCGCCGAGGCCGTCCTGCCCGAGCCGGCCGCCGGGGCCGCCGGGGCCCACCGCCTGCACCCCGCCCTGCTCGACGCAGCCCTGCACGGGCTGATCGCCGACGCGCTGGGGCAGCAGGGGCGGCGCACCCAGCCGCTGCGCTGGCGCGGCGTGTCGCTGACCGGCGGTGCCGGCCCGACGGCCCTGCGGGTGCACGCGGTGCCCGCCGCGGGCGGAGGCCTCCGGCTGACCCTGCGGGACGCCTCGGGGGCGGCGGTGGGGTTGGTCGAGTCGGTCGAGCTGTGCCCGGTCGCGGAGACCGGCGGCTCGGTCGATCCCGAAGCCGCCGCGCGGGACTCGCTGTTCGCCCTCGACTGGGAGCAACTGGGATCTATCGAAAGTGATCTGACGGACAGTCAGGCAACCGTTCCGTGGGACGCCCTCGACCTGGAGGCGCTGTGCACGGCGGCCGGGCCGCCCGCACACGTCCTGGTGGACTGTCCGGCGGGCGCGGACGGGACCGACCCGGCGACGGCGGCCCGTACCGTGACCCGCCGGACGCGGGACCTGCTCGGCCGCTGGCTGGCCGAGGAGCGGCTCGCCGGGGCCCGGCTGGTGCTGGTGACCCGCGGGGCGGTCGCCGTCCGAGGCGGCGAGACCGTCCGGGACCTCGCCCAGGCGGCGGCCTGGGGGCTGGTGCGGACGGCCCAGGTCGAGCACCCGGGCCGGTTCGTCCTGGTCGACCTCGGGCCGGAGACGGCCGGGGTCCCGGCCGAGGCGCTGACGCCGGAGGAGCACCAGCTGGCCGTCCGGGACGGATCCGTCCTGGTGCCCCGGCTGCGATCCGCGGCGGGGGAGCGCGCGTTGACGGTCCCGAAGGACGCGGTGGACTGGCGGCTGGACCTCTCCGAGCCCGGCACCCTCGACGCCCTGGAGCTGCGCCCCTGCCCCGAGGCCGCCGCCACACCGGGCCCCGGCCTGGTCCGGATCGCGGTCCGCGCCGCCGGGCTCACCTTCCACGACGTCCTGGGCGCGCTGGACCTGCACGCCGGGGACCCGGGCCCGCTCGGTCTGGAGGGCGCGGGCGTGGTCACCGCGACCGGCCCCGGGGTCACCGGGCTGACCGTCGGCGACCGGGTGATGGGCCTGTTCCCCGCCGCCCTCGGCACCGTCGCCCACGCCGACCACCGCACCCTGGTGCGGATCCCCGAGGGCTGGTCCTTCACCCGGGCCGCCGCCGTGCCGGTCGCCCACCTGGCCGCCCTGCACGCCCTGGTCGAACTGGGCGGGGTGCGCGCGGGCGACGCCGTGCTGATCCACGCCGGGGCGGGCGGTGTCGGCACGGCCGCCGTCCAACTCGCCCGGCACCTGGGCGCGGAGGTCTTCGCGACCGCCGCCCCCGCCAAGTGGCCCGCCCTGCGCGCCCTCGGGCTGGACGACGCCCACCTGGCCTCCTCCCGTGAGCCCGGCTTCGGCGCGCGCTTCGCCGAACTCCCCTCCGGCGCTCGGGGGATGGCGTTCGTCCTGAACTCGCTGACCGGTGCGGCCGTCGACGAGTCCCTGCGGTCGCTGCGCCCCGGCGGCCTGCTGGTCGAACTCGGCCGGGCCGACCGGCGCGACCCCGCCGAGGTGGCCGCCGCCCACCCCGGGGCCCGCTACCGGGCGATGAACCTGCTGGAGCTGCCGCCCGAGCACCTCGGCCGGCTGCTGCGCCGGGTGGTCGAGCTGTTCGCCGAGGGCGCGTTCGGCCGGGCGCCGGTGACCGACCTGGACGTGCGGCGCGCACCCGAGGCCTTCGGGCTGCTGAGCCGGGGCGGGCACGTCGGCAAGGTCGTGCTGACCGTGCCGCCGGTCCTCGACCCGGACGGGACCGTCCTGATCACCGGCGGCACGGGCGCCATCGGCCGGGCCCTCGCCCGGCACCTGGTCACCGCCCACGGTGCCCGACGGCTGCTGCTGGCCGGACGGCGCGGCGCGGACGCGCCCGGCGCGGCCGAACTCGCCGCCGAACTGGCGGAGTCGGGCGCCGAGGTGCGGTTCGCCGCGGTCGACGTCGCCGACCGGGCCGCGGTGGCCGCGATGATCGCCGCCGTCCCCGAGCGGCACCCGCTGACCGCGGTGGTCCACGCCGCGGGCGTGGTGGACGACGCCCCGATCACCTCGCTCACCCCCGACCGGATCGACCGGGTGATGCGGACCAAGGCCGACGGCGCCTGGCACCTGCACGAGTTGACCGCCGACCACCCGCTCACCGCCTTCGTGCTGATCTCCTCCGTGATGGCGACGCTCGGCGGCGCCGGGCAGGGCGGCTACACCGCCGCCAACGCCTTCCTGGACGCGCTCGCCCGGCACCGCCGCACCCAGGGCCTGCCCGGGCTCGCCCTCGGCTGGGGCCTGTGGGACGACCCGGACGGCATGCTCGGCGGGCTCGGCGCCGCCGACCGCGCCCGCTTCGCCCGGGCCGGACTGGTCGCGATGGCGCCCGAGCTCGGCCTCGCCCTGCTGGACGCGGCCCTGCCGTCCCCGCACGCCGCCCTGCTGCCCGCCCGGCTGGACCGCGCGGCGCTGCGCGAGCTCGGCGGCGACCTGCCGCCGGTGCTGCGCTCCGTCCTGGCCGCCGCCGGGCCGCAGCGGCCCGGGAACGCCCCCGGGCGGCGCGACCGGCCGCTGCGGGAGGAGCTGGCCGGGCTGGGCGCCGACGAACGCGCGGAGCTGCTCGCCGAGTTGATCCGCACCCAGATGGCCGCCGTCCTGGGCTGCCGGCCCGAGGCCGTCCCGGCCGACCGGCCGTTCGGCGAGCTCGGCTTCGACTCGCTCACCTCGGTCGAGTTCCGCAACCGGCTCGGCGCGGCGACGGAGGTCAAGCTGCCCGTCACCCTGCTGTTCGAGGCGCCGACGCTGCCGGAGCTGGTCGCGGTGCTGGACGCCGCGCTCGCACCGGCCGAGGCGGCCGATCCGGAACCCGTGACGGGGGCGGCGGAACCGCAGGTCGCGGCGGAGACGGCCGACCCGGCGGAGGACGTGGCGGCGCTGATCGAGGCCGCCACCGCCGAGGAGCTGTTCGCCTTCATCGACGCCCAGCTGACCTGACACCGCCCCCACCCCCCACCGGCCACCCCCACCCTCCCCGCAAGGACCGATCCGTCATGGCATCAGCAGCAGTGACACCGGCAGCCGACGAGAAGCTGCTCGGCTACCTCAAGCGCCTCACCGTCGACCTGCACCAGGCCCGCGAGCGCCTGCGCGAACTGGAGGAGGGGCCGCAGGAGCCGATCGCGATCGTCGGCATGGCCTGCCGCTACCCGGGCGGCATCGACTCGCCGGAGGCCCTGTGGCGGCTGCTGGCCTCCGGCGGGGAGACCGTCGGCGCGTTCCCCCGTGACCGCGGCTGGGCGGAGGGCCTGCACGACCCCGTCGGAGGCGGGGGCCCGAGCCTGACCGGCTCCGGCGGCTTCCTGCCCGACGCGGCCGACTTCGACGCGGCCTTCTTCGGCATCAGCCCGCGCGAGGCGCTCGCCATGGACCCGCAGCAGCGGCTGCTGCTGGAGACCGCCTGGCGGGCCTTCGAGGACGCCGGGATCGACCCGGAGTCGGTGCGCGACAGCGAGACCGGGGTGTTCACCGGGCTGTCCTGCCTGGACTACGGGCAGGGGCGCGGCGAGGTGCCCGAGGAGGCGGAGGGCTTCCTGACCACCGGCTCGGTGGGCGGCGCCGCCGCCGGCCGGATCTCGTACACGCTGGGCCTGCGCGGCCCCTCGCTGACCGTGGAGACGGCCTGTTCGTCCTCCCTGGTGGCGCTGCACCTGGCCGTGCAGTCGCTGCGCCGCGGCGAGTGCGCGATGGCGCTGGCGGGCGGCGCGACGGTGATGGCCACCCCGCAGCTGTTCACCGAGTTCACCCGGATGCAGGGGCTGTCGCCGGACGGCCGATGTCGCCCGTTCTCCGCGCAGGCCGCGGGCAGCGGGCTCGCCGAGGGCGTGGGCGTGCTGCTGGTGGAGCGGCTGTCGGACGCCCGGCGGCTGGGCCACCCCGTGCTGGCCGTGGTGCGCGGCAGCGCGGTGAACCAGGACGGCGCCAGCAACGGCTTCACCGCGCCCAGCGGCTCGGCCCAACAGCGGGTCGTCCGGCAGGCGTTGGCCGACGCCCGGCTCTCGCCCGGCGACGTCCAGGTGGTGGAGGCGAGCAGCACCGGCACCCCGCTCGGCGACCCGATCGAGGCCCGCGCCCTGCTGGCCGCCTACGGGCGCGACCGCGACCCCGGGCAGCCGCTGCGGCTCGGCTCGCTCAAGCCCAACATCGGGCACACCCAGGCGGCGGCGGGCGTCGCCGGGGTGATCAAGACCGTGCTGTCGATGCGGTACGGCCGGCTCCCCGCCACCCTGCACGTCACCGAGCCCACCCCGCACGTCGACTGGTCGGCGGGCGCGGTCGAGCTGGTCGCCGAGGCGAGCGACTGGCCGCCGAGCGCGGGGCCCCGGCGGGCCGGGGTGTCCTCGCAGGGCATCACCGGCACCAACGCCCACGTGATCATCGAGGAGGCCCCGGCGGCCGTCCCCGGCGACGGCGCGGAGGCGGCGCCGGACCGTCCGGAGCTGCTCACCCTGTCGGCGAAGACGCCGGCCGCCCTCGCCGAACTCGCCGTCCGCTACGCCGAGTCGCTCGACTCCGGGCTCGCCGGACGGTCGCTCGCGGAGATCTGCCGGACCACCGGCCTCGGGCGGGCGCACTTCCCGCACCGGCTCACCGCCGTCGCCTCCTCCACCGCCGAGCTGCGCGGGCTGCTCGCCCGGACCGGCCCGGACGGGGAACGGCCCGCCGGGGTCCGCCACGGGGCCCGCACCCCGGAGGGCGGGCGCGGACCGGTGTTCCTGTTCACCGGGGGCCCGGCGGGGCGGTTCGCCGACGCGGCGGCCGAGTTGGCCGCGACCGAGCCGGTCGTCCGCAGCGCCCTGGAGCGGTGCGCCGAGCAGCCCGGTGACCGGCCCTCGGCGTCCGCCGTCCAGTACGCGCTGGCCGAGCTGTGGCGGTCCTGGGGCGTGCAGCCCGCCGCCGTCCTCGGGCACGGCGCCGAGGGCGAGGCGGTGGCCGCCCGCGTCGCGGGCACGGCGAGCCCGGCCGCCACCGGTACCGCCGCCACCGGCACCGCCGCTACCGCCGCCGAGGCGGACCGGCGGTTCGCCGAGGGCCTCGCCGCGCTGCTGCGCGAGGGGCACCGTGCCTTCGTGGTGCTCGGCCCCGCCTCCCCGCTCCTCGACCGGGCCCGGGCAGACGCCGGGGACGCCGGGTTCCTGCCGTCGCTGCGCGCGGGGGAGGAGGCCCGCCGCACCCTGCTGGACGGTCTCGGCGCGCTGTACGTCCGGGGTGCCCGGATCGACTGGGCGCGGGTGCACGGCGAGCCCGTCGGCCCGCCCGTGCCGCTGCCCGGCTACCCGTTCCAGCGCGAGCGCTACTGGCTGTGGAACGGCGGCCCCCGGCCGGAGGGGGCACCGGCGCACAGTGGCGGGCCGCTGGTCGCCCAGGTGCGGCTGGTCGGCGCCGACGGCGCGCCGGTGGCCCTGGCCGAGGGCGTACGACTGGAGGCGGTGCCGAGCGCCGCGCGGCCGGAACAGGCCGTACCGGGGCAGGCCGTAGCGGAGCGGGCCGTAGCGGGGGAGGCCGTACCCGGGGACCAGGACGTCGACGTCGCCGCGCTGGTGGTCGGCATCGTCGGCCGGGCGCGCGGCGCGGCCGTCACCGGCGAGGACCTGCACCGACCGCTGCGCAGCCTGGGCGCCGACTCGCTGATCGCGATGGACATCCGGCAGACCCTCGCCCGGCGGCTCGGCGTCGACCTCCCGCTGCCCGAACTGCTGGACGGCCGGAGCGTCGCCGAACTCGCGCAGCGCGTCCGGGCCTCGTACGGCGGCGCCGCCACCGCCCCGGCGGAGCGGCCCGGTGCGGCGCTGGTCGCCGACCCGGCGGCCCGGTACGAGCCGTTCCCGCTCACCGACCTCCAGCAGGCCTACCTGGTCGGCCGGACGGACGCCTTCGAGCTGGGCAACGTCGCCACCTCCTTCCTGGTCGAGCTCGACCTGACCGACACCGACCTCGACCGGCTCGCCGCCGCCCTGCGGCAGCTGATCGACCGCCACGACATGCTCCGCGCGGTGGTCTCCCGGGACGGGTACCAGCGGGTGCTCGCCGAGGTCCCCGCGTACCGGATCGCCACCGCCGACCTGCGGACCCTCGACGGGGCCGAGCGGGCGGAGCGCCTCGCCGCGACCCACCGGGAGCTGCGCGACCGGGTGTTCGACACCGAGGCCTGGCCGCTGTTCGACGTCCGGGCGACCCTGCTGGACGAGCGCACCACCCGGCTGCACCTCACCTTCGACGCGCTGATCGTCGACGGCCGCAGCTCCGGCGTGCTGTTCCGGGAGTGGGCGCAGGCCTACCGCGACGGCGCCCCCGCGACGCCCGCCCCCGGCGTCAGCTACCGCGACTACGTGCTCGCCGCCGCCCGCACGGACGCCGAGCGGCGCGCGGAGTCGCTCACCTACTGGCAGGCCCGCCTCGCCACCCTGCCGTCCGCGCCCCGGCTGCCGCTGCGCCCCGGGGCGGCACCGCGCCGGCCGGTGTTCACCCACCGCACGGCCCGGATCGAGCCCGCGGCCTGGCAGCGCTTCCGGGCGAACGCCGACGCGGCGGGCGTCTCGCCCTCGGCGGCCCTGTGCGCCGCGTACGCGCAGGTGCTGGGCGCCTGGAGCGAGTCGCCGCGCTTCACGCTCAACCTGCTGGCCTTCCACCGGCGGCCGCTGCACGAGGACGTCGCCCGGGTCCTCGGCAACCTCAGCGCGACCACCCTGCTGGAGGTCGACGCCGCCCCCGCCGAGTCCTTCGCCACCGGCGCCCTGCGGCTCCAGCGCCAGTTGCTGACCGACCTCGACCACGGCTACGTCAGCGGCGTCGAGGTGCTGCGCGAACTCAACCGCACCCGGGCCGGGACGGGCCTGGCGAGCATGCCCGTGGTGTTCACCAGCACCATCGGCTTCTCGGCGCAGGACGCCTCCGGCGAGGGCGGCGGCGCCCTCACGGCGCTGACCGGGCTCGGCCGCTCCGGCCGGCTGGCCTCCAGCTCGGTCCGCACCCCGCAGGTCTGGCTCGACCACCAGGCCCTGGAGGAGGCCGGTGAACTGGTCCTGAACTGGGACGTGGTCGAGGAGGTGTTCCCCGACGGCGTGGTCGACGGCATGTGGGAGGCCTACCGGGAACTGGTCCGGGAGCTGTGCGGCGAGGGGGCGTGGCGCCGACCGGCGGCCGTGCCCGTGCCCGCCGCCGACCTGGCCCTGCGACGGGCCGCCAACGCCACCGACGCCCCCGTCCCGGCCGAGCTGCTGCACGACGGCTTCCTGCGGCAGGCCGCGGCCCGGCCCACCGCCCCCGCCGTCATCACCGCCGACCGGACGCTGAGCTACGGCGAGCTGGACCGCCGCTCCGACCGGATCGCCCGCCGGCTGATCGCGCACGGCGCGGGCCCGGGCGTGCCGGTCGGCATCGTGACGGACAAGGGCTGGGAGCAGGTGGTCGCCGCGCTGGGCGTCCTCAAGGCCGGCGCCGCCTACGTGCCGGTGGACGCCGCGATGCCGGCCCGCCGGCTGCGGATGATCGTCGAGACCGCCGGCATCGGGCTGGTCCTGACCCGCTCGGCGCTCGCGGAGACCCTCGAACTGCCGGACGGCACCCAGCTGTTGAACGTCGACACCGAGCCGGAGGAGGACGGCTCCGGCGAGCCGCTGCCGCCCTCCCCGGCCCGGCCCGAGGACCTCGCGTACGTCATCTTCACCTCGGGCTCCACCGGCGTGCCCAAGGGCGTGATGATCGAGCACACCGGCGCCGTCAACACCCTCCGGGACGTCAACGACCGGTACGGCGTGAGCGCCGAGGACCGCGTCCTCGCCCTGTCCGCGCTCAACTTCGACCTCTCCGTCTACGACGTCTTCGGACTGCTCGCGGCCGGCGGCGCCCTCGTCCTGCCCGACGAGGCCGCACGGCGCGAACCCGCCGCCTGGCTGGAGCTGGCCGAACGGCACCGGGTGACGGTCTGGAACAGCGTCCCCGCGCTGATGGAGATGTTCACCGACCACCTGCGGGCCGTCGGCGGCACACCCCCGCTGCGCCTGGTGCTGCTGAGCGGTGACTGGATCCCCGTCACCCTCCCCGAGAGCGTCGCCGAGCTGCTGCCCGGCGCCCGCGTCCACGCCCTGGGCGGCGCGACCGAGGCGTCCGTCTGGTCGATCCAGCACCCGGTCGAGCGGACGGACCGGGAGCGGGCGAGCATCCCGTACGGCCGGCCGATGCGCAACCAGCGCTTCCACGTGCTGGACGAGGCGCTGCGCCCGCGCCCGGCGCTCGTCCCCGGCGACCTGTACATCGCCGGCACCGGCCTGGCCCGCGGCTACCTCGGCGACGAGGCCAGGACCCGCGCCGCCTTCCCGCACCACCCGGTCACCGGCGAGCGGCTCTACCGCACCGGCGACCTCGGCCGCTACCTGCCGGACGGCGAGATCGAGTTCCTGGGCCGCGCGGACTTCCAGGTGAAGATCCAGGGGCACCGGATCGAGCTCGGCGAGGTCGAGGCCGCGCTGCTGCGCCGACCGGGCGTCCGGGCGGCCGCCGCGGTGGCCGAGGGCGAGCCGGGCGGGCCCCGACGGCTGCTCGGGTACGTGGTGGGCGACACCGCGTCGGCCGAACTCCCGGAGGAGGAACTGCGGGCGGCGCTCGGCCGGGAACTGCCCGGCTACATGGTGCCCGCCCGGATCGTCCGGCTGGACGAACTGCCGCTGACCGACAACGGCAAGGTGGACCGCCGCCAGCTGCCCGCGCCCGAGCGGACGGCCCCGCGCACCGCCGCGACCGTCCCGCCGCGCGACGCGGTCGAACACCAACTCGTGGGAATCTGGGCCGAGTTCTTCCCGAACGCGGCCACCCGGGAGCTCGGCGTCACCGAGAACTTCTTCGACCTCGGCGGCGACTCGATGCTCGCGGTGCGGATGATGGCCCGGATCCACCGGGACACCGGCCGCTCGCTCCCCGTCGCCACCCTGCTCGCCCGCCCGACCGTCGAGTCGCTCGCCGAGGTGCTGCGCGAACGGCCCGCCGACGAGGGCCGGGCGGCGCTCGTCCCGATCCGGGCCGCCGGCAGCCGGCCGCCGCTGTTCCTGATCCACCCGGTCGGCGGCGACGTGCTCTGCTACGCGGGGCTCGCCGCCCTGCTGGACCCGGACCAGCCGGTGCACGCCCTCCAGTACCCCGACCCCGAACCCGCTCCGACCGTGGCCGAGCTGGCCGCCCACTACGCCGACGCGATCACCGCGCGCTTCCCGGACGGCCCGTACCGGCTCGGCGGCTGGTCCATGGGCGGCGTGCTCGCCCTGGAGGCCGCCGCGCTGCTCACCGCCCGCGGCGCCACTGTCGAACTCGTCGCGGCCGTCGACCTGTTGGAGCCGCCCGGCCCGGCCGGGCCGCAGTCCGACGCCGACCTGCTCGCCCGGTTCGCCCGCGACCTCGCCGGGCTGGCCGGACGCGACTGGCACCCCGGCCCGGAGGCCTTCCGGCCCACCGGCGACCGCACCCCGACCGAGGAACTGCTCACCCGGGTCCGGCGGGCCGCCGTCCTCCCGGACGACGTCGACCCCGCCACCCTGGACCGGCTCGCGGGCCGCTTCCTGCACCTCAGCCGCGCCCTGGCCGGGCACCGGCCCACCCCGTACCGGGGCCGGGTCCGGCTGCTGCGCGCCATGGACGGCGCCACCACCGGCACCACCCGCCGGTGGCTGGACCTGCTCGGCGACGCGGCCGAGGCCGTCGACCTGCCCGGCGACCACTACACCGTGATGCGCCCGCCGCACCTCCCGGCCCTGGCGGCCGAGCTCGACAAGGCGCTGGGCGATCTGTGACCGACACCCACCGGCCGGACCGGCCGAGCTTGGAGGACGAGCGGATGACCGTCGTCGAACTGCCGCCCCGGGCCCCCGGATCGGGGCCCACCGCCGGTGACGTACTGGACCGGGTCCGGGCCTTCGCCGCGACCCTGCCGGCCCGCGCGCCGGAGGTGGAGCGGCGGGGGCGGATCCCGGCCGACCTGCTCGACGGCCTCAGGGCCACCGGGCTGCTGCGCGCCGCCCTGCCGCCCGCCCTGGGCGGGGTCGAGCTGACCGCGCCGCAACTCACCTGGGCCGTCGACCTGTTGGCCGAGGGCGACGCCTCGGTCGCCTGGTGCGCCGCCGTCGCGCTCAACGCCTCGCTCGCGGTGGTCTCGCTGCCCGCCGAGGTGTTCGCCGAGCTGTTCCCGGACCCGGACCTGATCACCGCCACGGTGCTGCCGCCGCTCGGCCGGGCCGTCCGGCACGACGGCGGGTACCTGCTGTCCGGCCGGTGGACGTACGCCAGCGGGATCACCCACGCCGACCGGCTGCTGGCCGGGTTCCTGACCCCCGACGGCACCCCGCGGGTCGCCGTCCTCCACACCGCGGACGTCCGGGTGCTCGACACCTGGCACACCACCGGGCTGCGCGGCACCGGCTCCCACGACGTCGAGGTCGCCGACCTGTTCGTCCCGGACCGGCACACCTTCGCGCCCCCGGCGGCCGGCGCCCCGCAGCCGCTCCACCTGCGCGCCGACAACCTCGCCCTCAAGATGGCCGGCATCCCGCTCGGCATCGCCCGCTCCGCGCTGGCCTGCGCCCGGGAGCTGCTCACCGCCCGCGGCCCCGCCCTGCCCAGGCCCTCCGCCCCGGCCGACCTGGCCCACGCGGAGGCCCTGATCGGCGCCGCCGACGCCTACGTCTACACCACCCTGGACCGGGCCTGGGCCGCCCAGGCCGCGGGCCGAGCCCCGGAGCGCGGCACCGCTGCCCTCGCCCGCCAGTACGCCCACCGCGCCTGCCGGGAGGCCGTCCAGCACCTCTACGACCTGGTCGGCTCTTCGGCCGTCTACACCGAGCGCACCCCGCTCGACCGCTGCCTGCGCGACGTCATCACGGCCGGCCGGCACGTCGCCTCCGCCGAACGCGTCCTCGACGCCGTCGGCGAGCTCCGCCTCGGCGGCGACCCGTCCTCGCCCCACCTCTGACCCGCGAACCGATGGACCGGGCGCCGTCCTCCGGACGGCGCCCGGCGGTGGTTCAGAGCACGGCGGTGGTTCAGAGCACGGCGAGCCGGTCCACCAGGAGCTGCACCCGGCGCCCGGTGTCCTCCGGGGGCAGGCGCCGGGCCCTGGTCAGGGTGGCCTGTCCGTGCAGGGCGGCCCAGAACACCTCGGTGAACAGGCCCGGGTCCACGCCCTCCCCGGCGACGTCGGCGAGGGTCTCCAGCAGGGCGGCGAAGCCGTCCTTCAGCGGTTCGGGAGTGTCCTCCTCGGCGAAGGCCAGGCCGCCGTCGAGCTGGAACAGGGCGTCGTAGACCGCCGGGTTGCGGGCGGCGAAGTCGAGGTAGGTGCGGGCCAGGGCGGTGACCCGGGCGCGCGGGCCGTCCGCGGCGCGGGTCGCGGCCCGCAGTGCCGCGGCCATCTCGGTGACGCCCTCCAGGGCGACGGCGCCGATGATCTCCCGCTTGCCGCGGAAGTGGCTGTAGAGGACGGGCTGGCTGTACTCGATGCGCTCGGCGAGCCGGCGGGTGGTGACCGCCTCCCAGCCCTGCTGCTCGGCGAGTTCACGGGCCGTCGCCACGATGAGGCGCTCACGTTCCGCCCGCTCGCGCTGCTTTCGTTCCTGTACCGACATGACTCGATCCTAGCACCGCTAGACATTCAAGCGGCAGCAGGTCTAGCATCGACACGTCAGCTAGCAGCGCTAGAAACCAGGGGGAATCATGCTCGCCGCACTCAAGGTCCTCACCACCGTGGAACTCGGCGTGATGGTGGGGGTGGAGTTCGCCGTCGCCGTCGTCCTCAACCGGATCCTCAAGGCGCTCCCCGAGGACGCCGGCCAGCTCGGCCGCGCCCACGGGGGGCGGATGCTCGGCGCCGTGATGCCGTTCTGGTACATCGGCTCGCTCGTCCTGGTCGCGGTCTGGGCCGTCGCCGACCGGCACCACCACGGCACCTGGCTCCTCGTCACCGCCGGCGCGCTGCTGATCGTCAGCGTGCTGATGTCGGTCCTGCTGCTCGTCCCGATCAACAACCGGAGCAAGACCTGGACCGCGGAGAACCGCCCCGCGGACTGGCAGGAGCAGTCGGACCGCTGGGACCGCTACCACTACGCCCGGGTCGCCGTGATCGTCGCCGCCTTCGCCCTGCTGGTCGCCGCCCTCGTCTGAGCCCGCACGCCCGACTTCCGCAAGGAGACCCCGATGTCCCTCAAGACCGTGAACACCGCCCTGACCACCGCGGGCATCCTCTTCGTCCTCTGGTTCGGACTGACCTTCGTGCTGGCGCCCGGGACCATCGCGCCGACCTTCGGCCTGCCGAGCTGGCCCGCCGGCGACGGCGGCGGCTTCCTGGTCCTCAAGGGCGTCCGCGACGTCGCGAACGCCCTGATCCTGGGGGTGCTGCTGCTGACCGGTCAGCGCCGCGCCCTGGCCTGGGTCCTGCTGGCCGGGTCCGTCGTCCCGTTCGGCGACATGGCCACCGTGCTCGCCCACCACGGCTCCGCCGGGGCCGCGTTCGGCGTCCACGGCCCGACGGGGGTGGCGATGGTCGTCATCGGCCTGCTGACCCTCCGGGAGACGCGCCGGCTGTCCGGTGCCCCGACGTCCGCCCCGACGTCCGCCCCGGTTCCCGCCCCGGTCCGCGCCGCGGCCTGAGCGTGGGAGCGCGCGGAGCCCCCGCCCGGGGAAGGTCCCGGGCGGGGGCTCGGTGGTGCCGGCGCGTGGGGGCGCTCAGGCCGCGGGGGTGAGCAGGGGGTCGGTGCGGGTGAGGGTGACGCCCATGCGGTGGAAGGCGTCGACGGCGGCGGTGTGGCCCTGGGGGGAGAGGGCGGCGACGGCGTCCTCGACGACGGTGGTGGGGTAGCCGAGGTTGACGGCGGTGCGGACGGTCTCGCCGACGCCGTACTCGGTGGCGATGCCCGCGATGACCAGGTCGGTGGCGCCGAGGCGGTTGAGCCGGTCGGCGAGGTCGGTGCCGGCGAAGGCGTCGATGCCGTACTTGGTGACCACCTCGTTGCCGGGGCGGGCGGCGACCTCGGGGGCGAAGCGGTTGAAGGCGGAGTCGGGGCCGCCGTCGCTGCCGTCCATCCGGGCGTAGCGGACCAGGACGACGGGCTGGCCGGCGGCCTCGAAGGCGGTCTTGAGCCGGGCGGCGGAGCGGACCACCTCGGGGCCGCTGAGCGGGGCGACCGGGCGGCTGACGATCCACTGCTGGAGGTCGACCAGCACCAGGACGGTGCCGGGGGTGAGGGCGGCGGGGGAGTTGGGCATCGGGGTTCCTCGGTGGTCGGTCGTGACGGGTGGCGGCCGGTCGCTCACTCGGCGGCGACGAGCAGGGCGGTCCAGGTGAAGCCGGCACCGGCGCTCAGCAGGATGGCGATCCGGCCGGGTTCGAGCAAGCCGCGGGTGTGCAGGTGGGCCAGGCCGGCGGCGGCGTCGCCCGCGCCCAGGTGGCCGGTGCGGGTGCCCAGGTCGAGCACCTCGACGCCGGTGAGTCCGAGGCGCTCGACGGCCGGGAGGTAGGCGGTCTCCAGGACGGTGCGGCCGAGCCGGGGGAGCAGCAGGTGGCCGAGCCGGGGGTCGTCCGGGGCGAGGCCGGCGTCGGCGAGGGCGCCGCGGACGGCCCGGACCACGCCCTCGCCCGCGGTGGCGGCGAAGTGCGGGCCGAGGCCGTCGCCGAGGAAGGCCTTCTTGGTGCGCCGGATGTCGAGGGTCTCGCCGTTGGCGCGGGGCGCGGGGGAGAAGGCGTCGTGGCCGCGGTGCATGGACTCCAGGTCGGGGGCGGCGGCGGTGTGCGCGGCGAGCAGCCGGTACGGGCCGCGCTCGCGGTCCAGCACGAGCGCGGTCGCGCCGTCCCCGTAGGCGACCCCGTAGTCGCCCTGCCAGCGGTCGAAGCCGGGGGCGGCGAAGCGGTCGCCGGTGGTGACCAGGGCCCGTTCCAGGGCCGGGTCGGCGGCCAGCCGGACGGCCGCCAGCTCGACCGCGGTGGCCCCGCCGTTGCACATCTGCTGGACGCCGAGCGGCACCGCCCGTACGGCGCCCGCGTGTTGGGCGACGTAGTGGGCGGGGGACCAGAAGTCGTGCCCCTGGTGGTAGATCCAGGCGTGGACGACCAGGCCGATCGACTCGGGCGGGCAGCCGGCCTCGCCGATCGCCTTGGCGGCGGCGAGGACGGCCATCTCGGGGCCCGAGGGGCCGTCGCTGACGGGCAGTTCGAGGTAGCCGTCCTTGGCGGCGTTCTCGGCGGTGACCCGCCCCCCGGCGACCGCCGCTGCCGCGGTGTCCGTGGTCGGGGGGAGCCAGTCGACCACGGCGGCGATCCGGGGCGGTGGGTCGAAGCGCATCGGGGCGGTCCTCAGGGGTAGGGGTCGGCGGGCGGGGCCAACGGGCGGGATCAGCGGGCGGGGTGGTGCAGGGCCTCGTCCAGCAGGGCGGTGACCCGGTGCGCCTCGTGCAGCGGGAGCCGGGCGTGGACGTGCTGGTCGGGGCGGACCAGCACCACGGAGCCGCGGCCGGACCCGCGGCCGGCGGTGCGGCCGGACGACCCGCGGGCGGGGTCGGGCTCGGCCGGTGCGCCGTCGTGCAGGGTGCCGGTGGCGTCCAGCACCCGGACGTCCAGCAGCCCGGGGTGGCGCTTCTCGGCCTGCTCCAGGGCGCGGGCGACCCGCGGCGGCAGGGCGGTTCCGGGCAGTTCGACCAGCAGGGTGTGCTGGAGGTCGGAGACGGCCTCGCGCAGCGACAGCCGGCGGCCGAGCCGGCGGTCCCAGACCTGCCGGTCGGGGGTGAGCGCCCCGGGCACGAAGCGGTGGCCCCAGAGCTTCCAGCTGCGCAGCCTGGTCTCCCGGCCCTCGCCGTAGACGGTGCGCAGGCCGGCCAGCCAGGGGATGTAGTCGAGGTCGAACAGGCCGAACCGGGAGGCGGCCGCGGCGGCCCGGTCGCGGGCGGTGACCTGGGCGGGCTTGCGCAGCAGCCAGGCGCGGGTCTGCAGGTCGGCCTGGCGGACGACGGCGCGGGCGACCTGGGTGCGCTCGGTGTGGTAGCTGTCGAGCAGCGGTGCGCCGGCCTCGCCGCGCCAGACCAGGGCGAGCTTCCAGGCGAGGTTCTGGGCGTCGGTGACACCGGTGTTGAGGCCCTGGCCGCCGGCCGGGCTGTGGATGTGGGCGGCGTCGCCGACCAGGAACACCCGGCCCTCGCGGTAGCGCTCGGCGTGCCGGGCGTGCACCGCGAAGGTGCTGGTCCAGGCCGAGTCGCGGAGGGTGAGGCCGCCCGGGCCGCGCTCGTCCACGACCTGCTGCATCAGCTCCAGGGTGGCGTCCTCGGGGGCGAGGCCGGGCGGGAGCGAGGTGAAGACCCGGGAGCGGCCGCCGGGCAGTCCGATGATTACCAGCACGCCGCGCGAGGAGCAGAAGTAGTGGGCGGCGTCGTGCTTGAGCGGGCCGTCCACGTAGGCGTCGACCAGCATGAAGGTGTTGGGGTAGGTGAGGCCCTCGAAGCTGAGGCCGAGCAGCTCCCGGACGGTGCTGCCGGCCCCGTCGCAGCCGAGGACGTACGCGTACTCGGCGCGCCGCTCGGCGCCGTCGGCGCCGCGCAGCACGGCGACCACGTGGTCGGGGTGCTGCTCCAATCCGGTGAGCGCGGTGCCGCGTTCGACCTCGCCGCCGAGCCGGGTGACGGCGGCGCCGAGCAGGTCCTCGATCTCGGGCTGGGGGAGGATCACCGGCTGGGCGCGACCGGTCAGGTCGAGCGTGGCGATCGGGCGGCCCTCGGAGTAGTAGTGGAAGGCGTCGACCGGCAGGCTGCGGGCGGCGGTGCCGGCCGGGTCGGCGAGCCGGCGCAGCACCTCCAGGGTGCGCGGCCAGACCAGCAGGGCCTTGGTGAGCGGGGAGGGGGCCGGGGCGCGGTCGACCAGGTGGATGTCGACGCCGCGGCGCAGCAGTTCGGCCGCGGAGGTGAGTCCGACCGGGCCGGCGCCGACGATCAGGACGGGCCGTCTGCCGGTGGGGCGGGGGGCGGTGGGGTCGGCGCTGCTGGTCACGTCTCTTCTCTCGTACGGGTGTCGGGCGGGTGCCGGGCCGGTTGCGGTGCGGGCCCCGTCGTCGTCAGGGGAGGTCGTTCGGGGGCGGGCGGTGCGCCTGGACTACGCGGCGGCGTGCCAGCGCAGCAGGCTGCTGCCGATCGACATGCCGCCGCCGAAGCCGGAGAGCAGCACCAGTTCGCCGTCGCGCAGGGCGCCGGCGCGGTTGGCGGCGTCGAGGGTGATCGGGACGGAGGCGGCGCCGGTGTTGCCGTACTCGGCGACGGTGAGGTGGGTGCGGGCGCGCTCCAGGCCGAGCGAGGGCAGGATCTCGGCCAGCATCTGGCCGTTGGCCTGGTGCGGCACGAAGTGGTCGACCTCGGTGCCGGTGCGGTCGGCCCGGCGGAGCAGCTCCTTGACCGTGAGCGGCAGCCGGTCGGTGACGAACTCGCGGACCTCGCGGCCGTTCATGGCGAACCAGTGGTCGCCCTCGGCCAGGCTCTCGGGCGAGGCCGGTCTACGGCTGCCGCCGGCCGGGACCCGGATGGTGCGGTGGTGCCGGCCGAAGGTCTCCAGCAGGGAGGTCTCGATGCCGTAGCCGGCCGGGACGGGGCCGAGCACGACGGCGCCGGCGCCGTCGCCGAACAGGATCGCGGTGCGGCGGTCGGTGGGGTCGATGATCCGGGAGTAGACGTCGGCGCCGATCACCAGCGCGTGGCCGCCGTCGGCGATCAGGCGGTGGGCGGTGTGCAGGGCGAAGGCGAAGCCGCTGCAGACCGAGTTCAGGTCGAAGGCGGCGGCCTGCTCGGCGCCGATCAGGTCCTGCACGATGGCGGCCGTCGCGGGCTGCGGGTGGTCGGGCGTGGAGGTGGCCACGACGATGTGGTCGAGCTGGCCGGGGCGGATCCCGGCGTCGGCGAGGGCGGCCCGGGCGGCGTGCGCGGCGAGGTCGGAGGTGGCCTCGCCCTCGGCGGCGTAGCGCCGCTCGCTGATGCCGGTCTTGCGGTGGATCCACTCGGCGGTCACGCCGGCCCGGGAGCCGACCAGGGTGTTGTCGACGGCGTTCGCGGGCAGGTGCGACCCGGTGCCGAGGATGCCGATGGACGACGCGTGCTGCTGCGCTGTCTGCATGATCGATACAGTATCAGAGGCCTGACTTAGGTCAATGCCTTATCCAGTATCGCAATGTTAATGAATGGGTGGACCATAGGCTGTGTCCGAAGCATGAGGCTTCCGGGGCGCGGGGCGCGGGGCGTCCGGCCCTGGACATGGGAAAGGCCGCCCCCTCGACGCCCCGGGTGGTGATCGGGCGTCCAGGGGGCGGCCTTCCGCCCCGTACTGCGGTGCTGCCGCGGTGCGGCTCAGTCGGTCTTGCGCAGAGCCGCCGCCGAGCGCTCCAGCAGCTCGCGCAGCTGGGCCTGCTCGGTGTCGTCGAAGGCGTCGGTGAGCCGCTTCTCGACCCCGCGGGCCAAGGTGTCGGCCTTCTTCGCCAGTGTGCGGCCGGAGCGGGTGAGCTTGGCCACGAGCACCTTCTGGTGCACGCTCGACGTCTCACGGGTGATGAGGCCCTTGTTCTCCAGATTGGTCAGGATCGTGGTCATGGTCTGCGGCGTGACCATGCACTCCCGGGCCAGCTGCGCCCCGGACATTCCGGAGGACTGCTGGAGCACGAGCAGGGTCACGTACTGCGGAACCGTCAGGTCGACGGTGCGCAGCGCGCGGGTCTTCTCGCCGATCAGCGCCTGCTCGGCCCGCTTGATGGCATGGCCCAGGCGGTCGTGGAAATCGAGCGGAGCTGAGTTCGGCTGGTTGGAGCTGTTTTCGGTCACAGTGATCGCATCCCTGGCTGCCCCCCACGGCGGATTATTCGGACTTTAAGGTACATCAGTGGGCTGATCAGTCGCTACGTACGAACTGATTCGGGCCAACCGGGTCGGCTTCCGGTACGGACACCGCTGCCACGGCGCGCCGCAACAGTGAGCGGAAAACCACCACCTCCTCCGCCAGGAACGAGCTGACCAGCCGTTGTTCGGCCGTGTGCTCGGCCGCCTCGCCCCGGACCGTCAGGGCCCGGCCCTCCTCGGTCAGCCGCGCGGTGAAGACGTGCGAGTGGACCGAGGAGACCTGCCGGCGGACCAGCCCGCGCCCCTCCAGGGAGGCGAGCCGGGTGGCCATGGTCTGCGGCGTGACCAGGCAGTGCCGGGCCAGCTGGGCCCCGGACGCGTCCGGGTGCTCGGCCAGTACCCGGAGGGTCAGGTACTGCGGCACGGTCAGGCCGACCGTGCGCAGCGCCCGGCCGCGCGCGGCCATCATGGTCTGCTCGCACTGCTTGAGGAGGTGTCCCAGCCTTCGGGAGGGGACGTCCTGGTCGGGGGGAGCCACGGGGCCTCCTCGGTGGTCGGAACCTGAACTGCTACTCAGAACCTTAATACTTCGTAGAGCCCTGATTGACAACTCGGAAAACGAACTCGTCTGCGGGGCAAGTCAGTAGCGGGTTCCGACCGGAGCCGGGAGGGAGTCCAACGCGGCCAGATCATCGGCGCTCAGCAGGACCTCGGCGGCCGCGGCGTTCTGCTCGATGTGGAGCCGGCGGGTGCTGCCGGGGATCGGCACGACGTGCTCGCCCTGGGCCAGCGTCCAGGCCAGGGCGACCTGGGCGGGGGTGGCGCCGTGGCGGGTGGCGACCTCCTGGATGCCGTCCGAGATCCGCTGGTTCTGCGCCCGCGCCTCCTCCTGGAAACGCGGCAGCCGGGCCCGGAAGTCGTCCTGGTCCGGCGCGTTCTCGCCGTCGAAGCGGCCGGCCAGGAAGCCCCGGCCGAGCGGGGAGAACGGGACGAAGGCGGCGCCGTTGGCCTTGCACCAGGGCAGGACCTCGGCCAGCGGGTCCCGGCTCCACACCGACAGTTCGGACTGCACGGCGCCGACCGGGGCGATCGCGTGCGCCGCGTCCAGCTGGCCGGCGGAGACCTCGCACAGGCCCAACTGCACGATCTTGCCCGCCTGCTGGAGCTCGGCCAGGGCACCCCAGCTCTCCACCAGCGGGACCCTCGGGTCGACCCGGTGCAGGTAGTAGACGTCGATCCGGTCGGTGCCCAGCCGGCGCAGCGAGCCCTCCACCGCGGCGCGCAGGTGCTCCGGCCGGCCGTCGGCGGACACCTGCACCGAGCCGAGGTGGGACTCCGGGCCGGCCTTGAGGCCGCCCTTGGTGGCGAGCACGACCTGCTCGCGCAGCCCGCCGCGGAGGGCCTCGCCGAGCAACTCCTCGTTGGTGAAGGGGCCGTAGAGGTCTGCGGTGTCGAGCAGGGTGATGCCGAGGTCGACGGCGTGCCGGATGGCGCCGATCGACTCCTCGGTGCTCTGCAGCTGGGAGGTGTACACCCAGTTCATCCCCATGCAGCCGAGGCCGATCGGGCCGACGGCGGGTCCCTCGGCGCCCAGGGTGCGCTGCTGTGCCATGGAAGGTCTCTCCTCGTGGTTGGTGCGGGTCGGGGGTGGGGGCGTGCGGGCGGGGGTGGTGAAGCGGGCTGGGGAGGAGCGCGGGTGACGGGGTGTCAGTAGCGCGAGCCGACCGGGGCCGGCGCGGAGTCCAGCTCGGTCAGGTCGGCGTCGGACAGTCGCAGGTCGGCCGCGCCGGCGTTCTCGGCGAGGTGGCCGATCCGCTTGGTGCCGGGGATCGGGACGACCTGCTCGCCCTGGGCGAGGGTCCAGGCCAGGGCGACCTGCCCCGGGGTGGCGCCGTGCCGCTCGGCGACCCGCCGCAGGGTCTCGACGATGGCGAGGTTGGCGGCGAAGGCCTCCCGGGCGAAGCGCGGGTTGGCGGTGCGGTAGTCGTCCGGCGCGAAGGCGTCCGGGCTGGTGTAGCCGCCGGTGAGGAAGCCGCGGCCGAGCGGGGAGTACGGGACGAAGGCGGCGCCGTGGGCCGAGCACCAGGGCAGCACGTCGGCGAGCACCTCCCGGCTCCACAGCGACAGTTCGGTCTGGACGGCGGCGACCGGGTGGACGGCCTGCGCGGCCGCCAGCTCCTCGACGCCGACCTCGGAGAGGCCGATGCCGCGGACCAGGCCGGCCTCGACCAGTTCGGCCATCGCGCCCCAGGACTCGGCCAGCGGGACGTCCGGGTCCACCCGGTGCAGGTAGTACAGGTCGACGTGGTCGGTGCCGAGGCGCTTGAGCGAGGCGCGGATCGAGGCGTGGATGTGCTCGGGGCGGCCGTTGCGGTACATCGGCCGGTCCGGCTCCTGGACCAGCCCGACCTTGGTGGCCAGGACGGCCCGCTCCCGGCGGCCGGCCAGTGCCCGGCCGAGCAACTCCTCGTTGCTGTGCGGGCCGTAGACGTCCGCGGTGTCGATCAGGTTCATGCCCTGGTCGAGGGCGTGGTGGACGACCTCGACCGAGGCGGCCTCGTCGTAGCCGCCGGTGGTGTAGAAGTCGGTCATCCCCATGCAGCCGAGGCCGATGGCTCCGACGTCGAGGCCGGTGGGGCCGAGCTGGCGGCTGTGCATGATCTCTTCCTTCGCGGTGGTTCGGGGGTGCAGCGGGTGCAGCGGGTGCGGGAGGTGCGGAGGCGGAGCGGTCCGGGCGGGGCGGCGGGTTCACCGCGCCCCTCCCGGACCGGTCGCTCGGGTCTGGCCGTCAGGCCGGTCGAGGCGGGCGTCAGCGCCCGGCGCCGACCGGCTCCGGGGCCTGCTCGGCCTCCGGGGCGGTCACCGCGGAGGCGGCGGCCTTGCGGTCACGGAGCATCACGGCGATCAGCGGGGCGCTGAGCGCGGCCACGCCGGCCAGGATCCACAGCACGGTGCGCAGCGCGTCGGTGTAGCCGTCGGCGAGGAAGGTGTGGAAGGCCTGGCGGCCGGCCTCGGCGACACCGGACTCCGGGTCGGCCAGGTTGCCCTGGGCGACCTTGGCGGCGAGGCCGTCCGGGTTGCCGGTGAAGCCGCTGCCGTAGGAGTCGAGGTTCTCGGAGACGTTGGAGCTGACCAGGCTGACCAGGACGGAGCCCATGCCGGCGATGGCGATCGCCTCGCTGGCCAGGCGCATGGTGTTGAACATGCCCGCGGCCATACCGGCCCGCTCCGGCGGGACGGAGCCGATCGCGGCGCCGTCCAGCAGGCCGAAGGAGATGCCGACGCCGGTGCCGATGATCAGGAACGGGCCGATCAGGCCGGCCACGCCGATGCCCGGGTGGATGGTGGTGAGCCAGGCGGCGCCGCCGGCGACCAGCAGCAGGCTGACGGCCAGCAGGGTGCGGACCGAGATCTTCTGGGCGAGGCGACCGGCGATGATCGGGAAGACCAGCACGGGGGCGGTGAGCAGCAGCATCACGGCGCCGGCCTCGGAGCTGCTGAACCGGTTGGCGCCCATGAAGTAGGAGGGCAGGAAGACCAGCAGGCAGACGAAGCCGAAGGCGAGCGCGACGGGGACGAAGCAGATCGCGACGAAGCGGCCCTGGGTGAACAGGGAGATGTCGAACATCGGGCGCTCCTGGCGCAGTTCGACGATCACGAAGAGCGCGAGCAGTAGCACGAAGCCGGCCAGCAGGCCGAGCACGACGGGGCTGGTCCAGCCCTGCTGGGGGCCCTCGACCATGGCGAGGGTGACCAGCGCGAGGCTGGTGGTGAAGGTGACGGTGCCGCCCCAGTCGACGCCGCGGGCGCCCGGGTCACGGGACTCGGTGATCCGCGGCAGGGCCAGCAGCAGCGCCAGGTCGATCGCCGCGTGCAGCAGGAAGACCGAGCGCCAGCCGAAGGAGGAGACCAGCAGGCCGGAGGTGGAGGGGCCGAGGGCGAGTCCGACGCCGAAGGAGGAGCCGAGGACGCCGAAGGCCTTGGCCTGGGCGGGCCCGGAGAAGGTGGTGGCGAGCACCGCGCTGCCGGCGGTGAGCACCGCGGCGGCGGCCGCGCCGGCCAGCAGGCGGGCGCCGTCCAGCAGGTAGATGTTGCTGCTCAGGCCGCTGACCAGGGAGCAGAGGCCGAAGAGCGTGATGCCGATGCCCAGCATTCTGCGGCGGCCGACCAGGTCGGCGATGGCGCCGCAGGCGAGCATGAAGCTGGCGAAGGTCAGGTTGTAGCCGTTGACCACCCACTGGAGCGGTCCGAGGCCCGCGCCCAGGTCGGTGGCGATCTTCGGCAGGGCCACCGAGGCGCCGGTGAGCGAGGCGGGGAGCAGCCCGCCGGCGATGCACACCGCGGCGAGCGTGGTGCGTGGGTAGCTCTTCATGGGTCGAGGACTCCGATGTCGAAGGTGTCGATGAGTTCGATTAGCAGCAAGAACCCTGGTTGGTATCAGGGTTCTTACTCATGGCAGAGGACGCTATAGGTTCGCCGTGGCGGCCGTCAAGGCGGTCGGTCGACCTCGCATCGGGATTCTTGAGGAAGTCTTGATATGAGACAGGGTCGTAAGCTGTCTACGAATGCTGATACTGTCCTGGGCAGCTGGCCTCCCGTCAGGAAGGCGGGAGAGGGCTGCAATTCAGCCTTTTGCCTGTTCAGAGACGCGCGCCACGCGCACTTCATGTGATGGGGGCATTGACATGACGCATCGGACCGAGGTTCTGTACCTGGTCGGCGACCGCTTCGGCGCTCTGGCCACGAACGACGGAGTGGCCACCGCGGGTGGGTTCGTCAAGGAGCTGCGGGCGGGGCGCTACAGTGACCCCGAGCTCCGCCTGACGCTGATCAACGGTCAGGGCATGAGCTCGTACGAGTGGGACTGGGTGGCCCGTGAGATCACCCGCTACGGTGCGGCCGAGCGCATCTCGGTGCCCGAGCTGCAGCCGAGCCTGGCCTACCGGGACGAGGCGCACAAGCACCGCGAGCAGAACGTCCTGATCGCCGGCCTGCGCCAGATCGACGCGCTGCGCTACCAGGCGGACCTGAGACTGGACAACGACAACGAACTGCTCCTGGACCACACCACCGGCCAGCACATCCAGGGCATGATCATCATCGAGGCGGCGCGGCAGATGTTCCTGGCCGTCACCGAGCGGTTCTACGCCTCGGCCTGGCCGGAGCGGCAGTACTACTACGTGATCAAGAGCTTCGACACGGACTTCGAGAACTTCCTGTTCCCGCTGGACGCCACCGTCGACTACGAGATCCTCAGCGCGAGCATCGACAACCCCGAGCGGCTGTCCTTCGGCGTCGAGATCGCCGTCCACCAGGGCGGCGCCCGCGCCTCGCTGTCCCGGGTCGAGTTCACCGCCTTCGAGAGCGACGTCATCTCGCAGAAGGAGGGCAAGCGCGCGGCCCGCACCGTCGAGCAGGTCCGCCTCGCCCGCACCGAGCAGGAGCGGGAGGGCGAGCTGGTCGTCGCCGGCTCGCGCTGACCCAGCCCACCCGGCCCGACCGGCCGCGGACTCATCCCGGACGGACCCCGGACGCCATGACGAACCCCAGGAGCACCCAGTGACCCGCCCGACCGGCCCCGCGGCCTTCTTCGACGTCGACGAGACCTTGATCAACGTCAAGAGCATGTTCGACTTCCTGGCCTTCCGGTACCGGGTCGAGGGCCGCCCGGAGTCCGACTACGCGCGGGACCACGGCGCCCTCCGCCGGCTGGCGGACGGCGGCGTGCCGCGCGAGGAGGTCAACCGGGCGTACTACCGGCTGTTCACCGGCGTGCGGGAGGCCGACCTCGCCGAGCAGGGCGAGCAGTGGTTCCGGCAGCGGACCGGGGAGGGGGAGCTCTTCCACGCCCCCGCCCTGGCCGCCTTCCGCCGGCACACCGAGCAGGGCCACCACACCGTCCTGGTCTCCGGGTCCTTCCCCGGCTGCCTGGACCCGATCGCCCGGTACGTCGACGCCGGCACCGTCCTGTGCAGCCGCCCGCTGGTGGCCGACGGGATCCTCACCGGTGAACTGGAGCGGCCGATGATCGGCGCGGCCAAGGCCGTCGCCGCCCGCGAGCTGCTCGACCGGGGCGGCTTCGACCCGCGGGAGTGCCACGCCTACGGCGACCACTCCTCCGACCTCGACCTGCTCCGACTCGTCGGCCACCCCACGGTGGTGGGCGACGACCCGGTGCTGACCGAGCACGCCGACCGCGGGGGCTGGAGCCGGCTGCCCGGCCTCGGCCACGGCGCGGCGCAGCACTGACCGACCGACCGACCCACCCCCCCCGGCGCCCGCCCGGGTCCCCCCGGCCCGGGTGGGCGCCCCCCGACCGACCCGGTCCGCTGTTCGGCGGCTCGACGCGCCCCGCAAGGACGCGAAGCGGCTCGAAGCGGACCGGTCCGGTCCACCGAAGTACCCCGCTGTGAGCGGAAGTTCACGCAGTACCCGGCAGTTCACGCGGTGCGCCGCGGTCCACGCGGCTCGCCGCGGCGCCGGCAGACCAGTAGCAGCAGCAGTTCGACAGCACAGCAGCCAGGAGGCATTCCCATGCGCGCCATTCGTTTCGACAGCTACGGCGGCCCCGAGGTCCTGACCCTCGTCGAGGTGGAGATCCCCGAGCCCGGTGCGGGCGAGGTGTCGATCGACGTGGAGTACGCGGGCGTCAACTTCGCCGAGGTGATGTTCCGCCGCGGCCAGTTCCAGCCCGGCACCCCGCACGTCCCCGGCCTGGAGGTCACCGGGACCGTCCGCGCCGTCGGCGAGGGCGTCACCACCCTGCGCCCCGGCCAGCGGGTCTCCGCGATCACCCTGGCCGGCGGCGGCTACGCCGAGGTCGCGGTGGCCCGCGAGCGGCTGACCGTCGCCCTCGACGGCGAGCTGGACGCCATCCCCGGCCCGGTCGCGGCCGCCTTCCCCTGCAACCTGCCGGTCTCCTGGGCGATCCTGCACGACGTGGCCCGGGTCCGCGAGGGCGAGAGCGTCCTGGTGCTGGCCGGCGCCGGCGGCGTGGGCAGCGGCGCCGCGCAGATCGCCCGCAACCTGGGCGCCGGCGCCGTCTACGGCGCGGTGAGCACCGCCGACAAGGCCGCGTTCGCCAAGGAGAAGTTCGGCTACGACGAGGTGTTCACCTACGACGAGCTGGAGGAGCGCCTCGCCGAGGTGACCGGCGGCCGCGGCGTCGACATCCTGCTGGACTCCATCGGCGGCCCGCTGCGCGCCAAGGCCCTGGACCTGCTGGCCCCGCTCGGCCGCCACGTGGTCTTCGGCAACGCCTCGCAGCAGGACCACACCTACGAGGCCAACCAGATGTGGTACACCGCCAAGACGGTGGCCGGCTACAACATCGGCGGCCTCGCCGACCAGCAGCCCGACCTGGTCCACGGCCACCTGGTGGAGGCCGCCCGCCAGCTCGCCACCGGCGCCGTCCGGATCGAGACCACCGAACTCGCACTGGAGGAGGCCGTCAAGGCGCACGAGATCCTGGAGGCCCGCGGCTCCACCGGCAAGCTCGTCCTGCGCGTCAAGGCCTGACACCCGGCCGCCTGTACCAAGATCCAAGAGACAGGCCCCGAGGGCCGCCTCCGCCATCCGGCGGGGGCGGCCCTTCGGCGTTCCCGCACGCGCGAGCCCGTCCGGAAGCCCGCCCGAAGGACCCGCCCGGAGGCCCACGCGGAACCGCCGTCCCGGGGGCCGTGAGCGCAACCCCCTTCTGGAGTCCTTCTGATCGCCTTTCGACACTCGGGCCGCGGCGGAGGCCCCGTGAAAGGTGGTTGGAAAGCGCACCGGTCTGGACTGGTCCCAGCCGGGGCCGCCCGGCGGAACCGGACCGGGACCACACCCCGGGCCGGGCGAAGGCGCACGACAGCACAGCGAACAGCACATGGGGGAGAGCGCAATGACGAAGACCCGGATCATGATCCGCACCGTGCTCGGCCTGGCGGCCGGCGCGATGGCGGTCGGGGTGGTCCTGGCGGTCGCCGGCCCGGGCAGCGGGTCGGTCGACGACACCCACTGGGGCATGGCGCACTCCTCGGCCGACACCCACTGGGGTGCACCGGTGCCGGTCGCGGACGACACCCACTGGGGTGCGCCGGTCACCGACGACACCCACTGGGGTGTGACCGGGCCGGAGTTCGCCCCCGGCGAGTGAACGACCGGCGAGTGAACGACGGGCGAGTGAACGACCCGCGGGGTCGGGACCGATCGTCAACGGACAGGGAGGAAAAGGTCATGGGCGGGACACGCCGGATGATGAAGCTGGGGGCGTTCATGCTCGTCCCCGGGTACCACGTCGCCTCCTGGCGGCACCCGGCGGCGCGGGCCGACGGCGGCCTGGACTTCGGCCACTACCGGGACCTGGTGCGCACGGCCGAGCGGGCCAAGTTCGACATGTTCTTCGTCGCGGACGGCGTCGGCATCCGCACGCCGTACCAGGACGCCGACGAACTCAGCCGCTGGGGACGGTTCCTGCAGTTCGACCCGATCACCCTGCTGTCCGCGCTCTCGGTGCACACCGAGCGGATCGGCCTGGCCGCGACCGCCTCGACCACCTACAACGAGCCGTTCCACCTGGCCCGCAAGTTCGCCTCGATCGACCACCTGAGCGCGGGCCGGGCGGCCTGGAACATCGTCACCTCGGTGACCGACGCCGAGGCCCGCAACTTCAACCGGGACTCCCAGCCGGACCACGGCGCCCGCTACCACCGGGCCCGCGAGTTCATGGAGGTGGTCACCGGGCTGTGGGACAGCTGGGAGGACGACGCCTTCCTCTTCGACAAGGACGGCGGGCAGTTCTTCCGGCCCGAGAAGCTGCACGTCCTCGGCCACAAGGGCGAGCACTTCTCGGTCGCCGGCCCGCTCAACGTGTCCCGCCCGCCGCAGGGCTACCCGGTGCTGATCCAGGCCGGCGCCTCCGCCGACGGCCAGGACTTCGCGGCCCGGTGGGCCGAGGTGATCTTCACCGCCAGCCAGACCCTGGAGGAGGGGCAGGCCTTCTACCGGGCGATGGGCGAGCAGGTCCGGGCGCACGGGCGCGACCCGGAGCAGGTGAAGATCATGCCGGGGCTGTTCCCGGTGGTCGGCCGCACCCGCGCCGAGGCCGAGGACAAGTACGCCGTACTTCAGGAACTCGTCGACCCGGTGGTCGGGTTCGGCCTGCTCACCCAGCTGCTCGGCGACGTCGACGTCTCCGGCAGCCCGGTGGACGGCCCGCTGCCCGAACTGCCCGAGACCCAGGGCAGCACCAGCCGGCAGCGGCTGGTCTACGACAAGGCGCGGCGCGAGGGGCTGACCATCAAGCAGCTCTACCAGTCCGTCTCCGGGGGCCGCGGCCACCGGGTGCTGATCGGCACCCCGGAGGAGATCGCGGACGCGATGGAGGAGTGGTTCACCGGCGGCGCGGCCGACGGCTACAACGTGATGCCGCCGGTGCTGCCGGACGGCCTGACCGACTTCGCCGACCTCGTCGTCCCCGAACTCCAGCGCCGCGGCCTGTTCCGCACCGAGTACGAGGGCACCACGCTGCGCGAGAACCTCGGCCTGGACCGCCCCGCCCACGGCGCCGCCGCCCGCGCCGAGAACGTCTGAACAGCTCGCACGTCATCCGAGAACCCGAGGAGCATCCGAGCATGCCGTCACTGGCACGAGACCTCAGAGAGATTCCCCCCTCGCCCCTGGTCCAGGTCGAGGAACTGCTCAGCCGCAGCGGCGACCTGGCCCCGATCGGCCTGCACCAGGGCAAGACGGTCTTCGAGCCCTGCGCCCGCCCCCGGCCGTGGAACGCCGAGGAGTTCGCCACCGCCGCCCACCAGCACGCCCCGCCCGGCGGCGTCCGACAGCTGCGCGAGGCCTTCGCCGAGCACCTGGCGGCCCGCCGCGGCAGCCCGGTCGAGCCCGCGCAGGTGCTGGTCAGCAACGGCGGCACCCACGCCATCTCGGTGCTGCTGCACGCGATCCTGGGCCAGGGCGACGAGGTGCTGGTGCTGTCCCCGCAGTGGCTGTTCGCCACCGGCCTGGTGTGGGCGGCCGGCGGGGTGCCGCGCGAGGTGCCGGTCTTCCTGGAGCTCAGCGCCGACGCCGACTTCGACTTCCTGTCGGTGATCGAGCGGGCGGTGACCGACCGCACCCGGGCGATCTACTTCAACAACCCCAACAACCCGACCGGCTACCGGCTCAGCGAGGCCCAGCTGGCGGCGCTCACCGAGCTGGCCGAGCGGCACGACCTGTGGCTGATCGCCGACAACGCCTACGAGAACTACGACTTCACCCGGACCGGCTTCGTCGACCCGGCCACCGTCGGGCGGGCCGCCGAGCGCACCTTCTCGGTGTACAGCTGCAGCAAGACCTACGCGATGCCGGGCGCCCGGGTGGGCTTCCTGGTCTCGCCGCCCGGCCTGGCCGAGGCGCTCACCAAGTGGTCCCTGCACTCGCTCTACTCGGTCTCCACCGCGGCCCAGTTCGCCGCGTACGAGGCGCTGCGCACCCCGGCCGAGGAGCTCACCCGCCGCCGCGACCGGGCCGCCGCGGCCTGGTGGCTCGCGGACTCCAAGCTGGAGGTCCCGCACACCGCGGTCTCCGGCGGGCTGTACACCTTCCTCGACCTGGCCGCCTACGGCGACGGCGAACGCTTCGTCCGCCGCTGCGCCGAACTGGGCGTGGGACTGGCCCCCGGCCGGGTGTTCGGCGCCCACTGCGCCGACTGGGCCCGGCTCTGCTTCACCGCCGCCACGCCGCCGCTGGTGGCGGAGGCGATCGACCGCATCAACAAGATCTACGGGGAGGGCATCGATGAGCACTGACACGGTGGTCCTGGAGCATTCCGGCCTGGCTCCGTTCCTGCGCCGCTACGACGCGCCGTCGCGCGTCGGCCTCAAGGTCAACGCCTACCGGGGCTACGAGGTGGAGGGCCTGGCCCGGGCGCTGGAGGCGCCCGAACTGGCCGACTGCCCGCTGGAGTGCGTGATGGTCGGCGACTCCTACTTCATGACCCACCTGGGCCGCCCGAGCACCGCGCTGGCCGACGACGCCGAGCGCGAGTGGGCGATGGCCACCCTGACCGGGCTGGTCGCCGAGGTACGCGAGGCGATCGACGCGCACTTCCCGGCCCACCGCCGGCCCTTCCTGCTGGCCGACCTGCCGGACGGCGCGACCGCAAGCCCCGCGGCCGCCCTCGCCGCCGGCGAGCGGTTCCGGGCGGCGGGCGCCGACGCGGTGAAGGTCGAGCTGGCCGGCGACGGCGACCTCGACTGCCTGGAGGCGCTCGCGCTGACCGGCGGCACCACCCTCGGCCACCTCGGCTACACCCCGCAGCGCGGCGAGCTGAGCCGGCACGGCGACAGCGTCGAGGACGCGGAGCGGATGTTCGCCCAGGCCCGCCGGGTGCGGGACGCGGGCGCGGCCGGCCTGATCGTCGAGATGGTCAGCGAGCCCGTCAACCGGGCGCTGAGCCGCCCGCACGCCGCCGGCATCCCGCTGTACTCGGTGTTCAGCGGCCGGGCCGAGTGGGGCGGACAGAGCCTCAACGTCTGGGACGCGGTGGTCCGCCCGGCCCGCGGCGGCCGGTTCTTCCCGCCGACCGCGGTGATCGAGGCCGCCGAGGCCCCGACCCGCTACACCCCGGACCTGATCGCGGACCGCCTGCGCGAGCTGATCGGGCTCACCCTGGACGGCAGCTTCCCGCTGTCGCCGCGCACCGTCCTGACCCCCGAGGAGACCGAGCGGATCTCCGCGACCGAGCCCTGGAGCGCCCGATGACGACCACCCTGCCCACCGGCCCCTCCTCCGGCACCGAGGTCTTCGACCAGCTGGAGTCCGCGATCCGCACCTACTGCCGGCGCTTCCCGGCGGTCTTCACCCGGGCCAGCGGGCACCGGATGTGGGACGAGGACGGCCGCGAGTACCTGGACTTCCTGTCCGGCGCCGGCGCGCTGAACTACGGTCACAACCCGGCCGACGCCCGCCAGGCGCTGGTGGACTACCTGCTCGCGGACGGCCCGGTGCACGGGCTGGACCTGCACACCGGCGCCAAGCGCCGCTTCCTGGAGCGCTTCCAGGAGGTCGTGCTGGCCCCGCGCGGCCTCTCCTACCGGGTCCAGTTCACCGGCCCGACCGGCACCAACGCGATCGAGTCCGCGTTCAAGACGGCCCGCCGGGTCACCGGCCGCACCGACATCGTCGCCTTCACCGGCGGCTTCCACGGCCTCTCGCTCGGCGCGCTCGCCGCCTCCGCCACCGCCTTCAAGCGCGACGCGGCCGGCGTCCCGCTGGGCAACGTGGTGCGGATGCCGTACGAGGGCTTCGCCGGCGAGGGCGTCGACACCATCGACTACCTGACCCGGATGCTCGACGACCCGGGCAGCGGCATGGACAAGCCCGCGGCCTTCGTGGTGGAGACCGTGCAGGGCGAGGGCGGCCTGGCCACCGCGACCCCCGAGTGGCTGCGCCGGCTGGCGCAGGTCGCCCGGGAGCGGGACATCCTGCTGATCGTCGACGACATCCAGGCCGGCTGCGGCCGGACCGGCACCTTCTTCAGCTTCGAGGAGTCCGGCATCACCCCGGACCTGGTGTGCCTGTCCAAGTCGATCAGCGGCTACGGGCTGCCGATGGCGCTGGTGCTGGTCAAGCCGGAGCTGGACCAGCTCGGCCCGGGCGAGCACAGCGGCACCTTCCGCGGCAACAACCTGGCCTTCGTCACCGCCGCCGCCGTCCTGGACCACTGGGCCGACCCGGCGTTCACCGAGGGCCTGGCCGCCCGGGTGAAGGTGCTGGACGGCCTGCTGGCCGACCTCGCCCGGCGCTTCGCCGCGCTCGGCTGCACCCCGCGCGGCCGGGGCCTGATCCGCGGCCTCGGCTTCACCGACCCCGCCCTCGCGGACAAGGTCTCGCGCGCCGCGTTCGCCGCCGGGCTGCTGGTGGAGACCACCGGTGCGCGCGGCCAGGTGCTCAAGATCATGCCGCCGATCGTGCTCGCCGAGGACCGGCTGACGCACGGCATCACGCTGCTCGCCGACGTCATCGACGCGGTGTCCCGCAAGGAGGAGGACCGATGACCGATCTGCTGCACGACCTCGACACCCCCGGCGCCCCGGAGGCCGCGGACGGGCCCGACGACCACGCCCACGGAATCGACGAGACGGTGCTGCGCCGGCTCGCCGCGTCCTGGCCGCGCCGCGCCACCGTCCGCACCGACCTGGACCGGATCACCGACCCGGACCCCGCGGAGTACGACGCCGCGCTGCCCGACTACCCCGAGCGGCTGCTGCCCTTCGCCGAGCACCCGCTCTGGCTGGCCGCCACCCCGGAGCAGCGGCGGACCGTGCAGACGCTGGCCTGGCTGGTCTACAACGAGCGGGTCATCGCGGCCGAGGAGTACGTCGCCAACCCGACCTTCGCGATGATCATGCACGGCGTCTTCCCCGGCGCCGACGGCGTGCACACCAAGCGGGCGGTGCAGCAGACCCACGTCGACGAGGTGTGGCACACCTACATGCACATGGTCGCCATGCAGCGCACCCGGGAGCTGCGCGAGGTGACCGCCGAGCCGGCCTACCCGCACACCGTCACCTACCGGCGGCTGCTGGAGGCCGAGGCCAAGGTCTCCGAGAAGTGGGAGCGCGACCTCCTCAAGCTGGTCTGGACGACCGTCTCGGAGATCAGCGTCAACGCCTACCTGGAGCTGCTCTCCCGGGACGAGACCGTCCAGCCGCTGCACGCGCTGGTGCCCCGGCTGCACGCCCGCGACGAGTCCGCCCACTCCTCCGTGATGGTCGAGGTCGCCAAGGGCCTCTACACCCACCTGAACAAGGAGCAGCAGCGGGCCTTCGTCGGCGCCCTGCCCGAGGCCCTGAACGCCTTCGTCGCCCAGGACTTCGCGGTCTGGCCCGGCATCCTCAAGCACGCCGGGTTCGAGAAGGCCGACGAGATCGTCGAGGACTGCCGGCGGGCCGCGGGCAGCAACCTGCTGGTGCGCGACTTCTCCGGCATCCGCCGGATCGTGCGCGAGATGGAGCTGACCGAACTGGTCGACTTCGACTTCGGGGTCGAGTGATGCGGCGGCCGGTCGGTCTGCGGGAGCTCTCCGCCGAAGGGCGCCGACTGGCCCTGGCCGCACTCGTCCAGTCCCTGGGCATCGGCCTGTTCACGGCCAGCTCGATCGCCTGGTTCACCCGGCACGTCGGGCTGTCCGCCAACCAGGTGGCGACCGGCCTCGCGGTGGCCGGCGCCGCCGCCCTGGCCGGCTCGCTGCTGGCCGGGGTGCTCGCCGACCGGCACGGCGCCCGGCGGGTGCTCGCCACCGTGTACGCGGGGCGCGGACTCTGCTTCCTCGCCTTCGCGTTCGTGACGGACCTCTGGCAGTACCTGCTGGTCACCCTCTTCTCGGTGGCCTTCGACCGGGCCGGCCCGCCGGTGCTCCAGGCCCTGGTCGCGGCCGCGCTGCCGCAGCAGCGCGACCGCAGCCGGCTGCTCGGCCTGGTCAACGTGGTGCGCAACATCGGCCTGGGGCTCGGCGCCATGGCCGGCGGGGTGACGCTCACCCTCGACACCGTCGAGGCGTACCGGATCACCATGGTGCTGATCACCGCGGCGTTCCTGGGCGGCGCCGTCCTGGTCCTGCGGGTGCCCGCCCCGCCCCGACCGGCCGCCGCCGCCACCCCCGTCGGCGGCGGCCCCCGGGCCCTGCCGGACCGCCACTACCTGGCGCTGACCGGCCTGAACTTCCTGTTGTCCTTCTTCGACGTGCTGCTGCTGGTGGCGATGCCGGTCTGGGTGCTGGACCACACCACCGCCCCGCACGCCACCGTGTCGGTGCTGTACGCGCTCAACACCGTCCTGGTGGTGGTCGCCCAGCTGCCGGTGAGCCGGCTCGCCGACGAGGTGCGGCGCAGCAGCCGGATGCTGCTGTGGGGCGGGATCGCGCTGGCCGCCTGCAGCCTGTGCTTCGCCGCGGCGGGCGCGGTGCACGGCGCGGCGTCCGTCCTGATGCTGGTGCTGGCGATCGTGGCGCTGTCGGTGGGCGAGGTGGTCAGCACCTCGGCCACCTGGAGCCTGTCCATCGAGCTCGCCCCGCCCGAGGCGCGCGGCCGCTACCTGGCCGTGTTCGGCCTCGGCCTGGCCGGCCAGCGGGTGCTCGGACCGGTGGTGGTCACCGGGCTGCTGCTCGGCTCCGGCGCGGTCGGCTGGATCGGCGCGGCCGCGGTGTTCGCGCTGACCGGTGCCGCGGCGGAGCGGGTCGCGCTCGCCGGGCACGCCAAACTCCCGTCCCGGGAAACCGAATTGACGACAACGTGATGGATGCGAACGTAGGGAGACCGACCATGCGGATCGGATTCGCCGGACTCGGGACGATGGGCGGCGGCATGTGCCGGCGCCTGGCCGAGGCCGGTTTCGAGGTGGCGGCCTTCGACCTGGACGCCGCCGCCGCCGAACGGGCGGCCGAGCAGAGCGGCATCACCGCCGCGGCCGCGCCCGCCGGCCTGGCCGCGCCGGTCGTGGTCACCATGCTGCCGGACGGCGCCGCCGTCCGGGCCGTCGCCGAGCAGCTGCTGCCGGCCATGGCGGCCGGCTCGGTGCTGGTCGACACCGGCTCCAGCGACCCGGCCGACACCCGGGAACTGCGCGAACTGGCCGCCCGGTACGGCGTGCACGTGGTGGACGCCCCGGTCTCCGGCAGCCCGGCGGCGGCCCGCGGCGGCGAGCTGACCCTGATGGCGGCCGGCGACCCGCAGGCCCTCGACCTGGCCGAGCCGGCGCTCACCACCCTCGGCCGGGTGTACCGGGTCGGCCCGTCCGGCGCCGGCCACGCGTTGAAGGCGCTGAACAACCTGCTGTCCTCGGTCAGCCTCGCCGCCACCGCCGAAGTCCTGCTCGCGGGGCGGGCGTTCGGCCTCGAACCGGCCGTCATGCTGGAGGTGGTGAACGCCTCCACCGGCCGCAACCACGCCTCCGAGACCAAGTTCCCGGCGCACGTGCTGACCGGCACCTTCGACTCCGGCTTCGCCCTGCGGCTGATGCTCAAGGACCTGCGGATCGCCGACCGGCTGCTGGCGGACGCCGGCGGCCGCTCCGACCTGGGCCGGGCCTGCCGGGCGCTCTGGGAGGACGCCCGGGAGAAGCTGCCGGAGCAGGCCGACAACGTCGAGCTGGTCCGCTGGCTGGAGTCCGAGGCCGGACGGGAGCTGCGGTCATGAGCGAGCGCACCAGCCCCGCCGAGGGCGCGCCCGCGCCGCGGATCGCCGTGATCGGCGGCACCCCCGCCACCCTGCGCAAGGTGCGCGCCGCGGGCTTCGAGATCGTCTGGGTGTACGGGCCGCAGGAGCTGGACCCGGCCGGCCTGGCGCACGTCGCCGAGGCCTACCTGACGGACTACCGGGAGCCCGCCGCCGTCGCCGAACTGCTCGCCACCGTGCACCGGTCCCGCCCGCTGGTCCGGGTGGTCTCGATCATCGAGGACGGCCTGGAGCCGGCCGCCGCCGCGACCACCCGGCTCGGCCTGCCCGGCAACGGGCTGGACCTCGTCCAGGTGCTCCAGGACAAGCTGGCCTTCCGCACCCTGCTCGCCGAGCGCGGCGTGGACGCCGTCGCGGCCCGGATCGGGCACGGCACCGAGGACATCCGCGCCTTCGTGGCCGAGCACGGCCCGACCGTGATCAAGCCGCGCTACGGCTCCGGCAGCCTCGGGGTGCGCTTCGTCGAGGACCTCGCCGCCGTCGACGAGGCGGGCGCCTGGGCGGCCGGCTTCGGACTGCACTCCTTCCTGATGGAGCAGTTCCTGTCGGGCACCGAGATCAGCGTGGAGACCTTCAGCTACGCCGGCCGGCACGTGGTGCTCGCCTTCACGGCCAAGGAGAAGCTCGCCTCCTTCGTCGAGGTCGGCCACACCCAGCCCGCCCCGCTGGAGGACGCCACCGCCCGCCGGGTCGAGGACCTGGTCTTCGCGATGCTCGACACCGTCGGCCTGGCCGACGGCCCCGCGCACACCGAGGTGATCCTCACCGAACAGGGGCCCCGGCTGGTCGAGTCGCACAGCCGGCGCGGCGGGGACCGGATCACCGACCTGGTGAAGGAGGTCTACGGGATCGACACCGACGCCCTGGCCTTCCTCTGGTACGCCGGGCGCACCGACCCGGTCCGGCCCGGGGAGCCGTCCTGCGGCGCCTCGATCCGCTTCCTGACCGCCGAACCCGGCGTGGTCGCCTCGGTCGAGGGCCTGGACGGGGTGCTCGCCGACCCGGCGGTCGTCGACGCCTCGGTGAGCGTCGCCCCGGGCGACACCGTGGTGCCGATCGCCTGGTCCTACGACCGCTGCGGCCTGGTGCTGGCCCGCGGCCGGGACGGCCGGGACGCGGCCGAGCGGGCGAGCGCCCTCGCCGCCCGGATCGCGATCCGGACCGCGCCCGCCGAGACCGGCCCGCCGGCCCGCACCCTGGCCACCATCGCGGCCCGCCCGGACCGGCTGGTCGGCGCCGCCCCGGCCCCCGGCCCGGGGGTCGCCGAGTGAGCGTCGACGCCAAGGAACTGCGCGCCGCGCTGCGCCCGCACGCGGCCGGGATCGCGGTGCTCACCGCGCCCGGGCCGGTCGGGGTGACGATCACCTCCTTCACCTCGGTCAGCGCCAGCCCGGCCCTGGTCTCCTTCGCCCTGGCGGAGACGTCCAGCACCTGGCCGCGGGTCCGGGACAGCGAGTGGTTCGGCGTCCAGATCCTCGGCGCCCACCAGCAGGAGCTGGCCCGGCTGTTCGCCACCCCGGGCGCCGACCGCTTCGGCCCGGACACCCGCTGGCACCCCGGGCCGCACCAGGTCCCGCTGCTCGACGGCTGCCTGAGCTGGCTGGTCTGCACCCGGCACGACGTCCGCACCCTGGGCGACCACCACGTGGTCACGGCCGCCGTCACGGAGGTCCGCCGGGGCGCGCCGGGCGACAGCCTGGTCCACCTGCACGGCGTGATGCAGCCGGTGGACCAGCCCGCCCTGGCCAGGAGCTGACCCCGGCGCGGGAGTTGACCCCCGGCGCGGGAGTCGGCCCCCGTCGGGAGTTGACCCCGGCCGGGAGCCGGCCCCCGCCCACCATCCGACTGGAGGAGCAATGGAGACGGAAGCACGACCGCCGCAGCAGCCGGCCACCGGGGCGACCGCCCCGCACGCCCTGGTGCTGGTGGACAGCGACCACGCCGACACCCCGTACGACGTCTGGGCGGCCGAACTCGGCGTCCGGCTGACCCTGCTGGTCTCCGAGGAGAAGTACCCGCAGTACGCCCACCTGCCGGCCGCCCGGTCGATCTCCGGCTACCACGGCGGCAGTGAACTGGAGCGGGTGGCCATGGAGTTGGCCGACCAGGACTTCGCCGCGGTGATCGCCCGAGGCGAGCGGGACGTGCTGCGGGCCGCCCGGCTGCGCGAGCTGCTCGGCCTGCCCGGCCAGCACTGGGACAGCGCCCTGGCCTTCCGCGACAAGGTCCTGATGAAGACGATGCTGCGCGAGAAGGGCCTGGACGTACCGGAGTTCGCGCCGGTGCGGGTCGCCCTCGACCTGTTCGGCTTCCTCCGCGAGCACGGCTACCCGGTGGTGGTGAAGCCCGCTCTGGGCTCCGGCTCCAAGGGCACCGTGGTGCTGCGCGACGAGGCCGACCTCACCGAACTGCTCGCCGGGGGCCTGCCCGAGCACGCCGAGGTGGAGCGCTTCGTCGACGGCCGGATGTACGTCGTCGACGGCCTGGTCACCGAGGGCCGGTTGGCCGCCGTGTTCGTCTCGCACTACCTCAACGACTGCCTCACCTTCCACTCCGGCGGCTACCTCGGCTCGGCCCAGATGAACCGGGGCGAGCCGCTGGTGGAGCGCCTGATCGAGTACGCCGAGACGGTGCTGGCGGTGCTCCCGACGCCGGACTGCACCAACTTCCACCTGGAGGTCTTCCTGACCCCCGACGACCGTCTGGTGCTCTGCGAGGTCGCCAGCCGGACCGGCGGGGCCCGCACCACCGGGGCGATCCGCGCCGCCACCGGCTTCGACCTGGACCAGCGCTGGTTCGCCGCCCAGCTCGGCGAGCGGATCCCCCGGGCCGAGGAGCTGCGGGCCGTGCCGCCGGGCGGCTCCGGCGGCTGGGTGCTGTTCTACCCCGGGCAGGGCCGATTGACCGGGCTGCCGCAGGACCCGCCGTCCTTCGTGGTCGAGGAGCGGATCAAGGGCACGGTCGGACACCGCTACCACGGCGGCGAGAAGTCCGGGGACTACCTCGGCGGCTATGTGATCATTGGCCGGGACGCGGCCGAAATCGCCGCCAACGCCGATGAGTTGGCCGCGTGGTACGCGAACGGGATCAGCTGGGAGGAGTAGGAGTCGATGGACGAGCGGTACATCGTGATCGGCGCCGGGGCGGTCGGCGGCGTGGTCGGCGCGCGGCTGCACCGGGCCGGGCGGCAGGTGGTCCTGGTCGCGCGCGGCGAGCACGGCGCGGCGCTGCGCGAGCACGGGCTGACCGTGCACGGCCCGGCGGGGGCGGACACCGCCCGGATCCCGGTGGCCGCCGGTCCGCAGGAGGTCGAGCTGCGCGAGGGCGACGTCCTGCTGCTGGCCGTCAAGACCCAGGACACCGCGGCCGCGCTGGCCGACTGGGCCGACCGCCCGGTCGGCCCGGCCGGTGCGCGGGCCGGCGCCCGGCTGCCGCTGGTCTGCCTCCAGAATGGGGTGGAGAACGAGCGGCTGGCGCTGCGGCACTTCCGCCGGGTGTACGGCGCCATGGTCGTGCTGCCGGCCGCCTTCCTCACCCCGGGCGAGGTGCGCACCTGGTGCGGGCCGCGCACCGGCGCCCTGGTCCTGGGCCGCTACCCGGACGGTGTCGACGACACCGTCCGGCAGATCGCCAGGGACCTGCACCTGGCCGACTTCCGGGCCGTGCTGGACGAGGACGTGCTGTATTGGAAGTACGGCAAGCTGGTCGACAACCTGGCCAACGCCGTCGACGCGCTGTGCGGGCAGCGGCCCGGGGCCGAATCCGCGGAGCTGGCCGCCCGGGCGCGGGCCGAGGCCGTCGCGGTGCTGGAGCGTTCGGACATCGCGTTCGCGACGCCCGAGGAGCTGACCGAACTGCGCCTCGGCGCGGTCGAGCGCCGGCCGTCGGACCCGGGGGCCGGGCACGGCTCGACCTGGCAGAGCCTCAAGCGGGGCGGCCGGTCCGCCGAGGTGGACTACCTGAACGGGGAGGTCGTGCTGCTGGGGCGCGGCTGCGGGGTGCCGACGCCCGTCAACGAGCTGCTCCAGGAGCTGGTGCACCGCTGGGTACGGGAGCGCCGCGAGCCCGGCAGCCTGGCCGTGGCGGAGCTGGCCGAGCTGATCGGGCGGGCGGCGGACGAACAGCCCCTCGCGGCAGGACAGTAGGCAGGACGGGCCGGGCGGTGGTCCGCCGTCAGCAGCGGTCCGGGCGGCTCCCCAGGCGCAGCGCCGGTCCGGCCTCGGCGGCCGGTTCGGGGCTGCGCCGCGACTCGGCCAGCAGGTCCTCGGTGCGCTCCAGCCAGGGCTTGGACCCGAGTTCGGTGAACAGCGTCCGGCAGGCCTTGAGGTGCCCGGCGGCCTGGGCGCGGTCGGCCCGGCGGAGCGCGATCTCGGCCAGCGCGTAGCGCGAGCGGCCCTCCACGGCCCGCTCGCCGACCTGTCGGGACAGCTCCAGCGCCCGGGTCAGGGTGTCCACCGCGCCGTCCAGCCTGCCCTCCCGGCGGTGCACCGTGCCGAGGCCGTGCAGCGCGTAGGCCTCGCCGATCCGGTCGCCGCCGGCCCGGACGATCCGCAACACCTCCCGCAGGGCGTCCTCGGCCAGGTCCGTCCGCTCGGCCGACAGGTGCAGCTCGGCGAAGCGTTGCAGCACCTGGGCCTCCACCCGGACGCAGTGCTCCGCCCGGCAGATCACCAGGGCCTGTTCCAGCAGGGTGCGGGCCTGCTCGGGCCGGCCCGCCGTCATCCACCAGCCGGCCAGGCTGCGCAGGATGTGGGCCTCGCCGATCCGGTCGCCGACCAGCCGCATCACGGTCAGCGCCTCGTCGTACTTCTCCCGCATCGCCAGGTCGTCGCCGCGCACCCCGTCCAGGAAGGCGTCGTTGCGCAGCACCAGGGCCCGTCCGTGGTCGTGCCCGGCCGCCTCGAACAGCTCCCGGGCGAGCGCGAAGTGCTCCTGGGCCTGCTCGTGCCGGGTCTGGAACATGTGCAGGGTCCCGAGCGAGTAGAGCATCGCGGCCCGGCCGACCGTGTTGCCCGCCCGGACGGCCGCCTCCTGGGCCAGCCGGGAGGTCTCCTCCCAGTCGTCGAAGTGCCCCTTGGCCTCGAACAGGGTGACCGAGGTGAGCGCGAGGTCCCAGCAGAGTTCGTCCAGCCCGGCCGCGGCGGCCTGCCGTACGGCCGTCACCAGGGCCAGCCGCTCGGTGTCCCAGCCGTCCACCCCGGTCCCGGCCGCGCCGGGGCGGCCCTCCAACGGCGGCCGCCAGCGTTCGGCCGTGCCGTGGATGACGGTGTAGTCGCCGCCGTACTCCCGGCGGTGGGCGTCCTCGGCCAGGGCCAGCCAGCCGCCCAGCATCCGGGTCAGCGCGGCCTCCCGCTCGGCCGCGTCCTCGGTGGCCACCAGCTGCTCGTGGGCGTAGGCGCGGACCAGGTCGTGGAAGCGGTAGCGCGGCCCCGGCTGGTTCGGGTACTGGACGATGTCCATCACCTGGGCCTCGACCAGCAGGTCGAGGGTGTCCTCGGCGGTGTACGGATCGCAGTCCAGCAGCGCCGCCGCGATCCAGGCGGGCGCGTCCGGCAGCTGGACCAGGGAGAACAGCCGGAACAGCCGCTGCGCCGAGGGCGGCAGGGCGCGGTAGGTGAGGCTGATGGTGGAGCGCAGTTCGAGGCCGTGGTGGCTGAGCTCGTCCAGCCGGCGGCGCTCGTTGCGCAGCCGCCGGACCAGCCGCTCCACCGGCCAGTGCGGGTGCGAGGCCAGCCGGGCGCCGGCGATCCGCAGCGCCAGCGGCAGCCCGTCGCACAGGTGCACCAGCTCGACGGCGGTGTCCAGTTCGGCCTGGACCCGCGGTCTGCCGATGATCCCGGCGAGCAGGTCCAGCGCGTTGGACATGTCGAACACCTCGACGTCCACCCGGTGGATCCCCGGGACGCGGGACAGCCGGACCCGGCTGGTCGCGAGCACCGCGCAGCTCGCGCTGCCCGGCAGCAGCGGCGTCACCTGCTCCGCGCTGGTCACCCCGTCCAGGACCACCAGGACCCGGCTGTCGGCCAGCCGGCTGCGGTACATCTCGGCCCGCTCCTGGGGGTCCTCCGGTATCGCCTTGGCCGGCACCCCGACCGCCCGCAGGAAGCGGGCGAGCAGCGTCCCGGTCCGGCCCTCGCCGCCCTCGCCGGGGGCGCCCGGCTCGGTGGTCGGGGTGTGCAGGTCGGCGTAGAGGTGGCCGTCCGGGAAGTGGGCGCCGGCCTCGTGCGCGGCGCGCACCGCCAGCGCGGACTTGCCGACCCCGCCCGGGCCGCAGATGTTGACGATCGGCACCGCGTAGCCGGGGGCCTGGGTGCCGGCGTAGGGCACGATCAGCTTCTTGATCTCGTCGAGCTGGCTCCGGCGGCCGATGAAGTCGCTGATGCTGGCCGGGAGTTGGCGGGGGGTGAGGCGGAAGGCGGCCTCGGCGGCGGGGTGTGCCGGGTGCGTGGTGAGGGTGGCCTGGACGGTGTGGGTGGTGTGGGTGGCCTGGCCGGTGTGGACGAGGTGGCCGGGGTGCGCGGCGGGGGCGGCGGGAGCCGTGGGCGCGGGCGGGGGAGCGGAGCCCGGGTCCGCCGTGCCCCGGTCGGCGGGCGGTGGCGACAGCGGCGCCACGGACACCAGGGGCACCGGGGGTACGGGCGCCGGTGCGGGGGCGAGCGGCGGTGCGGCCGGGTCGGCGGCGGTGTGCCGGGCGTGCCCGTCGCGGTGCCCCGGCAGGTCCAGTCCGGGGGACTGGCACAGGATCGCCCGCTCCAGCTCCCGCAGCTCCTGGCCCGGCTCGATGCCGATCTCCTCCACCAGGGCCCGGCGCGCCCGCTGGAACGCCTCCAGCGCGTCCGCCTGCCGGCCCGAGCGGTACAGCGCCAGCATCAGGTGCCCGTACAGCCGCTCCCGGAGCGGGTGGCGGGCGGTCAGCGAGGCGAGTTCGGCGCCCAGCTCGCCGTGCCGGCCGAGCAGCAGGTCCAGCCGGACGCGTTCCTCCAGGACGGTCAGCCGCCGGTCGTCCAGGTGGGTCGCGGCCCGCTGGGCCAGCTCGCCGGGCACCCCGTCCAGCGCCGGTCCGCGCCACAGGGCCAGCGCCTCGCGCATGGTGGCGGCCGCCCGTTCGACGCGGCCCGCGCCGCCCTCCTCCCGGGCGAGCGCGACCAGCCGCTCGAACTCCAGGCCGTCCACGTCGGCGGGCTCCAGCTCCAGCGCGTAGCCGGGGGAGCGGGTGGTGATCGCCTCCGGTCGGCCGGCCTGGGTGAAACGTTTGCGCAGGGTGGAGACGGCGACCTGGATCTGTCCGCGGGCCGTGGTCGGCGGTGCGTCCCCCCACACCGCGTCGATCAGCTGTTCGGTGGAGACGGTCCGGTCGACGTTCAGTCCGAGCATCGCCAGGACCACCCGCTGCCGCGGGCCCCCCAGGTCCAGCGAGCGCCCCTCATGGACCAGTTCGACCGACCCCAGCAGCCGTAGCAGCATGCCTTCCTCCCCGTCAACCGAAACGCGCTCAGCGTATTGGTATACACCAGATTCCCCCGTGGACACTACAGTCACAGCATTAACCGGACAGTCCGTGCGGGAGGTTTCTGTACGCCCGGCGAATTCTCGCCATAACCCCCGCGCTATCGTACGTGATCCTGGGCTGACCATGGCTGACGCAGATGCTTCGTATACGTGCTGGCTTCGTCAGGGCGTCCGGACGGATTCTCCGGGGCGGGGCCCCCGGCGGGCGGCCCCGGAATTGTTTTTGGACATTCGGGAGCGGCCCGCCGGGCCCCTGAACCGGCCGCGCCGCACGGCCCGTTCGACGCGCCCCGAACGGGCCCTCAGGTTACGGTGACCGGACCGGACGGGGCCGAACGGAGGAGGGCGGGCCGATGGCGGGCGGGTCGAGGTCGACGGCGGGCGGGTCGACGGGGAGCGGGTCGGTGAAGGGTGTGGCGGACGTGGCGGACGTGGTGGACCGGCGCCGACCGCGCCGACTCGCGCGGCTCGCCCTGCTGTGCGCACTGGCCGCCGTGGTCGTGCTCGCCTTCACCGGCCCGCACGGGCCGCTGGTGCTGCTCGCCGAGTTCGTCGGCCTGGTGGTCACCGCCGTCGGCGTCTGGTGGGCGATCACCCGGCGGGCCCTGTGGCGGCTGATCGGCGCGCTGCTGGCCGTCGCCGCGCCGGCCGCCGGCGTCCTGCTCGCCTACGACGCCGGGGTGCTGGCGCTCACGGTGACCGCCGTGGCCCTCTGGCTCGCCGCCCTCGCGTGCGGCCGCGCCGCGCTGCGCGCCGCCCGGCCGCCGCGCCCGATGCCCGCCCGGGAGACCCCGCCGCCGCGGCAGCCCGTCCTGATCATGAACCCGAAGTCCGGCGGCGGGAAGGTCGAACGCTTCGACCTGGTCCGGCGCGCCGAGGAACTGGGCGCCCGGGTGGTGCTGCTGGACACCTCCGCCGAGCAGGACGTCGCCGAACTCGCCCGCCGGGCGATCGCCGACGGCGCCGACCTGCTCGGCGTGGCCGGCGGCGACGGCACCCAGGCCCTGGTCGCGGCCGTCGCCGCCGAACACGGCCTGCCGTTCCTGGTCGTCTCCGCCGGGACCCGCAACCACTTCGCGATGGACCTCGGCCTCGACCGCACCGACCCCGCCACCTGCCTCGACGCCCTCCGCGACGGCGTCGAACTCACCGTCGACCTGGGCCGGGTCGGCGACCGGACCTTCGTCAACACCGTCTCCTTCGGCGCCTACGCCGAGATCGTGCAGAGCCCCGAGTACCGCGACGCCAAGACCGCCACCGCCCTCGGCGCCCTGCCCGACCTGCTGACCGGCGAGGCCGGGCCCACGCTCACCGCCCGCGCCGACGGGCACCGCATCGACGCCCCGCAGGCCCTGCTCGTCAGCAACAACCCGTACGCCGCCCCCGACCCCGTCGACCTCGGCCGCCGCCCCCGGCTGGACGAGGGCCTGCTGGGCGTGGTCGGCGTCCGGGTCGACGGCGCCGCCCAGGCCGCCGAACTCGTCCTGCTCGGCGAGCGGGCCGCCGCACTGACCCTGCTCTCGGCACGGCAGGTCACCGTGCACGCCGACGTCCCCGAGATCGCCGTCGCCGTCGACGGCGAGGCGCTGACCCTGCCGACCCCGGTGGTCTGCACCCTGCGGCACCGCGCCCTGCGGGTCCGCGTCCCGCGCGAGCGCCCCGGCGCCGACCCGGCCCAGCGGCCCCACGCCCACCCGCTGGACTGGCGCGACGTCACCCGGCTGGCCCTGTCCGGGGCGGGCACGCACCCGGCGCGGGCCGCCCGGCCCTCCGGGGGCCACCGGTGACCGGCCCGGTCCTGCGCGACCTCACCGCACTCGACGCGGCGCTCTACGCCGCCGTCGCCGCCACCGACACCCCCGCCCTCGACTCCGCCCTGCGCACCCTCTCCGCGGCCGCCGACCACTCGAAGATCAACCTCGCCGTCGCCGCCGCCCTGGCGCTCGTCCCCGGCCGCTGCCGCCGCGCCGGGCTCACCGGCGCGGCCGCCGTCGCCCTCGCCTCCTTCACCGCCAATGTCCTCGGCAAGCAGCTGGTCCGCCGGCCCCGCCCGGACCGGGAGGCCGCCCGGGTGGTGCTGGGCCGGCACGTCCCGATGCCGGCCAGCGCCTCCTTCCCCTCCGGCCACACCGCCTCCGCCTTCGCCCTGGCCACCGCCGTCGGCACCCTGCTGCCCGCCACCGCCACCCCGCTCGGCCTGCTCGCCGCCGCCGTCGGCTACTCCCGGGTGCACACCGGCGTCCACTACCCGGGCGACGTCCTGGCCGGCGCCCTGCTGGGCAGCGCCTGCGCCGGGATCGTGCTCGCGGCCGGGCGGCGGACGCCGTAGGGTCGATCCCTCGGACCAGGGGAGGGGACCACCGATGCTGCACCGCAGCCTGGGAGTTGACGGGCCGAAGGTCAGCGCGCTGTGCCTCGGCGCGATGACCTTCGGCACCACCGTCGACGAGCGGACCGCCACCGCGATCCTCGACCGGTTCACCGAGGCCGGCGGGAGTTTCATCGACACCGCGAACAACTACGCGTTCTGGGCCCCCGGCGGCACCGGCCACGAGAGCGAGGAGCTCCTCGGCCGCTGGACCGCCCGCCGCCGCAACCGCGACCGGCTCGTCCTCGCCACCAAGGCGGGCGCCCGTCCCGTCCCCGGACTGCCCTACCCCGAACACCTCGAAGGCCTCTCCGCCCCCGCCCTGCGCAGCGCGGCCGAGGGCAGCCTGCGCCGGCTCGGCACGGACCGGATCGACCTCTACTACGCCCACGTCACGGACCCGGCCACCCCCGTCGAGGAGACCATGGGCGCCTTCGCCGGCCTGGTCGCCGACGGCAAGGTCACCGCCCTCGGCTGCAGCAACCACCGCGCCGCCGACCTCGCCGCGGCCAACGACCTCGCCGACGCGCGCGGCTGGCCCGGCTACCGGTGCGTCCAGCAGCGCCACAGCTACCTCCAGCCCCGGCCCGGCGCGGACCTCGGCATCCAGCGGCACGCCGACCGGGCCCTGCTGGCCCACCTCGCGGACCGGCCGGACCTCACTCTGCTCGCCTACTCGCCGCTCCTCGGCGGCTCCTACACCCGCCCCGACCGCCCCCTGCGCGAGGAGTACCGCTGGCCGGGGACGGACGCCCGGCTCGCGGCCCTGGCCGAGGTCGCGCAGGAGACCGGCGCCACCGTCAACCAGGTCGTCCTGGCCTGGCTGATCGGGCACCCCGTCCCCACCGTCCCGGTGATCGGCGCCGGCTCGGTCGCCCACCTGGAGGAGAGCCTGGCCGCCCTGGACCTGGTCCTCGACGCGGACCAGCGCCACCGCCTGGACACCGCGGGCAGCTGACCGGCGCAGCTGGGCCGCAGTGACCCGTGCCGGGCCGCGGGGCCGCAGGGCCGTCAGTGCCGCCCGGTCCCCGTGGCGGGGCGCCGCACCGAGAACGTCCACCGCCGCCGGCCGGCCGGGCTGCCCCCGGCACCCGTCGCACGGGGCCCGTGCACCCGGTGGCGGGCCTGCTCGGCGAGCCCGCGGGTGTCCGCGGTGGTCCGGTCGAGGGCGGTCGCGACCAGGTCGACGGGCAGGCGGAACACCTCGTGCAGCACGAAGGCGACCCGCTCGGCCGGGGCCAGCGCCTCCAGCGCGGCCAGCAGCGCGGGCCCGACCGACCCGTCCGACGGCACCGGGCGCGCGGGCCCGGCCACCGCCTCCGGCGCCCGCCGCGGCCGGGCGTCCCGCGCACCCAGCAGGCCCAGGCAGACCCGCCCGGTCACCGTGGCCAACCACTCGGCGAGGTCCGCCACCTCCTCCGGATCGATCCGGCCGAGCCTGACCCACACCTCCCGCACCGCGGCCTCCGCCTCCGCGTGCGAGCCCAGCAGCGGGTACGCGAGGGCCCGCATCCGCGGCCGCAGGTGCTCGAACTGGCCTGCCTGCCGGTCCTGCTCGGGCACGGTCGCACTCCTCGACTCCGGAGGGTTCGTCACCGACCGGTACCCGGCCGTGGCTGGACCTTACTCGGAGAAGCAGGTTGATCACACCGGGTGGTGCCGGAGGAAAATCCCCGGGGAGGTCCGGCGCCGGTCGCCCGAACGACACCGTCCCCCGCCGGGTGGACTCCCGACGGGGGACAGCGCTGTGCGGTGACGAGGTCCTGCGGGTGTTACACCGTCTGCTGGGCCTCGAAGATCCAGTGGTGGTTCCCCTGGTCGGCGCACTGCCAGACGTCCAGGCCCTGGCCGTTGGCGGTGTTCCAGCCGTTGAGGTCCAGGCAGAGGCCGGACGTCGGGTTGTACAGCGAGTTGTCGAAGCGGCGGACCCAGGCCTGGGAGGCCGGGTTGCTGCCGCAGTCCTGCGCGACGACCGGGGTGCCGTTGACGGCCGCGGCGTCCGCGGTGCCGAGGCAGCGGCCGGAGATCGGCATCTTGATCCGGTTGTCCTTGGTCATCACGAAGTGCTGGCCCTCGCCGTTCCAGCAGTCGTAGATCCGGAGCTGGGCGCCGGCGTTGCCGCCCCAGTTGTCCAGGCACTTGCGGCTGTCGACAGCGCTGCGGATCTGGATGGCCGAGTCGGTGGTGGCGAGCGTGTTGGCCTGCTGGTCGGTCAGCACGTACGGGTAGGCCCGGACGTCGCTGATCGCGCCGTTGACCAGGTCACTGGCGGCGGACTTGTTGTAGGCGGCGCCGCCGACGTTCAGGCTGCCGGGGGCAGGCTTCCAGCCGCTGGGCATCTTGTCGGAACCGACGGCCGCGCCGTTGACGTACAGCGTGATGGTCGAGGTGTCGGCGTTGAACGTGCCGGTCAGGTGGGTCCACTGGCCGACCGTGGCGTTGGTGCGGCCGCTGCGGTCGTAGGCGGAGTACCAGGCCGTCGGGTTGGTGCTGTCGCTGCTGGGAGCGACGAAGGCCCAGTTGTGGAAGGTCTTCGAGTACTGCAGGTAGAACGGGCTGGCCACGTCACCGGTGAGGGAGACGGCGGTCTGGAAGTTGTCGAGGTTGTTGACCTTGATCCAGGCCGAGACGCTGTAGCTGCGGGAGGTGTCGAGACCGCTGTTGACGGGGGCGGTGGTGCGGTAGACCGACGCTCCGTCGAAGGCAGTGGCCTTGTTGGCGGTGCGGTTGTGGTCCGCGGTCAGCGTGGCCCCGGTCGGGTAGCTGTTCTTGGGGTCGTCGCCGTTGCGGTAGAGCTTGTTGGTGTCGCCGGTGTCGCCGCTGGTGCGGCCGTCGAGCACCCACTGGGACGGGTTGACGGCGGTGTTGGCGATGGTGTTGGGGCCGACCTGCCAGGTGTAGCCGGCGGTCGGGTTGCCCGGGGTGGTGACCTTGCCCCACCAGATGTCGACGGAGCCGTCGGCCTTGGTGCCCCAGAGGGCGGCGTTGCCGCTGCCGGTGATGTCACCGTCCGAACCGAGGGTGGTCCAGGTGTCGCTGGGCACCCCGCCGATCTTGGTGGTGGTGGCGATGCCGGTGAGGGTGGGGACCATCAGGGGCTTGCCGGTGGGGTCGTTGACGGGCTGGCCCTGGTTGTCGGTGGCCAGGACGGTGCCGGTGGTGAAGGTGAGGCCGTTGAGGTCGTCCTTGGCGGCGTCGGTGGAGGCGGCGAGGTTGCGGGTGAAGAGGCCGGGGTGGCCCTGCTTGGCCCAGTCGCCGGGGGTGATGAGTTCCTTGTCCTTCCAGCCGGTGGTGGCGAGTCGGACGGGCTTGCCGAGGGTGTTGGCGTTGGTGGCGGGGTAGTACCAGAGGGCGGCGTCGGTGCCGTTGTTGGTGGTCTCGACGGTGAGCAGGCCGGTCTTGTTCTTGAAGCCGAGCTTGGGGTCGAGGTCGGTGTTGACGGGGTCGCCGAGGGCGGCGATGCGCAGGGTGGTGGACCAGTCGGTGGCGTTGTAGCCGGTGGTGGTCAGCCAGGAGCAGTCCTCGGTGGCGGTCTTGGCGCACTTGGGCTTGGCGAGCGGGACGGGCTTGTCGATCCGGCCGTAGACGCCGGTGTTGCCCGGGTTCGGGTAGACCCAGAGTTCGCCCGCGCCGGGTGCGTGGGCGATCACGTCGTCGATGTTGTTGCCGCCGGTGAGGGTGCCGCGGTGGGTCAGCTGGATGCCGTTCCACCCCTTGCCGCCGGGCGCCTCCGCCGGGATGGAGACGGCCGAGACGGACGGGCTCTTGGCGTTCGGGTTGCCCGGCGGGTTGTACGCCCGCAGGTAGCCGGCCTGGTCGGGCGCGAGGATGTCGGGCGCGCCGTCACCGGTGACGTCACCGAAGACCGGCGGCGGGCCGTCCGGGTTCCACGGCACGTAGAAGGAGTACTGGGCGACCGGGGAGACGTTGCGGGCGTTGTCCATCACCTGCAGGTACAGGATGTTGGTGCCCCAGCGGCCGGGGGTGACCGGGATCCCGCCCTGCGGCATCGAACCGCCGCACGACCAGCCGACGTTGGCGAGCTGAGGGTCCCAGCCCCAGCGGGCGCAGACCACGCCGGAGGCGTTGCCGCCCGGCGCCGGGTCGGTGGCGGTGAAGGGGACGAGGCCCTGCTCGCCGACGTGCTTCTTGGTGACCTGGCCGTTGCCGGACGGCGGGAACCTGTCCGCGAGGTCGGCGGCCGGCAGGACGGTGTTGGCGTCCGGGACGGTGAGGGTCGGCGGGGTCAGGTCGACGCCGAAGCGGCACATCGGGGTCGAGGCGGACATCTGGACCAGCTTGTCGGTGGCCATGGTGCCCCAGCCGTAGACGTGGCCCTCCTTGATCACGCCCGGCTTCACCTGGAAGACCGCGTTCCCGCCGTTGGCCACCTCGGGGGTGTAGCCGGAGTCGACGTCGGCGCTCAGGTCCGCGTAGTCCCAGATGTGGGTCCAGGCGAACAGCGAGCTCTGCGCGTTGCTGCTGACCGTCCCGTTGAGGGTGACGGACCCGTTGAAGCCGGAGCCGGAGTTGATCCACCCGATCGACTGGCCGTCACAGCCCTGGTTCTCGGCCCACGGCACGGCCGTCGAGGGGGCCGGCCAGGCGTACGGGTTGGTCGGGGTGTTGGGCACCCGGTCGTACTCGACCACGACGGCCGGGTTGTAGGTCATGCGCTTGAACGCCGCCGCGTTGGACTCGTTGCGGGCGAACAGGCCGAAGGTGAGGTTGTCGTGGCTGGGGGCGTACTGGCGGTAGACGCCGGTGACGTCGTAGTCGAACTGGGTGGTGCCGCCGCAGCCGTTCTGCCCCGCGCCGCCGACGTCCGCCGAGCCGACTCCGGTCACCACGCCGGGGGAGTTGCTCCAGGTGGTGCTGCCGTCGATCGCGGTGGTGAGCTTGAGGTCGACGGTGTACTTGTTGGTGCAGGAGAAGTCGGAGGACTTGGCCTCGAAGAAC